>NZ_JAGYGJ010000047.1:0-53752 GCF_019947405.1 Pseudomonas sp. GL-B-26 | reverse complement strand
CCGCCACCAAAGCATTGGCGGCGTGGAAGCGTTCGGTCAGTTCGCGGTAATCGAACACATCACCGTTGCTCGCCGGGTATTGCAGCAAAGCGCCGAAGAATGGCGACACGTCGCTCAGTTCACGCTCATCGCCGACCACCACGTCGATGCCCAACGGCTCGGCACGGGTGCGCAGCACGTCGAGGGTTTGCGGGTGGCAATGCACGGAGGCGAAGAACGCGTGACTACCCTTGTTCTTGCTCAGGCGTTTGCAGAAGGTCATGGCTTCGGCGGCGGCGGTGGCTTCATCCAGCAGCGAGGCGTTGGCGATCGGCAGGCCGGTGAGGTCGCTGATCAGGGTCTGGAAATTCAGCAGCGCTTCGAGGCGGCCCTGGGAAATTTCCGGTTGGTACGGGGTGTAGGCGGTGTACCAGGCCGGGTTTTCCAGCAGGTTGCGCAGGATCGGCGACGGCGTGTGCGTGCCGTAGTAGCCCTGGCCGATATAGGTCTTGAACAGCTGGTTTTTGCCGGCGATGGACTTGATCAAGGCCAGGGCATCGGCTTCGCTCAGGCCGTCTTCGAGGCCAAGGACGCTGGTGCCCTTGATGCTGTCCGGGATGACGCTGGCACTCAGGGCTTCCAGCGAGTCGAAACCGAGGCTGTTGAGCATGGCTTGCTCATCAAAGGCGCGCGGGCCGATGTGGCGGGCGATGAATTCGTTGCGGGTGTCGAGGAGGGCGGTCATGGAGAAGTCCTCAAGCGTCGTCGTGGGTCAGGCGCTCGTAAGCGGCTTGGTCGAGCAGGGCGTCCATTGCACTCGTGTCGCTGGGGCGCATACGAAAGAACCAGCCTTCACCCAGCGCGTCTTCGTTGATCAATTCGGGGGAGTTTTCCAGCGTCGAATTCACCTCGACCACTTCACCGTCCAGCGGCATGTACACGCTGCTGGCGGCTTTCACCGACTCCAGCACCGCCACCTCATCGCCAGCGCCGAAGGTGCGCAGTTCAGGCACTTGAACGAAGACAACGTCACCCAGCGCTTGCTGGGCATAAGCGGTGATCCCCACGGTAATCAGGCCATCGCTCTCAAGACGCAGCCATTCGTGATCGACGGTAAAACGCAATTCGCTCATATCAACTCCTCATTGTTCAGACTCATCCACTGCTGGTGGCGGATGGCGATTGGCAGGCTCGTGCAGGGCAGCGAGCGTGGCTTGAGGGTTGATAGCAAGGGCGGTGCCAATGTTTATTTATCTATTTAAATCAATTGCTTGAATCATTTTTAGACAGATTGGCAATGCGTCTCCGTATTGAAATCAATACAGGTACTCAAGAGAGAGGGTGCGAGGCCCGGGCCAGGCAGGTCGTGACGGTTATGTCTTGAATTCAATACGCTGTATCGATTTTCACACAGGCTGCAACGACACATGTCCATTGTGGGAGCGGGCTTGCTCGCGAAGGCGTCGGATCAGCAACTTTGCAGGCGCCTGACCCACCGCTTTCGCGAGCAAGTCGGATCGCCGCACCGCCGCTCCCACATTTGATCTAGTCGGATTTACGATTTATTGGGAATGCCGTATTTACGCAAGCGGATAGCGATTGCACTGTGCGACGTTTGCAGGCGTGCCGCCAGTAAACGGCTGGAGGGATAACTGCTGTAGAGCTGTTCCAGCAGGTTCTTTTCAAACCCTTCGACGGCATTCTCCAGGCTGCCAACCTCACCGTCGTTTTGCCGCTCCACGGCCGTTCTGGCGATGTCGAGGTCATCGATGTCCACCAGTGGATTTTCGCAAATGGCGGCGGCGCGAAAAATCACGTTTTGCAGCTGGCGCACATTGCCCGGCCAGCGGTTACCGAGCAGCGCCGGATAGGTCCCGGGCGCCAGGCGACAGACCGGACGCTGGATCTGCGCGCAGGCCTGCTGCATGAAATGGTTGGCCATCAACAGGATGTCGTGGCCGCGTTCGCGTAACGGTGGCACTTGCAGATTGAGCACATTGAGGCGGTAGAACAGATCCTCGCGAAAACTGCCTTCGCTGACCATTTTCTCCAAGTCACGGTGGGTCGCGCTGAGGACCCGCACGTTGACCCTGACCTCACGATCGCCACCCACTCGACGGAAGCAGCCATCGCTTAAAAAGCGCAGCAACTTGGCCTGCAAGTACGGCGACATTTCACCGACTTCGTCGAGGAACACCGTGCCCTGGTCGGCCAGTTCCAGCAGGCCGAGTTTGCCACCCCGTTGTGCGCCGGTGAAAGCGCCCGCGGCGTAGCCGAACAGCTCGCTTTCGGCGAGGCTCTCCGGCAGTGCCGCGCAGTTCAGGGCCAGGAAGGGCGAGTCATGTCGGGCGCTGATCGCGTGGCAGGCACGCGCCACCAACTCTTTGCCGGTGCCGGTTTCACCCTGAATCAGCAGCGGTGCATCGAGCGTTGCAACACGCTGGGCGCGGGCCTTGAGGGTCCGAATCGCCGGGGACTCGCCGAGCAGCGCGTCGAAACCTTCGGCATGGTCATGATGCAGCGCCGAGAGCCGTTCACCGATGCGGTTCGGGTGATACAGGGTCAGCAGGGCGCCGGCATCGGTGATCGGCATGGCGTCCAGCAGCAGCGTCTGGCCACCGAGACTGACCTCATGCATGGGCAGGCGGTAACCGTGTTCGATCAACGTCTGTTGCAAGGAGGAATCATCGAAGAGTGCCGTCAGCGGTTCACCGGCGGGCTCCCGGCCGCACAGCGAAATCAACGCCGGGTTGGCCAGCAGCACATGACCGCGCTCATCCACCGCCAACACCGGGTCGGTGCTGGCCGCCAGCAAGGCATCGAGTTGCAAGCGTCGGCGCTGCCCCGGGAGGATGTCGACCATCGTCACCGCTTGCACGCCGCGCACCCCAAGAAAGGCTTCGCGCAGCTCTTCCAGTACATCGGCACCGAGGGTGGGCGCATCGATGTAAACGTTGGGCGGCACCATCTCGACGGCATCCAGATTGAAACGGCGCCCACCGAGCAGGGCCAGCACTTCCTGGGTGATGCCGACGCGGTCGATGAAGGTGACGTGGATGCGCATAGGGTGGCCTGCAAGGGTTGCGAACAGAATGAGTATGACCGGCACGCGCCGTGTCTGTCAGGTGTTGCCGGTGGTGCGCGAACAGGCGGCCAGATCCTCAAGGAACGCCTGAAGGATCGGCGGCGGGGCAGTGCCGCGTCGGGTGATCACGTCGAACGGCGACATCAGTTGCAAGCTGGTGGGCGCCAGTTGGTGCATCTCGCCGGTCTTGATCCACTGGGCTGCGAAGTGCATCGGCAGAAAGCCCAGATAGGCGCCGGAGATCAGCAGAATCGCCAGCGCTTCGATATTGTCCACGGTCGCCGCGGCTTTGCTGACGCCCAGGTGTTCCAGGTCGTATTGCTGCATGTAGCCCCTGACGACAATCCGGCTTGCGGCAATCTCTTCGAGCAGTCCGTCACCCTCGGCCTTGCTGCCATACAGCGGATGTCGCCGCCCGCAATACAACCCCAAGGCTTCCTGATACAGCGGTGTGTGCAACAGGCCTGGAACGTGAATCGGGAAATGCCCGATGGCCAGGTGCAGTCGACCGTCGAGTACGCGTTCTTCCAGTTCGGCCGGGGTGCCGACGTACACGTTCAGGTGCACATCATGTCCCCTCGACACGAAGCGCTGGGTGGTGCGAGGCAGCGGTGAGTCCGGGTCGGTAATGGTGGTGTCGATGATCCCAAGATTGAGCTTGCCGCTGATGTGCTGCTTGAGCACGTCGGCGTCCATGCAGAAGTTTTCCACCGCCGAGAGCAGACGCTGAGTGGCTTCGTGGATCGCCACGCCTTGCTCGGTCAGACGAAAGCCGCTGCGCCCGCGTTGACAGAGCTTGACCCCCAGCCGGGTTTCCAGATGAGTCATCTGTTCGCTGATGGTTGATTGGCCGGCATTCAACGCCGCCTGCGCGGCAGAGAAACCGCCGCACCTGACAATCGTGGCAAACACCCTGAGCAGTTTCAGATCGACATCGTGCAGCTGAATCACCTTGAACCTCCCGCGTGTGGATGCATCGGTAATGCCGATATGAGTATCTGATGTTTAGCATTTTTTCCACGAAAACCTGCGCCCATAGTCATTCCAACGGCGGTCGCCATCCAAGTCCGCTAGCTGATAACAAGAATTGGAGATGCCTGAAATGTCGAACAACGGTTATGAATCCGGTCGCCTGAACCTGCCATTCGTGGGTCACTGCACCTTTGGCAAATCCCCGGTGTGCACCGATTGGGATGCACTGGATGCGGACGTGGCGGTCCTCGGCGTGCCCAACGACATGGGCACCCAGTGGCGTTCCGGCGCACGCTTCGGACCACGCGGCATTCGTGAGGCATCGACCCTGTTTTCCTTCGGCCATGCCGGTGCCTATGACCACGAAGATGACGTCATGTACCTGACTGCCGCCGACGTGCGCATGGTCGATGTGGGTGACGCCGATATCGTGCACACCGACATGGTCACCAGCAACGAGAACACCGAATACGCCGTGCGCAAGATTCTGGATGCCGGTGTCATGCCGGTTGTACTCGGTGGCGATCACTCGGTCCACGCCCCGGTGATCAAGGCATTCGAGGGCCGCGGCCCGATCCATATCATCCACTTCGATGCGCACCTGGACTTCGTCGATGAGCGTCATGGCGTTCGCTACGGTCATGGCAACCCGCTGCGCCGCGCGTCCGAAATGAACCACATTGTCGGCATGACCCAGATGGGCATCCGCAACGTGTCTTCGTCCAATCGCGACGACTATGAAGCCGCCCACGCGGCCGGCTCGAAGATCCTTTCGGTACGTGATGTACGCCGCCTCGGCGTCGAAGGTGTGCTGGCGTTGATCCCGCAGAACATCAACTACTACATCACCATCGACATCGACGGTTTCGACCCGTCCATCGCCCCGGGCACCGGCACCCCAAGTCACGGCGGCTTCCTCTATTACGAAGTGCTGGAAATCATCCAGGCCCTGGCCAAACGCAGCCAAGGCAACATCGTTGGCATGGATCTGGTCGAGGTTGCACCGGTCTATGACCCTTCCGGCATGACCTCGATTCTGGCGGCGCAACTGCTGCTCAACAGCATTGGTTTCATCTTCCATGAGCGGGCTCAAGCACGGAACGCCATGAGCGAAACCACCACGGCCACGGCGTGATCTGACCGCCGCACAGAGGGAATGAAAATGGACACGATCGTTAAGCAGTATTTGCAGAAATTCGGTGTATCCGAAGCCACCCAGACCTTCCTCAGCAAGGTACAGAAAATGTTCATCGGCGGCGCCTTTGTTGAGGCCAGTGACGGGCAGACGTCCGACGTCATCGAACCGTCGACCGAGGGCCTGATCACGCGTATTCCAATGGGCACCACCCAGGATCTGGACCGCGCCGTGCAAGCCGCTCGCGCACAGTTTGACGGCGGCGCCTGGCGCCAGGCCAAACCGGCGGAACGCGAGCGGTTGATGCAACGCCTGGCGGACCTGATTGAGAGTAACGCCGCCGAACTGGCAGAAATCGAATCGATCGACATGGGCAAGTCAGTCGCCTTCGCGCGGGATGTCGATATCCAGGGCACCGTCGATACGCTGCGTTACTTCGCCGGCTGGGCGACCAAGCTGCATGGCCGCACCGTTGAACCGTCGCTGCCGGGCAATTACCTGGCCTATACCCGCAAGGAAGCGGTAGGAGTGGTCGGCGCCATCGTGCCCTGGAACTTCCCGCTGCAAACCATGGCCTGGAAGCTCGGAGCCGCCCTGGCAACCGGTTGCACCGTGGTGGTCAAACCCGCCGAACTGACCTCGCTGTCAGCCTTGCGCTTTGCCGAACTGGTTCAGGAAGCCGGCATCCCGGACGGGGTAATCAACATCGTCACCGGACGCGGCAGCGTGGTCGGTGCGGCCATGGCCGCGCACCCCGGTATCGACAAGCTCACCTTCACCGGCTCGACCCCGGTCGGCCGTACCGTCGGCCGCGCCGCGCTGGACGAAATGAAGCGACTAACCCTCGAACTCGGAGGAAAATCACCGGTAATCGTATTGGCCGATGCCGACGTGCCGGCCGCCGCCCAGGCCATTGCCAACGGCGTGTTTTTCAACTCCGGCCAGGTGTGTGATGCCGGTACTCGCGCCTACATTCATCGCAGCGTCTACGACGAATTTCTGCGCGAACTGATCGCCTACACCCGCACGCTGAAAATCGCACCGGGCCTGGATCCAGACTGCTTCATCAGCCCGTTGGTCTCGGCGTTGCAGAAGGAGCGAGTGACCGATTACATCGAAACCGGCAAGCAAGAAGGCGCCGAACTGGTCTATGGCGGCCAGCCTGTCGAAGGCCCCGGTTTCTTCGTCGAGCCAACCATTTTTGCCCATTGCCGCAACGACATGCGCATCGTCCAGGAAGAGATCTTTGGTCCGGTGCTGGTCACCGCACCGTTCGACGATGAAGAAGAGGCCTTGGCCCTGGCCAATGACTCGCCTTACGGCCTGGCGGCCGCACTGTATTCCAATGACCTTGGAAAGGTGCACAGCCTGATCCCTCGGTTGAAAGCGGGTTCGGTCTACGTCAACGCCCACGGCACCCTCGACCCGTCGATGCCGTTCGGTGGCTACAAGCAGTCCGGATTCGGCAAGGATCTGGGCGCGGAGCAGCTCGATTACCTGCTCGAGACCAAGGCGGTCTGGATCACGCTCCCCTGAGTCATGGCTGACTCAAACCCTGTGGGAGGGGGCTATGTGGCGAGGGGGCTTGCCCCCGTTGGGTCGCGAAGCGGCCCCAAAAAAATGGGACTGCTACGCAGTCCAACGGGGGCAAGCCCCCTCGCCACATAGCTCGCTTCCACAAGGGAACCGTTCACCCGAAAGAATGCAGTTATCTCGTCATGATCTTCCAACAATAAGAGACCATCATGAACACTAACGCCAAGTCAGCCCTGAGCGTGTCGGTCCTGGACGACAAACCCGTCGTCGAAAGCCATTCGATTGATTTCATCCCAGAGAGCGAGCGCACCGATAAACTGTCGAGCCAGGGCCCGTTCTGGTTCCTCGGCAATTTCACCTTCTTTACCATGACCATCGGCTTTGTTGGCCCGAGCGTCGGCCTGACCGCGCTCTGGACCACACTTGCCGGCACGCTGGGCATCATGTTCGGCACATTGTTCATGGCCTTTCACGGCTCGCAAGGCCCGCACCTTGGCCTGCCGCAGATGATCCAGTCGCGTGCGCAGTTTGGCTATCGCGGTGTGATCCTGGTGCTGCTGGCGACGCTGTTTGTGTTCGCCGGTTTCAACATCGTCAACCTGGTGTTGATGATGCAGGGGCTGCACACGCTATTTGGCTTCAACCCCGCGGTGATCGCGGTGGCGGTGACGATACCGGCGGCCGTATTGGCGATCCTCGGGCATGACTGGATGCACCGCAGTTTCAAATGGGCGTTGTACCTGTCGCTTCCACTTTACGGCCTGGTGACGTTGGCGGTGCTGATGGGCTGGGTTCCCGATGCCGCGGTGCCGGTGCTTGCGGCCGGTGAAGTAGCCCCGGCGCCGCTGGGCTTCAACTGGACCGGTTTCATCGCCCAGTTCGCGGCAGCGGCGAGTTACAACATCGCTTACGCCCCGTATGTGTCCGACTATTCGCGTTACCTGCCGAAGAACACCTCCAGCGGCAAACTGATCGCGGTGGTTTTCCTGGGTGCCTCGTTGTCCGGTGCATGGATGATTTCCGTCGGTGGCTGGCTGGCCGATCACCTGCATTCCACGGATGTGCTGGTGGCCCTTGGGCAAGTCGGCAACACCGTGTCGCCACTGATGGGGACGGTGGTGGTGGTTGTCACGATCCTGGCGTTCCTGCCGGTCATCGCCATGAACATCTACAGTGCGAAGCTGACCACGTTGACCTGCGTCGACTCGATCAAGCACATCGAACCGACCCGCAAGGCGCGCATCCTGGCGATTGGTTTTGTGATCCTGCTGCAACTGGGCGTGGCCCTGAGCATCCAGAGTTCGGGCAAAGGCCTGTCGGTGTTGGGCATCTACCTGGTGGTGATGCTGTACTTCCTGGTGCCCTGGACTTCGGTCAACCTGACCGACTACTTCTTCGTCCGCAAGGGCCGCTACGCCATCCCGCACTTCTTCATGCCCCACGGCAACATCTATGGCAGCTGGGGCCTGCGCGGCATCGCGGCGTATGCCATCGGCTTCATCTCGATGATCCCGTTCTTCTACATCTACGATGGCGTTGAACAGCGTGAGGTCTATGTCGGCCCGCTCGCCAAGGCACTCGGCAGCATCGATATCGCCTGGCTCGTCGGGCTGATCGTGTCGGGGCTGGTGTACTACTGGTTCAGCCGCTCGATCGACCTCAAGCGCGAAGAAATCGTCATCCAGCACATCGAAAAAACATCCCCGCAATACACCACCGGCGACACGTTGACCAAGCCGTCGTTGCCCGTTTTCAACGAATCGGCGGTCCGGAGATAATCATGGTTACGCAAAAATACGACTACATCATCATCGGCGCCGGCTCGGCAGGTTGTGTGTTGGCCAACCGCTTGAGCGAAGACCCGGCCACCTCGGTCCTGGTGCTGGAATTCGGCGGCAGCGATCGCAGTGTGGTGATCCAGATGCCGAGCGCGTTTTCGATCCCGATGAACACCAAGAAGTACAACTGGCGCTACGAAACCGAGCCGGAGCCGTTCCTCAACGGACGTCGCATTCACTGCCCAAGAGGCAAAGTGCTGGGTGGCTCGTCGTCGATCAATGGCCTGGTGTACATCCGTGGCCACGCCTATGACTTTGACGAATGGGAGTCCCTCGGTGCAGAGGGTTGGGGCTACCGCAATTGCCTGCCTTACTTCAAACGGGCCGAGCATTACGAGGAGGGCGGTGACGGCTATCGCGGCAGCACCGGCCCGTTGCACACCACCAACGGCAATCACATGAAAAACCCGTTATACGGGGCCTGGGTCGAGGCGGGCGCAGAAGCGGGCTACATCAAGACCGAGGACTGCAACGGCTACATGCAGGAAGGTTTCGGCGCGATGCACATGACGGTGAAAAACGGCGTGCGCTGCTCCACGGCCAACGCTTACCTGCGCCCGGCCATGGGGCGTCCGAACCTGACCGTGATCACCCATGCAATGACTCGCCAGATCATCCTTGAAGGCAAGCGAGCCGTCGGCGTCATGTATGACCACGAAGGGCAGACCCATCAGGTTTATTGCAACCGTGAGGTGCTGATTTCCTCGGGTCCCATCGGTTCGCCGCACCTGTTGCAACGCTCCGGTATCGGCCCGGCCGCGGTCCTGCGCAAAGCCGGGATCGGCGTGCGTCATGACCTGCCGGGAGTAGGGGAGAACCTGCAGGATCACGCCGAGGTTTACATCCAGTTCGGCTGCAAGGAGCCGGTGACGCTCAATAGCAAAATGGACCCGCTGAGCAAGTTGTTGATTGGCCTGCGCTGGCTGTTGTTCAAGGACGGACTCGGCGCTACCAACCATTTCGAGGCAGGTGGCTTCATCCGCTCAGACAAGGGCCTGCGCTGGCCGGACATTCAGTTCCACTTTCTGCCTGCGGCCATGCGTTATGACGGCAATAAACCGATCAAGGGCCACGGCTTCATGGTGCTCACCGGGCCGAACAAACCGAAAAGTCGCGGTTATGTTCGGGTGCGTTCCGCTGACCCTTACGAGCATCCAGAGATTCAATTCAACTACCTGCAACGCGAAGAGGACCGCGAAGGTTTCCGCCGCTGCATCCGACTGACCCGCGAGATCATCGGCCAACCGGCAATGGACCGCTTCCGCGACGGCGAGATCGCCCCCGGACCACAGGTGAATACCGACGAAGAAATCGACGCCTTCGTGCGTGCAAACCTGGAAAGCACCTACCATCCTTGTGGCTCATGCCGCATGGGCGAGGACGAGATGGCAGTGGTTGACTCCGAGCTGCGTGTGCGGGGCATCGCGGGTTTGCGGGTGATCGACTCGTCGGTGTTCCCGACCGAGCCAAACGGCAACCTCAATGCACCGACCATCATGCTGGCCGAACGGGCCTCCGATCTGGTTCGTGGGCGCACCATGCTGCCAGCGTCCGATGCGCCCGTCGGTCTGGTCCAGGATTGGGAAACCAGCCAGCGATCATCGTTGCCAGGGCGCAGTGTGAGGGTTTAAACCCGAGGGGTTAATCGCTTAGGAGAAGACATATAAAACGGGCGCCTTCAGGGCGCCCGTTTTTTTACTTTGCTGCACGTACAGGCGCTAGCTCATTTCAACACCAGCAGGCGATAAACCCCGCCCTCGCTTTCGATCCCGTGGGTGTCATGGGTGAAACCCGGGAAGGATTTGTCGAAGGCTTCCAGCGCCTTGAGATAGGCCAGCAACGGCCCATCCGCAGCCCCGGCGTTTTCACCCGGCATCAGCAGTGGAATGCCCGGTGGATACGGCACGATCCCGGTGGCGGCGATGCGTCCGGCGGCTTCTTCGAGTGTCACCCGTTCGATTTCGTTTCTGACCAGTTTTTCGTAGGCCTCCACCGGGCTGAATTCGGCTTGCGGCAGTGTGCCGAACGCCTGGGCCATGTTGGCGGTGGTTTTGTGTTTCTTCATGGCAGCGAAGATTTCGTCGGCCAGGTCCTTGAGGCCCATGCCGGCGTAACGAGTCTGGTTGGCGGCCAGCAGATCCGGCAGGCACAGTTCCAGTTCGACGTTGTCGTCATAGTCGCGTTTGAAGTCGAGCAGGGCATTGAGCAAGGTGCCCCATTTGCCTTTGGTGATGCCGATGGAGAACAGGAACAGGATGGTGAAGTCGGTGGTTTTCTCGACCACGATGCCCTGACGTCCCAGGTACGCCGTCAGCACACAAGCCGGGATGCCCGAGTCGAGCAGGTTGCCGTCGTCGCCCATGCCGGGGCTGAGCACCGAGACCTTGATCGGGTCGAGCATGCAGTAGCCTTCTTCGATGTCACCGAAGCCGTGCCATACCGCGTTGGGGTGCAGTACCCAGCAGTTCGGCTCGGTTTTCAACAGCACCGGGTCGACTTCATGGAACGGCACGGTGGCCGCGCCAACCTGCACGGTCGGCGGCTGCCAGCAGGTAAAGAACCAGTCATCCTTGCTCAACATCTCGTTGTGCATGCGCGAGACGACCTGGCGGAAACTGATGGCTTCTTCGATCGATTCGGTGGTGAGGATTTGCCCGCTGGGCGCTTCCATCATCGCCGAGCTGACGTCGCACGAAGCCATGATTGCGTAGTTCGGCGAAGTCGAGGCGTGCATCATGTACGACTCGTTGAAGCGCCCGTGTTCGATCGGGTTGCGGCCGTTACGCACGTGAATCATCGAGGCCTGGGACAGGGCGGCCAGCAACTTGTGGGTCGACTGGGTGGCGAACACGGTCGGCTTCGAGTCGTCGTGATCGTCCGGGCTGCCGTGCATGGCGTGGCGCTCGCGGTACAGCGGGTTGAAACGCGCATAACCGTACCAGGCTTCATCGAAATGCAGACGATCGACACTTTGCCCCAGCAACTCTTCGACGCGGGTGACGTTATAGGTCAGGCCGTCGTAAGTGGAGTTGGTGATGATGGCGTGGACGGGTGTCGGATCGATGCCCTGCTTGACTAGCGGGTTGCTGGCGATAGCGGCTTTCACGCCTTCGGCGCTCAGGGTTTGCGGCAGGATCGGGCCGATGATGCCGAAGCGGTTGCGGGTCGGCACCAGATAGGTCGGAATGGCCCCGGACAGGGTCATCGCATGCTCGGCGGACTTGTGGCAGTTGCGGTCACACAGGGCGATCTGATTGCGCGTGACGCTGGCCATGAGGATGACGCGGTTGGACATCGACGAGCCGTTGGTGACGTAGTAGGTGCGGTGGGCGCCGAACACCTTGGCGGCGTAGCGCTCGCCCTGGCCGATGGGGCCGCTGTGATCGAGCAGCGAACCGAGTTCGCCGACCGAAATCGACAGGTCCGAACGCAGCAGGTTCTCGCCAAAAAACTCGTAGAAGGCGCGCCCCGCGGTGCTCTTCAAAAACGCTGTGCCGCCGGCATGTCCAGGGGTGTGCCACGAGTATTCATAGGTTCGGGAAAACTTCACCAGCGCCCCGAACATGGGAGGCAGTGCGGCTTGGCGATAACGCTCGATGGCCGCCAGGATGCGCCCGCTGAGGAAACGGCTGGTGTCCTCGGGCAACCAGATGAAGTCATCGGCGTGTTGCATGACCACCAGCGGAATGTTCGACGCGGTACTGCGGTCGCTAATCAGGAAAACCGGCACCCGGGTGTTGCGCTCACGCAGGCTGACCAGCAGCTGGATGCATTCCTCGTGGTCTTCGCTTTTGTCCATTTCCCAGCTGAGCAGCACGCATTGAATGGCCGGGTCCGAGCGCAGGATCGATGTGGCGTCGCTCAGGGTTTCCGACGCCAGCACCCGGACGGCGCGTTCCTCCACATCGTTGATCAACTGATGCAGGGCGCGACCAAAGACGGTGCGTTTGTCCGGCGGGCTGCTGACCAACAGCGTGAGCATTCCGAGCGAATTTTTATATTCCGTCATGATCAAGCCTCCACTTTTACTGCTTGCAAGTTATTGACCGGTACCGGCTCGCCCGTGATGTGCTGAGCGCTTACGGTCTGTGTCGGTACGCTGTTGTTGAGCGCTTCGAGGCGGATCAGGCGGTTGTTGACGAAGCCAAACAGCGTGTAACCAAAGATCGTTGCCACGCCGCCGAGCATCAGTGCCTGCGCGCCCGAACTGTAGAGTGCCAGGTAGCTGTAAGCCGCTGCGACCCACGCAATGATGTTGGTTATCAGCGCCGTGCCCGCCGGAACGTTGGAGACCTTTTGAATGGTCATCAACGCGGCCATGGAGAGGATGTAGGGCACCAGGTTGGTGACCACCGCGAGGTTGACGAGGGTGTCGAACTGCTTGCTCAGGTCAGGGCTGATGGTGAGAAAAGCCAGCGCCGTCTGCACTGCCAGCAGCACCAGCATGCCGACAATGGGTGTTCCGGCCTTGTTTGACTTGGCGAAGATCGACAGGAAGTAACCGGTGTCCGCGGAGCTTTTGTAGACCTGAGCGATGGTGAATTGCCAACCCAGCAGCGAACCGATGCACGCCAGTACCATCGCGGCCATCACAATGTCGCCGACCATAGGGGTGAACATCTTGGCAAAGACCAGCCCGAACGGTGCAGTTGAGGAGGCCAGTTCCGGGTTATCGACGATACCGGCGATGACGTTGGTGGAGACGATGTAGATCACCGCCGCGCCGAGGGTGCCGCCAAGCACCGCAATGGGTACGTTCCTCTCTGGATTTTCCACGGCATCGGTGTTGGCGCACGCCGACTCCAGGCCGAGGAATGCCCACAAGGTGATCGCCACCGATGCACCTGCAGCTTCGAACCAGCCCATGTTGTGGGGGTTCCAGCCGGCGGCGTAGACACTGCTGTCGAACCAGAACCAGCCAATGGTGGACACCAGCACCACCGGCGCAATGACACCCCAAACCGTGATCGAACCGATCCGGCCGGTAATCCGCGCGCCGCCGAAGTTGGCGAAGGTGGTGATCCATAACAAAGCGATGGTCGCCAGACCCACTTGCAGTGAGCCCAGTTCAACATGGAACAGCTCCTGGATATAGCCGACCGCCGTAATACTGATCGCCACGTTGGCAATCAACAGCGAGAGGCCATAGGTGTAGTTCGTGATGTAGTTACCCGCCTTGCCGAAGGTGTATTCGGCATAGCCGCCCATACCCCCGGTCTTTCGGCTGAGCATCCCGCAGCGCGCAAAGGCATAGGCCAGCGCCAGGGAGCCAGTGGCCGTGATCAGCCAGGAAAGGATGGAAATACCGCCAACTTCGGCAAGTTTTGTGGGGAGCAGCACAATGCCGGAGCCCAACATGTTGACGGCTGTCAACATCGTCAGTTGCCCCACTGTCATTTTCTTTGCGACTGACATTCCGTTGCCTCATTCATTGGCGGGATAGAGTGTTAGCTATAGCTAAGGATTGGAATCTCGCAAGAAACGTCCGTAAGACGTGGAGAAAACAGGCGATAGCGCACTTAAGGCATTTTGCTGGCCCCGAAGACTGAAACTTTTGACCAGAATCAATTAATTTTCAGTTAGTTGGGATCGAATGCAAATGCGGAATGTGATGGTTGCGCTGATTTCGTTAGGCCTGGCGAGCGTTGCCGCCACTGTCCAGGCCAAAGAGCTGGCATCGAATGATCGTTACATTTGCAGCTGGGGCGCAGGTACTGCGGCGAGAGCCCAGGAGCTCAAGCTGTCCGGGGTTTCACTGTATGCAGCGCGGCAGAAGTTACATACCTACAAGTTCAGCAAGCCGTGGATGCACATGATGGCGATGGGCATTACCGAGCAGACCTATGACAGTCATTCGCGGATGAAGCCCGCAGCCCTGCGCGAGAGCTTTTACGAGGAGTGCGTCCGGTACAAGTTGGCGCGCAAATGAGGAGGGGGGCGCCACAATCACCCGGACACGGCTCCTGCGCCGTGCCGGTTGGTTACGTCAGGCATTGGGTACTTCAGACCTTCTTTAAAGAGAGAAAACTATCGAGTTCTTCTCAGATTTTTTGCCTTTAACCTCCTGAGCATACCCATTACCGGCCGCAGGAGAGGCACCCTGTCAAAGATGGAAAGCTCATGCAGGTCCGTCCGCGAGGGCCTTTGATAGCCACAATTCCAAGTGAAATAGTAAGCCAGGATTTCTTTATTCTTATGAATAAGCGTATTGAGAGCGGCGTCATAATGCATCGGACCTCCGTCAGGATGTCCCGGTGGCCGCTCCAGAATCTGGAATAAAAAATCCCTCAATTTCCCAAAGCATTTCCCGTTAACTGCATAGAAATGGGCCAAATGTATTGGCCGGTCAACTGCTTTCCAAGCGGGCAAGTTTGAATTTTCTTCAAACGGATGCCCAAAATAGACGATGTCCCACTCCATACCTTCCAGAGACTCGATGGCCTCTCTTCCATATTGAGAAATATGTCTGGAAAACTGTATGTCGTCCTCCAGGATCAAGATGTTTTTCAAATTCAGGCGCATCGCCTCTTCCAGCACCCCCAGATGACTCAAAAAGCAGCCTCTGACCCCGACGCTCGGGAAGCCATTTCCCTCACTGGGCGTAACAGCCTCAAAAAAGCCTATTTTCTCATCATCAATGTGAAAGCCGTTGCGAGCGAATTCTTCTACTGTTTCTAAACGGCGATCTTTTCTTGACGAGATATTGATGATTCTTACTCGATCAAAATAATCGATCACATTCATCTGTCAGGTCCTTAGCGCAGACAATCAGGGCAGTTGGATTGGCCGGATTGCAGTATAGGCAGCATTTGCGGATGAAGTTTTAGTCTCGTAAATCGGTGTGCAGCAGCCCTTCGACGGGTGCAGAGCGAAGTCTTCAAGGTCTCCTATACTGGATCGTTCCGAGAGTTTCCCTACCCTTCACAGCGAGGAGAACGCACATGACCATTCGTATTGGCGACGAAGCACCGGATTTCACCGCCGAAACCACCGAAGGCACGCTCCATTTCCACGAATGGATTGGCGACAAGTGGGCCATCCTGTTCTCACATCCTAAGGACTTCACCCCGGTCTGCACCACTGAACTCGGTTATATGGCCGGGCTCAAGCCGGAGTTCGACAAACGCAACACCAAGATTGTCGGCCTCAGCGTCGACCCGGTCGGTAACCATCAGACCTGGGCCAAAGACATCGAAGAAACCCAGGGCCATGCGGTCAACTACCCCATGATCGGCGACGAGAATCTGGTGGTGGCCAAGCTCTACGACATGATCCACCCGAACGCCAGTGGCGGCGCTCGTACTGCCGTGGACAACGCCACGGTGCGCTCAGTATTCATTGTCGGCCCGGATAAAAAGATCAAGGCGATGCTGATCTACCCGATGAGTGCCGGGCGCAATTTCGATGAAGTGTTACGGCTGCTCGATGCTATCCAGTTAAACGCCAAGCACACGGTTGCCACGCCGGTGAACTGGCGTCCGGGTGAGGATGTGATCATTCCTACGTCGGTATCCGACGACGACGCAAGGAAGAAGTACCCGGATGGCTTCAAGACGGTGAAACCTTATTTGCGTACGGTGGCGCAACCGAAGTAATGGTCAGTCATTCATCCTGTCTTCAATCGCGATGCCTTTTACGCGCATTGAATTGATCTGCTCGGCGCGGGTGCCAGGGAGGTTGAGCATGGTTCCCTGGTGCAGCGCCGAGACTTCTACAGTGTTCCAGGGCTGGGCCTGTCATGCCGTCTTCATGCGTCAAAAACTCTCCGCCGCCGGGTACTTTGGCCGGCTCCTGATGCGACCGATGCCCATGCGTGAAGCTATTTCACATGGATAGAATTCAGTGGACTGGCGTGCTTGTTGTGGCGTTATTTTGACGCCATCCTCCGTAAAATGAAATTTCGATTTATTATTGTGACGGACCATTGACGTAATAGCGATGTGCTTATAGGCTCAATTTAGCCGATAAAGATTCCTTCAACCGACAAAAGAATAACCCCCCTGCGCAAGGAGGCGGTGTTATGCGCTCAACACTTGTCATTAAATTTGTGTTGTTGTCTGTGATCCTGAATGGTGCAGCCGTTGCTAGTGCTCAGGCGACCAGTTTGGCCTATGAAATTAGTCGCATAAGCAGCGCTTGCGAGGAGTTAGGGCCTCAACTTTGTACGGCTCTCAAAGATAACGCGGGTGGCGCACTACTTACTTTTGGAAAGGGCCTTGGCTTGCCTTCATTGATCACTGATATTTACGTCGATGATGTCCATTCTGCGAAAGTTAACAGTGTCAATCATCACGCTGACTCAGGCGTGGATGTATCCGTCAATTCTTCTTCCCGTGACGGATTAATGGCGGCGGTTGACAATAAGAAATTCAAGATTGATTCATCTCTCCAGGATAAAAGTCTGGTGGGGGTATCTGATATCAACCAACCCAATGCAGTACCGCTTTCTGCGGCAGCATGGTTATTTTCTTCCGCGTTGTTTGGTTTTATTGTGGTCGCCAACCGACGGAAGATATAAGTGTTGTTAACGTTTTTGGCAATAAGGGTTATTTAGACGGTCACTCTGGTGGCTGGCTGGACACACGGCTTTATGTGATGCTTTTGTTGTGATTGTGGATATCAGTTAGTTGCGCTGGCAAACGTAGTCATCGTCAGGTTGACAGTGTCGCAGTTGAGCCAGCTCAAGCGGGTATGGTGTAGTTAATATTGGCGCGAAATACATCGGAGGTGGTTTGCCTGTTCCAACCTATTGTTAAATAACACTATTGTTCTGTTTTGCACTAACGTTCCGGTTTCGGGTGTGTTGCATTGGTAGAATTGACCACCCAGAAGCTCAAGGTGATTGCTGTTTAGTAGTTTCTTTGGCGTGAAATAGGCTAGAGTGATTTGACTAGGTTTTTTTGTTCTAGACTCCTTGCATGGCCACTTAGACGGAGGGATCCCGATGTTCCGTTCATTGATACCTGTGCTCTGCGCGCTGGTCGTTTGGCCCAGCCTTTCCAATGCCGTCGAAAACGACCCGACTTACCGGCTGAGTCCGGGAGATAACCTTTCTATTTCCGTTTGGGGCGAAGACAAGCTCAAACAGGATGTACGCGTACTCCCCAATGGCAGCATTACCTTCCCGCTGGTAGGGCGAGTCGATGTTGAGGGGCTTGATACCACCGCTGTCGAGCAGCAAATCGCTGCCAAACTTGAGAAATTCATACCTGATCCGCAGGTGAGCGTTGTCGTCACCGGCACCGAAGGTAATCTCGTCTACGTCCAGGGCAAAGTGCTGAAACCCGGCCCCGTGCATATGGCAGGTCGAACGTCAGTGCTGCAGGTAATAAGCATGGCGGGCGGGCTCGACAAATTCGCCGATAAAGACGACATTAAGGTCGTGCGGTCCAATGGGGCTAAACAAGAGATCCTGCGCGTCGACTATAGCGAGTTGATGTCAGGGAAAGACATGACCACCAATTTTCTACTTAAAGCCGGCGATACGCTGGTCGTGCCTTAGCCTTGCGCGAGGCACTAAGGATTATCTTGCTTGAATTTCGAACGACCGGGATTGCGACGGCAATCCTGGCTTTGTCGTGTTCGGACATGGCCTATGCTGCTACTTGGCAATCAGCTATAGCAGTGCCTTCGACGGTCGAGTACGACAGCAACCCACTGTTGCTCACGAGTGATGAGAAGGGGGTGACCCGTACCATCATCGCCCCCGATTACAGCCTCGTGGGTACTTCCGGACGGGATGAGTTCCAGTTCGGTCTCGGGGTAAATATCGTGCGCTCGTCGGATACGTCGATCGTTTCGGACCGTGAAGATCCCAGATTAAGGTTAGGGTGGCAGCGCGAGACCGAAACGGGGGCTTTTGGACTCACGGCGAGGTATGAAGAAAACTCTACGCTTTCCACGGTAGTTCAGGAAACCGGCGTAGTTGCCTCTGATGGCACGCAAAAGATGTATTTGCTGGGCGGCAACTGGAGCACTGCTCTCAGCGAGCGAAGTACCCTGGTTAACGAGACTGACTACACTCATGTCACTTACGATATTAATTCACTGACCAACTATGACGAGCTGGCGACCCGCTTCAGCTGGAACTATGCATGGAGTGAGCAGGTCGAGCTGTTCACCCGTTTGGGCGTGAGGCGCTATGAGCCGGACAAGGGGTCTGCGGTGGCTTCCTCGAACAGCTACACCCCTGCGATCGGCTTGAATGTCGAATTCTCCGAGCGGTTTAAGGGGACGGCCTACGTGGGTCTCAACCAAGTCTCCGGCACCGGTAGCGGCCCCAAAGGCCAGGGCGGTTTAATGTTGCAATATGCCGGTGAGCGTATTGATACCAGCATCGACGCCAGTCGTAGCACTCTCGCCAGCGGGGACGGTGGTTTCGTCGAGGTTGATGCCCTGAGGGGGACATGGAGCTATGCCGTCGACGAGACCCGACGCACCGGTTTCGATGCCTCCTGGCAAGACGCCAAAGGCCGGACGCCGAATACCCTGAAAAATTACAGTGCCTGGTTTAGCCAAGAACTCTCGCCTTTTTGGATTGCACGCCTATCCTACACATACAAACAACGCCAGCAAGATGGCTTGCCGGATGCCACTGCAAACGTCGTCGGGCTGACGTTGACCTATAGTTATCCCGGTCTCTGACATTCAGCTGTGTGAGAAATATGGCCTCTGAATACGAAATGTCGTTCAACGACTACCTAGCTATCATCAAGCACCACGCCCTGCTGTTGATCGTGAGTTTCGTGGTCATACTCGGCGTGTGCATAGCGGTAGCGATCTCTCTCCCGCCGACCTATGAGTCATCCGGCACGATTCTGGTGGAGTCTCAACAGATTTCGCCAGACCTGGTGGCGGCCAACAACAATACCTTTGCCGATGAGCGCATCGAAGTCATTCGCCAGCGCGTGATGACCCGTGAGCATCTGGAAGGGATCATCGACAAATACAATCTTTTTGCTTCGCAAAGTCGGCAACTGAGCGTTAGCGAGAAGATCGAAGAAATGCGCAATGCGATTGTGGTCTCCCTGGTCAGTGCTGCCGTCAAGGGGCGCGGAGAGGTGACGATTGCTTTCCGTCTTTCCTTCGAGCACCGGCAGCCAGAGATTGCGAACAAAGTTGCCAAGGAGCTGGTGACGCTGTTTCTGGATGAAAACATCAAGCAGCGCACCGAACGCGCCAGTGAAACGACAGAGTTCCTGACGCAGGAGGCGGACAAACTCAGGGTGGAACTGGAAGCCCTCGAGAACCGGTTGGCGGACTTCAAGCAGGCACACAGCAACGCGCTGCCCGAGCATCAGGAGCTGCGCATGAATATGTTGACGCGCGCCGAAACCGAGCTCAAAGAGGTCGACCGTGACTACAAAACTGCCCGTGAGGAGTTGCGCTTCAATGAGCTGGAGCTTTCCGCCGCGAATGCCGGGCTAGCGACCAAGCCTGGAGCACCCGGTGCGGCAGTTGATAAACCACAGGATCTGGCTAGCCTCAAAGCGGAGTACACCCGGTTGCAGGCGCTGTATACGCAAGCCCACCCCGACGTGCGTGCCGTCAAACGCAAAATTGCTGCACTTGAGGCTGGCAAAGGTGCTGGTGCAGGGGCTTCGGTCAATCTGGACGTTGCCAAGGCCCAGGCGCGGATCTCCGCAGCAGAAGCACGTATCAAGTCGCTGGCCGATCAAAAGCAGCAAATACTCGGAAAAATAGCCGAATACGAGGCACAAATTATTGAGACGCCGCAAATCGAGCGCGGCTTGGTTACGGTGATGCGTGACCACGATAATGCTCGTAAAAAATATGAAGAGATTCGCACGAAGGAAATGAGTGCGAAAATTTCCGAAAGCCTGGAGCAGGAAAACAAAGCCGAGCGTTTTGTTCTTCTGGAGTCGCCGCTGATGCCCGAGAAGCCGGTACGGCCGAACCGTAAAAAAGTGGTTGCCATGGGTTTCTTGCTTGCCCCGGTGGGTGCCGGCGCGCTGGTGATGCTCCTCGAGATGATGAGTCAGCGTGTGCGCGGTGCCCAGGTCTTGGCCAGCGTGCTGGGTAGACGCGTATTGGTTTCCATTCCCTACATTCACACCAAGGCTGAACTGGCACGCCGCAGGAAGTGGCGAATGCTATTGATCGTCTGTGGAGTCGTGACAATCGCGATCTTTCTGGTGCTCCTGCACTTCCTCTACATGCCTCTGGATCTTCTGATGTTTAAAGCTCTGGGCCGGTTTGCATAAGGAATATAGCCATGGAAATGTTCAATCCCGATACCGAAAAAGCCGAGCAACAGACCTCGTCAAAAGCCATGACACCGACCGCGCAGTCCACAGGTCTGAATGCACTCAGTTATGTGCAAACCAAGGTTGTACCTTTGCGACCAGATCACCTTGAGCGCAACCGCATTGTGGCTTACAACAAAAATTCGAATATGAGTGGGGCATTCGATCTACTGCGTACACAAGTTCTAAAAATCATGGAAGAAAATGGCTGGCGCACGCTCGCCATCACCTCGCCGACTCCGGAGGCAGGCAAGACGGTGTTGGCTATAAACCTGGCAATGAGCATCGCGCATCACACGACCAAGACGGCGTTACTGGTGGACTTCGACTTGCGTCGTCCGAAGGTGGGTGAGTATCTGGGTCTGCCGATGGATAAATCGCTTAATGAATTGTTGGCGGATGAAGCTGAACTGCAAGAAGTACTGGTCAATCCGACCTTGCCGCGCTTTGTGGTCCTGCCGACGCGTGAGCCGATTCCTCTTTCCACCGAAGTGCTGTCATCGCCTGCAGTGAGCCATTTGATTGTTGATCTGCGCGAGCGCTACAACTCACGCGTCGTGATTTTCGACTTGCCGCCGTTGTTGAGTTCGGATGATGTGATTAACGTCCTGCCCAGGTTCGACTGTGTCCTGCTCGTTGTCGCTAATGGATTGAACAGCAAGAAAGAGATCGAGGAAAGCCTGCATCATCTTGGGACAGCCAATCTGATTGGCACGGTGTTGAACAAAGCCGAGCCCGAAAACCGCTCTTACTACTAGAGCATCACCCGCAGGAGATCGGCGCTATTGGCTAGCGCCGACGGTCAGTGCCAAGGGTACTTCTGCTCCCAGTTCCAGGCGTGCGCCACTATCTGTTCAAGTGAGCCAAATTGCGCTTGCCAGCCAAGTAATGTGTTGGCCCTGCGGGGATCGGCCACAAGGCGTGGTGGATCGCCCGCGCGACGTGGCGCTTCGCTGACAGAGATATCCTGGCCGGTCACGTAGCGCGCGGTATCTATCACTTGCTGTACTGAGAAACCTTGACCGTTACCGAGGTTGAACGCCGTGCTTGCACCCCCTGCCAGCAGATAATCCACTGCAAGTGCGTGAGCTGCAACGAGGTCGACAACGTGGACGTAGTCGCGAATGCAAGTGCCGTCAGGCGTGTCGTAATCACGGCCATAGACGGTGATGGTTGCGCGCCGTCCGGAGGCTGCTTGCAGGATCAGTGGCAGCAGATGGGTTTCCGGTTCATGGCGTTCACCTAACTGTCCTTCAGGGTCTGCTCCGGCGGCGTTGAAGTAGCGCAGGCAGACCGATTTCAGCCCGTAGGCGCGGTCGAAATCTTCAAGCATCTGCTCCACCATCCACTTGCTGCGACCATAAGGGTTGATCGCGACCTTGGGATGCTCCTCGTCGATGGGTACATACACCGGATCACCGTAGACGGCGGCGCTCGAGGAAAAAATGAAGTTTTTAACCCCGGCGCGAACCATCGCCTGGAGCAGCGTCAGGGTGGCGGCGAAATTGTTTTGATAGTACTTGGCAGGTTCAGCGACGGATTCGCCCACCTGTATAAAGGACGCGAAGTGGAACACGGCATCAAAGTGGTGTCCCGCAAACAGGGCGTCCAGCGCCTGTTCGTCGGCTATGTCCAGTTCGACCAATGTCCCGCCCCTCAACGCGCTGCGATAACCCGTTGAGAAATTGTCTGCCACCACAAGATCGTGACCTGCACTCAGTAGCTGCTTCACCATGTGCGAGCCGATATAACCCGCGCCACCCACCACCAAAAATTTCATCCTGATCTCCGATTTCCTGGGCACTATTGCTGTGCAGGCACAGATTATTTTGAACAAGATACAGCGAGCGCGCCAATTGAAGCTACCCTCTGAGGAGGCATAAGGGCATCCTGCGAGAATTATTATCAAATGAAAAATTCTGCCAAAATTATCGATTATTCATTAAAAATATTTAAAGCAGAATGGCCGAATTTAGTATTGTGGTTATTTCTGCTATCACCGTTGATTGTTAGAACGCTTGCAAACTATCAATACTCTAAAATTGATTTATTGGTCGTATACACCCTGGGCATGTCGGTGTTGTGGCTTTTGGCAATTAGATTTATTTCATCCAGTCAATTCAAGGTTCACATTCTTCTGCTGCCGTTCTATTTGATAGCAGCTATTGATCTGTTTTTGGTTTTGAATTTCAACTCGAGATTAACAGCTGCCTATATATTTATTGGCTTGACAAACTATCAGGAGGCGAGCGAATTTCTGCCGACCTATTGGCAGCCGATCAGTATCGTTTTGGTGATTTTCATATTTTGCTATGGGGCTGGATTAATAGGCCTGCATAAGCGCGAATTATATAAAAACAAAGGTATTTTTGTTTTGGTTGTTAGCGCCTTGCTAGTGGGGTATGGGGCGTATTTTTATAAAACTGTCAAACTTAATTCTTTCGGGAAATCTGCAGTCATGGATCTCCTTGCAAAAGATCAAAGCACGCCAGTAGGTTATTTGTCGCAAATTGCCCTGACTGCAAACTTGTATTTGGGGACGGAGAACCTTATCAAGCGCCGTCGGGAATCCGATGTAAAAATAACCAGTATGTCGGATCAATCCAATATAGAAACCATTGTTTTTGTGATCGGTGAGTCATCACGGCCGCAGAACTGGTCCCTCTACGGTTATAACAAGGAAACAACCCCGAATCTCGGTAAGCAGGCGGGGATTTTCAAGTTTAATAAGATCTGCACGACAGCCCCGTATACCTCGTACGCGGTTCCTTCAATGCTGAGCCTTGAGCCTATATCGGATTGGGACTCCATTGCGTCAACCAAATCATTGGTGAGTATATATCGCGCAGCCGGGTACATGACCTATTGGTTGTCTGTGCAGGAAGTTGATAGTTTTGGCGGGATAATTCCACAAATAGCCGCAGAGGCACAATATCGTCAATATTTTGAGAGAAGCTATGATGGAGCATTGATTTCAGAATATGAAAAAATATTAAATAAAGGCGATACACAAAAGAAAGCCATATTCATTCATGTCAAGGGTAGTCATTTCGAGTATTCACGCCGATACCCAGAACAATTCGATAAGTTCAAGCCGTCAACAGACAGCTTCAAAGACAAAATTACCGCAGAGTATGACAATAGTATTTTGTATACCGACTGGCTATTGAGCGCAATTATTGATCAGCTGAAGTCAAGCAAAAAACCATCTGTCTTGTTTTATTCATCGGATCATGGTGAAAACATGATGGATGACAGTCGAGGGCTCCTGGGTCACGGAATTGGCAATAAATACGATCTCCCGGTTTCGGCATTTATCTGGGCATCCGATAATGTTTCAAGCCAGCAATCGCTCAAGCTTTTAAAGTTGAAGGAAAGAGAAAGTCAGAAAATCAGCATATCCTCCTTGCCACATACTCTTTTAAATATCACCGGGGTTTTCACGAGCAAGTATAAAAGTGCGGATGATTTATTAAGTGATGATTTTGTATCGTCGAAATGTCCACATCTGCTCGGCGCAGGCTATGTCCCATCGTTTGATTTTGACGCCCTTTAAATAGCCCTCACGGAACAACACCGCAAGTTGTTGTTCCATCAGGTTGAGGTCGGCTGCGCAACGCCTAAGGTTGTGCTGGCGTGACGTCTTTTTTCAAGAACAACCAGTTCGACGCCTGCAAGCCGTCGAACTTGATTGTATAGCGGCCATCAAGGTAGGTCGCGGGCAGCTTCTTCATTTGCCTCAGAATGCCGTGGGTGAACAGTGTCAAGCCTTGCGGCGCCTGGATGGTTAGCGTGCCCTCGAGGGGCTCAACGTAAAAAGGTACTTTGTCGACGTCTTGGGGGATGGCACGGGTGCCTAACGAAATCAGTAAATCCTGTGATCGTCCCAAAGGCGCGTCGTCCAGACTTTGCACCACCACACTGGCGTTGGCGGTCTTCACTTGAACCTTAATGTTGCCAAGGCTGATCGACTCGCCGCCGATCCAGCCGGTAGCGGCTTGGGTACGCGGTGTATTGATGGTGTAGATGCCTCGTTTCCAGTTGCGCTTTAGCTCTCCCGTGTCGGTCGTGGACTCGCTGGCATTGGCGTCCAGCAGCGACTGGTCAGGATCATGAAATTCCTGTGCCTTGCTTGGGATAGCGCTCTGTTGCAACCAAGGCAATTCCGGCGTCTGTGGCATCGCGATTTCCAGCTTGCCTTTCTCCATGGCTGTGCGCAGGAGAGCAGAGCTGGCCGGTGTGATCATTTGGTTGAACAGGGTGCCTGGCGTCGGCGCGAAGACGTAGGTCGTTGTTGCTTCGTGAACGTCTGCACGGCGATAAAGCAAGGCGGCGGCGGGCAGGGTGGCCAGCATTGCAGGGTCGTTATAGGCGTGCCAGTTGTTGGCACTCATCCCTCCTTCGCCCCCCAGTGGCTCCTGGCTGTAGGCATATTGCATCAGTGCGTCCCAGCCTTGGTGGCTGGCGGTGCCGGCGATATAGAGCGGCAGCGAGTGACGGTCTGGTGTCGGGAAGGGCTCATTGTTCCACTCGGTGACGGTCAAGGGTTTGCCGATGACCTGGCCGGCGGCAATCCAATTCACTATGCCGTCGCTGTAGAGCGGGTTTTTCTCTATCTGTCCCGAGCCCCCGTAACTATGGACATCGATTACGTCGCCGGCAGTAAGGGCCGGCAGGGAGTTCAGACCATTGCGGCCCCAGCTACTGGTCGTGGCGATGGGGACCTTCACGCCTATTCCACGCAGGTGTTGAATCATGTCGACGTTGAAACGTCGCTCCAGATCGTTAAGGAACAGCTTGGAGGGACCTGGCTCCCAGGAGCGCCAGGTCTGGTTTGCAGACAGATTGTGTTGTTTGGCAAAGGCTTCGGCCTCCGCCATGTAGATGCGGTTGTGCTTCGGCACATTCTTGTCTGGCAACAGGGCGTTGCCAAAGTGGTTGGTGACGTCGTTTTCGTTGGTAATCAGTACGGCGGCGATCGCCGGGTCGTCTTTGTAGGCAAGACCGGTATAGCTGTTTACATGGGTCAGGTAGGCTTCGGTAAAGCGCTTCATGGCTTTCTGAATGGTGAGATTCACATAGGAATAGCCCTTGAGATAGGTAAAATTCTGCTCTTCTTTTGGCAACTCATCGAAGCCATAGATGTTGTCGTTTTCAGTAAAGACTCGCTGGACGTGCAGATCGAGCCACACATAAATGCCTTCGTCTTTCAGGCACTTGATCCACCAGTCGATTTTTTTCTGCGATTCCGGGCTCAGTTGCTGGGTGCTGCGCGTGACCCTGCCGTCGCCAAAGATGTTCGGCAAGACCCATGGCGAGTCATGGTGGTGCAGTCGTACAAGATTGAAGCCCAGTGCGGACAGGCGTTTGGCCTGCTGCTTGATTGCATCGTCTGGCGTGAGGAACAGCGTGTAGGCCGAAAGGTTGGTGCCCCAGAAACGCGCCGTAGTGTTGTCGGCAAATAGCAATTGCTCGCCGGAGGCTTTGATGAAGCCGCGCTTGCCTGCAGGTTTTTCCTGAGCGTTGAGAAAGGACAGGTCGACCGGCGAGGTTTTCCTGTCGAGCTTGTCAGTCGGCCAGTTCTTTGGGTCCGACAGCCCGAAGCGCTCGGTAGTGGTCGGGCCGACCGCCACATCGCCAGAAACGCTCAAGGTGGCTGTGAAATCCTGGCGGCCAGATTTGATCGTGTTCTTGTAGAAAAAAGCGCGCACCTCGGATTTACTGCCCGGTTCAAAGTACACACCCGCCAGTGCGGGCTCGAAGCGCATTTCGATGCGTCGACCTTGTGCATTGCCCCAGGTCCAGCCGCGGTTGTCGGGTAGCAAAGTGGGCTCGCCCATTTCTCCAGCGAAAAGAGCGGGGTCGAATTCGAAGACGATGCCACCCCCTGAAACGCCAGACTTCCCGCTGTGTGCATCCAGGGCAAAGTTCCAGGTCAGTTTTTGCTCGTTTTGCTTCTGAATCTGCGCAGTCAAGTCGAAATCCAGCGCTTGGTTTTTACCTGCAAGGGAGTATCGATAAGGGGTGATTACCTTGAATTCGGTCTGCAAATACGTCCAGTCCCAGTTGCGCCCAAAGAACGAGAATGTCGTAGCAACTACCGGGCTGCCGCCACGCATCAGCGTTGGCAGGCCGTTGCGCTCATCCACACTGACGACCCAGTCCGACGCCCAGGTACGAAACGGCCAAATGACAAAAAACAGCAGGAGCAGAATCTGGGGGCGGCGAAACAACTGGATCATGGGTTCTACCTGAGTTGGAGATGGGTACTCGCCGTGACGGCCGTCGAGGTCTGCTTGAACCTGCGTGCCATCTGAGCGTAGGCCACGCACAGTCCAGCCACCGACCAATACACCACGGGGATGACCGTGATACTGCTAACGGTAACGATGGTGATCAGGATCCCGGCCAGTGTCGCCAGAAGTGCACGTCCGAGTCGGCGTGCCTCATCGTCTTTGTTGGGGAACGAACGCATCCCCTTGCGGATGCCCAGCAGGACACTGGCGAAAAAAACCACGAAAAGCGTCAAGCCAATCAAACCGAACGACAGCGCTATGCCGATATAGGTGTTCACGATATCGATGATCCCCTGGCCCTGAATCATGGACTGCATTTCCGGTGTGCTGCGGAAGTCGAAAGAACCCAGCCAAGGGTTGCGCTGGATAACGATCATGGCGTTATCAATCAAGCGCTGCCGGTAGGTGATATTTTCGACCTCCACCGTGCCGATAAACGGTAGCAGATCAAGCACTTTTTGCCCGCCCGGCACGATGGCCAGCAAGGGCAGGGCGATCGCCCCGGCGGCCGCCAGCAGCATCAGGCGTTTGATCGCTTTACGGCCGGTGCCGATGAACACGACGATCATGACGGCTGCACCGATCCAGGGGCCACGCGACAGCGGTGCGAACAGACCACCGGCGAGCAACAGTGCGCCGAGGCTGCGCTGCATTTTGCTACGTACCTCCTCCTGCAAGTACAGGTAAAAGCCGATGGCCACGCTGATGACTAAGCCCAGCGCAATGGCCTGGCCGGTAGTGACGCTGGCGCGTAATGAGCCACCACGGCTCAAGTAGCCGGGATCCCATTGCAGGCCCATGGCGTAGACAACCGCGCTGTACAACTGCCAGTGCTTGGCATATTCGAAGAGACCTATAAGCGATAGCACCATGGCGGCGAGTACAAAACCGAACAGAGCGTCCTTGAAGTCGCTGAGGTTCTTCAGCGCCCGGCTGGCAACGTAGTAAGGCAAAAAAACTTCGAGGAACAGGTAGAGCATTTGGCGCAAGGTGTCGGTGACGGTGGTTTCGCGCAGGAAAAGCAGACTCGTCAGCAGGAGGTAGGCGGCTAACAGTTTGTCAGGCCCGGTGCGCCCGAAAGGGACCGTGTCGGCGCGTTTGCGCAGAGCCAAAAAAGCCGGAAGCAACACACACAGTGCCAGCAGACGAATATGGTTAAGGGCAAAAAAATAGTTGACCAGGCCGAAGCCCGGAATCTCCGCCGTGGCTGGCGGGATGAGAAACAGCAGAAGGAAAAATAGCGCCACGGGATTGCGTTCGCGATTTCGTGCGAAGGTCAAAACGATCGCGGCAATGCCCGCGTACACCCAGAAGCTGTACGACACAAACGCCAGAAGCGTCAATACGAACCACAGATTGCGCCGACGAGTGAAGTTACGGTCGGGAATCAGGTCTGCTGCTGGTCGACGTGCCATGGCAAATACGATGCCAGTAAGGACCAGAATGACGATTAACGCTCGGAAGTGCTCAGGCATGGATGATTGGACTTATTGATTGATGAGCGACGGCTAGTGGAATGGCCAAACGCGACTATAGTTCCTTTTGAGCCATTGAGTCCGGGGATGATGCTATGTCGTTAGTTGATTTGTCGCCAACGTTGGGTCTTCGTAAGCGCGCGATCTCTGCCGGGGCATGGAATCTCGGGGCGCTGGTTACGTCTCAAGCCTTTCGCTTGGGCGGCAACCTGATAATGGCCCGTCTGCTGATGCCGGAGATGTTCGGCATCATGATGATCGCCATCACCGTTTCTCTGGTTCTGCACATGCTTTCCGATGTCGGCTTGCGCCAGAACATCATCCAGAGCCCGCGTGGCGACGATCCGGTGTTTCTCAATACCATCTGGACCGTGCAGATCGTGCGCGGCTTTATCCTCTTTGCTTCGACACTTCTCCTCGCGGCCCTCGCCTGGTATGCACAGACCCTCAATCTGTGGTCGACCAATTCCACCTACGCCGCACCCGAGTTGCCGCTGGTGTTGGCCGTGACCGGTTTCTCGGCAATCATCGTTGGTTTTCAGTCGACCAAAGTCGACCTGGCAGTGCGCACTTTCCAGCAAAAGAAAGTGGTACTCACCGAGTTCGCGTCTCAGGTCGTCGGGCTGTTGGTCATGCTGGGCATCGGTTACTTCACCAGGTCCATCTGGTCGCTGGTGATTGCAGGTCTGGTCCAATCGATGGTCAACACGCTGCTGGGGCATTTCTGGTTTGAAGGCCCTTCTAACCGTCTACAGTGGGAGCGTACTGCGCTCGATGAATTAGTCGGCTTCGGCCGTTGGATACTGTTGTCGTCGGCAGTGGGCGTATTGGCCATGTACGGTGATCGTGTCTGGTTCGGCGGCAGCATGACGGCCAGCGAACTGGGCGTTTACTCCATTGCCGTGCTGATTTTGGGAGCTGTTCAGCTTGCGTTGCAAAAGGTAGTCGGGGCCGTGGCCTTGCCGGCCTTCAGTGAGGCCTCAAGAACGAATGACACCGTACGGCTCCACGCTTTGTACTACCGCTTGAAATTGATGCTCGATCTTGCCTGTCTGTTTTTATGTGGACTGTTTTGGACTGGCAGTCCCCTGCTCATCAGCATCTTGTACGATGAGCGTTACGCTCAGGCCGGCAACATGATGGCCATTCTTTCACTCTCTTTTTTCACAATGCGCTACATGCTGGCGAATCAGGTCTGGATTGCCTTGGGACTCACCAAGTACCAGGCCATGGATAACATTATTCGCGTGGTCTCGTTGTGGGTGCTGCTGCCTCTGCTGTTGGCGATTGGCGGGGTCAAATATGCGATTTGGGGCGCTGCCCTGTACACGTTCCCTACGCTTATCCTGGTTTTTTATGTCAATTGTCGTCTGGGGATGTTCAGTCTCAAGCGTGAACTGGTGGTGCTGCCTATGCTGGCGGTGGGGGCATTGTGTGGGGAGTTATTGACGGATTTTGTTAAATGGCTTTGATCTGATCTATTTCTCTTGATGTTTCCAAAGCTGTGGCACCGCGTCGCCATTGAGGTATTGATGGCTGTCGCCAAAAAAATGTGGCCTTGATCTGTAGTTGAAATCTCCAACGTATTCTCGGTGTCGTGGAGCTTTGAATCATGAGAGAAACTGATTTGAATACCTCTGTGATGGGGCGCAGAGGCTTCCTCCACGCTTCTGCTCTGTTGAGTATTGGAGGGCTCATGTTCGGATTTTCCAAAGCCGTTTCCCGGCCTTCTGCTGCTAAATCCGAGTTTGTTGTCATCAACGGATGGGTACTGCCTGCCCAGCATTTTCGGCAAGCACACGCATGATCAAAGACTACCAATCGCAGAAAGAGCTCCGCGATCGCTATGACGTTTGCATCATAGGTGGGGGGCCGGCCGGCATTACGCTGGCCTTGCGTTTAGCCGGTAATGGTCGGCGTGTGGTGCTTGTCGAGGGCGGCGGGCACGAGTATTCGCCGGCCTCGCAGAACCTCTACAAGGTCTCATCATCAGGCCTCGAGGTCTACGCTCATGAAACACGCCTGCGTTATCTTGGCGGGACCTCCAATCACTGGGCCGGGCGATGCCGTCCATTCGAAAAGTCGGACTTTACCGTAGGCCCTCCGGTGCCCGTGCCCGGTTGGCCCATCGCGTTTTCCGAGATCGAGCGCAATCTGTCGGCGGCCATGGATATTGTCGATCTTCCGCCGCACTCCGGATTCAAGGCTATCAATGCGACTTTGGACGGCACCGACTTTGACGCTGATCGTTTCCTGTTAAGCCCACCGACGCGATTTGCACAAAAATATGCCAGGGAACTGAATGAAACCGAGGGGCTGGATGTCTTCATCCATTGCAATTGCGTCGATCTTGAGTTCGACAACAAGACTGGCCGCATAGCAACGATAGTCGTCTCCGACTACGAGTTGCATCGCGAGCGAATCACGGCAAAACAATTCATTCTGGCGACAGGCGCAATCGAGAATGCCAGGCACCTGCTCAACAGCGAGTCGCTGGCAGCTGGCGGTATCGTAAGCAAGGATGGTTTCGTCGGTAGATGCTTCATGGAGCACCTGAACGTCGAAATGGGAACCTTTATCCTGAGCGACGGGCAGGATACAGATGCTCGGAAGGAGTACTTCACGACCGATGCATTCGTGATGGAGCACAAGTCAGGTAAAGGGAATGTGACGGCCACGCTTGTCGCTGAAGTGAAATCCTATGGGCGAATGTCTGCCATCAAGAGCTTTTTCGAGAACCTCGTTTGTGAAGTGGGTGCGGAGCGCAAGATTGAATTTATTGCCAAGTTCGATTGCCCTGGAGATGGGGTGCTCGGCACGCTGATCGAGCAGTTTCCCAACCCCAATAGCCGCATCTCATTGCTCGACGAGCGAGATGCGTTAGGGATGAGGAAGGTCAAGATTCATTGGGAGCTAACTCCTGCAGACAGGGAAACCGTCAAGTCCATAGGGCTCGAAGTGGCAAAGTGTTTTGCCGACACAGGGCTGGGCTTCGTCAAGTTGGAAGAATATGTGTATGACGTCGATTTGCCACTGAAGCTCAATCCCCATGCTCATCATATGGGGACCACGCGGATGGCGACGTCGCCTGAGTTTGGTGTGGTCGACGAGAACTGCAAAGTGTTTGGTGTTGAGAATCTTTACGTTGCGGGTAGCAGTGTTTTCGCTACAGGCGGTGCCTGTAACCCCACGATGCCTCTTTTGCAAATTGCTCTAAGGCTCGCAGATTATCTCAACCATCAGATGGGGCCCGCGGTGGGCAGGTATTCCTGAGTGGGAGCATGTGGGGATTATTTGAATGTTGGATTTTAGGGAAGCGTCTACTCTTAGAGTAGTGGTAATGAAGAATCAGGGTGTATCTAACCTTGGCACAGATGTCTATCGCTGAATTAATGAGGCTGACAGGATGATTGGTCTACTGAAACGTATTGTTGCTTATATTGCAAAAACAACGGGGCATGGGACCCCGCTCTATAAAAAATTCTGTAAACCGGACGGGTATGAATGGGCTAAGCATATGGTTCGGTGGGGAGGGCTGCACTCCATCGGTAAAGGCGTATGGATCAATCCTGCTGCCAACATAACTGACCCTTCGCTAGTACGACTCGGAAATAATGTAGGTTTATCTTGTTGCACGCTATTCGGCCACGATGGAATAGTCGGCATGCTCGAGGTGCGCTTTAATACAAAACTTGATTCTGTCGGCCCTATCGATATTCTTGATAATTGTTTTATCGGCTATGGCTCTATCATCATGCCGCGTGTGACTATTGGCCCTAATTCGATTGTCGCAGCCGGTGCTGTAGTCATAAAAGATGTTCCGCCAGGGGTAGTGGTTGGGGGTAATCCAGCCAAGGTAATCTGTACCTTGGAAGATGTATTGGCGAAAGTCGAAGAGCGTAGCGCCACTTATCCGTGGATTGACCTTATCAGGCAGCGCAATGGTGTATACGACCCGGCATTTGAACCGAAGCTTATAGCAATGAGAGCACAACACTTTTTTGGCGAGCAACCCAATGGTTAGTGCTCCCCTTGATGTGTTGGTGGTTAATTACAATACAGCGGAGTTGTTGCAACCGATGTTTAATGCGTTACGCCAGTCAACTAGCGTGGATCGCACGCGCTATTTGGTGGTGGATAATGCCTCTGTCGATAATTCGCTGGAATGTCTGGCAACTATTTGTCCAGAGGCATTGCAACTGGCCAATGAAAATAACGTGGGATTTGGGCGTGCCAATAATCAATTGGTTGAACACCTGCAGGGCAAGTATGCATTGCTCCTCAATACCGATGCCTTTGTTGCTGCGGATACGCTGAGCAAGACGCTCGACTACATGGAGACTCATCCTGATTGCGGTGTCCTCGGCGTTCGATTGGTTGGACGAGAGGGTGATTTACAGCCCTCCTGTCGCTATTTTCCAACGCCGTTAAATGTCTTCCTTTCGCATACAGGGCTTGAACGCTTTTTCCCTGTGGTGAAAAGAGTCGACGACATGGCCTGGGATCATGCTTCGGTGCGTGAGTGCGACTGGGTGCCCGGGTGCTATTACCTGATCCGCCGTGAAGTCATCGACCAGGTTGGCTTGTTCGATCCGCGCTACTTCCTTTACTTCGAGGAGATAGATCACTGCAAACGCGTTAAACAGGCAGGCTGGAAGGTGGTTTATTACCCGCATACCACGGTGGTGCATATCGGCGGTGAAAGTGCCAAGTCTGTTGATAAACTCAATGCGGTTAGTCGCCAGCTACCCACGATACAAATCGAAAGTGAGCTTTTGTACTTCCGCAAGCACCACGGTCTGCCTGGTTTGGCCTCACATATGCTATTGGTAAGTCTGGGTGATCTGATTGTGGCGCTCAAGGCGCTATTGAAAGGCCGTGGTCGGGCCGCTTTAGGGGCGTGTTGGCAGCATACTCGTGTGACTTGGGCGTTGCTGCGTGATACCAAATTCGCTAGCCAACCAACACGGTAGAGCCAGTTATGTTCGAAAACATACGTGCGGACTTGCGTGCATACGCCGGAGATTGGGGGGCTCAGGGGTTTTGGGTGATGGTGGTTTATCGCTTTGGGCGCTGGCGTTACGGTGTGCGACCGGCACTGTTACGTAAGTTGTTCTCCTTTATATACAAAGTTCTCTTCAAACTGGTGCAGATCGTCACGGGTATCGAGTTGCCGTGTGAGGTTGTGGTCGGGCGCAACTTCGTCATCGATCATTTCGGCGGAATCGTGATCAGTGGCTATGCGCAGTTCGGCGATGATTGCCGTATTCGCAATGGCGTCGTTGTGGGCCTCAAGAATGTGAGTGAGCCGATTGCTCCGGTGATGGGTAACAATGTTGATATCGGAGCAGGGGCCAAGGTGCTGGGCAATATCCGCATTGGCAATAATGTCGTGATTGGTGCCAATGCCGTGGTGCTGACCGATGTACCGGACGACTCGGTGGCAGTGGGCGTGCCTGCGACTATCAAGAAAAGGAAGTACGCAGAATCGAGGGAATTCTCATGAACCACCTGATGGATTACTTCAATTGCGTCGCTGAGTGAACGCCATGGCTATGGGTATGGGTGTCGTTGTTATCGGTCGCAACGAAGGCCTACGGCTTGAGCGTTGTCTGATTTCTCTCGTCGGTTCGGCGCAGAAGGTTGTTTATGTCGACTCTGGGTCAACGGACGGGTCAGTGCAGATGGCACTGAGGCTTGGGGTTGAGGTGGTCGAGTTGGACATGACGATTCCCTTTACGGCTGCGCGTGCGCGCAACGAAGGATTTGCCTGCATACAACGCTCATTGCCGGCGATGCGTTATGTGCAGTTCGTCGACGGTGATTGTGAGGTTGTCGGCGGTTGGTTGTTCCGGGCGCAGGCCTTTCTTGATACACATCCTGACGTCGCGGTGGTCTGTGGACGACGCCGTGAACGTTTTCCGCAGCACTCTGTTTACAACTTACTGTGTGATTTCGAATGGGATACGCCGGTAGGTGAGGCCAAGGCATGTGGTGGTGATGCGCTGATGCGGGCTGACGCCTTCGCCGAAGTGTCCGGGTTTCGACCGGGCCTTATTGCCGGGGAAGAGCCTGAATTGTGCGTACGTCTGCGTGGGAATGGTTGGAAGGTCTGGCGTCTGGGCGAGGAAATGACCTTGCACGATGCAACCATGACCCGGTTCGGCCAATGGTGGCAGCGTACCCTGCGCGGTGGTTATGCCTTTGCCGAGGGCGCATTTTTGCATGGTGCCGCACCGGAGCAACATTGGTTGCGTGAGTCGCGCCGTGCCTGGTTCTGGGGATTGGGTGTCCCGCTGGCGACTGTTATCGCGAGTTTGGTGTTTGGATGGTTTGGGCTGCTTCTGCTGCTGGTCTATCCATTGCAGGTTGTGCGCCTCGCCCGCGGGGGCGACAGGTCCACGCGCGAAAACTGGCTGCGGGCTTTCTTTCTCGTGCTGGGGAAATTTCCCGAGATGCTCGGGCAAGTCAAGTTTCTACTGAACAGATTCGGCGCCGGCAAGACGGCGTTGATCGAATACAAGTGAGACTTATATGAATAATTGGGTGATAGTAAAGAGCGTGTTTTTTTTACATGCCGGGTATTCTTTAAGGGCATTGAATAATAAGTTTAAAATGTTGGTGCTGGTTGCAAAGAACTGGTCCGAGCTAAAGTTGTTTTGCGGGCGTATGTCGAACGCCTTGGGTAAGTCCGGTGTTGAGAAATTAGGCGGGGATTGTGTAGGCGTTGTTCATTGGCCATACATCAGCAAGAGCTGGAGCCCCAAGAATAAACTTAGTGTGTTGGCCTCGCATTACGAAGTGGTTGCCAAAAGCTGTCCGCAGCTATTGCTGTGGGGGCGAAGTGACAGTTTGATGCTGAGTGATTTGTCGGAGTTTGCTGCTGGTTGTTCCCTGGTGCTGGATCGTCCCTTCTGGTTTATGCGTGAAGGGGAGTTGGTGCTGAACTTGTTTCAGGGGGATCTGCGCATTGCATCAATAGCCTTCACTTTGTGTCGCACGGACACTGAGTTATGTATTTTTATCGGTGCCGTTCAAGGGATACATAAAGGCATCGAGAGTGAACGGTCGTTGAGTATCTACAGGGACCTGACAAAAGACTTTGAAGGCCTTCGGCCAAGAAGCTTTCTGATCGAAGTTATTAAATACATTGCCATCAATATCGGTGTTGAAAAAATTTATGCGGTAGGGGATGGGTATCGCCACCATCGTCATCCGTATTTTGGCGCTCACAAAGCTCTGGAACTGGCGGCAAATTATGATGTGATCTGGTTAGAGCATGGAGCGACTCCATCAGAGCGCGAAGATTTTTTTGAGATTCCCATGATGCTGTCCAGAAAACCGCTCGACAGTATTGCTTCAAAAAAACGTGCCATGTACCGCAGGCGTTATGAGCTGCTGGATGACACCTTTAAAAAGATAGACAGCGTGTTGATAGGTAGTTATGGCAGCAGTCGTGTGGCTAGTTGACGTTCCTGATACCTGTACTACTGTGGGATTACTTGCAGTAATAATCCACCGCAACGACAACTAAGTCTGGTTCCTATGCGTATCGCTTATTTCATCAATCAATACCCCAAAGTCAGCCATAGCTTCATTCGTCGCGAGATTTTGGCGTTGGAACGTCAGGGGTTTGTGGTGCAGCGCATTGCTCTGCGTGGCTGGGATGCCGAATTGGTGGATGCCGAGGACGTGTCCGAACGCGATAAAACCCAGTATGTGCTGCAGGGCGGAGTCAAAGAGCTGTTGGTGCCTGTGCTGCAGGTGCTGCGCGCCCAGCCGCGACGCTTTTTTTCGGCGTTGTGGCTGGCGCTACGCATGGGCCAGCGTGCCGATCGTCCCTGGCCATACCATTTGGTTTATTTGTCCGAGGCGTGTCGCGTGCTGATGTGGTTGCAGGCGTTCGGTGCCGAGCATGTGCATGCGCATTTCGGCACCAACTCAACCGAGGTGGTGATGCTGGCCAATGTACTTGGTGGGCCGGCGTACAGTTTTACCGTGCACGGCCCGGAGGAGTTCGACAAACCGGAGTTTATTCATTTGGGCGAGAAAGTCCGGCGCGCTGCCTTTGTCGCTGCTATCAGTTCTTATGGGCGCAGCCAGCTGTTCCGCTGGGTGGCTCATGCGCACTGGCCAAGGGTAAAGGTGGTGCACTGTGGGCTGGAGCGGGCGTTTCACGATGTGCCGGCCGTTGCCGTGCCATCCGCGCCGCGGTTGGTTTGTGTCGGTCGTTTGTGTGAGCAGAAGGGTCAGCTTTTGCTGCTTGAGGCCGCCCGCATCCTGGCAGCGCAAAACGTGGAGTTCGAAATAGTACTGGCCGGCGATGGAGAAATGCGCGCGGAAATCGAAACCCTGATTGCACGGCATGGCTTGCAGGCGCGGGTGCGAATTACCGGCTGGATCAGCAGCGATCAGGTGCGGGCGGAGATTCTTGCGGCGCGGGCCTTGGTGTTGCCGAGCTTCGCCGAGGGATTGCCGGTGGTCATCATGGAAGCCATGGCCTTGCGCCGACCCGTATTGACGAGCTATGTGGCGGGCATTCCCGAGTTAGTGCGACAGGGTGAGAACGGTTGGTTGTTTCCCGCTGGAGCGGTGGATGAGTTGGCGGCGGCACTGGCGGACTGCCTCGCGCAACCTGTCGAGGTGTTGCAGCGGATGGGCGAGGCGGCTTATCAGCGAGTGCTGGAGCGACACGACATCGATACCGAAGCGGCCAAGTTGGCTAATTTGTTTAGGGCGCAAGCATGATCACATTACTTGGTTGGCTGTTCAGCTCCCTGCTGATACTCATCCTCCTGCCGGTGTTGGTGCTGTTTGTGCAGGTGCTGATGGCCTGCCTGCCTGCACGGTCGCGCTCGTCGGCGCAAGGATCTCGACCGCGGGTGGCGGTGTTGATACCGGCACACAATGAATCCTCGATCATCGTCGCGACGTTAAATAGCATTCGGCCGCAGTTGCTTTTGGGTGATCGCCTATTGGTGGTGGCGGATAACTGTTCTGACGACACAGCCGCGCAGGCCCGCACGGCGGGCGCCGAGGTGGTGGAGCGCAGAAATGATCAGCAGCGTGGCAAGGGTTATGCGCTGGACTGTGGGGTGCGTCATTTGGCGAGCGATGCACCGGACGTCATGATTGTTATCGATGCGGATTGCCAGGTGGCCGAGGGTTCTATTGAACGTTTGGCAATCTGTTGCATCGACTCAGGGCGGCCAGCGCAAGCCCTTAATTTAATGCTTGCTCCAGCAGGTTCCGGGCTAAAAGTGCGGCTTGCCGAGTTTGCCTGGTGTGTGAAAAATCGGGTACGGCCGCAGGGTTGGACCCGACTTGGTTTGCCTTGTCAGCTAATGGGCACGGGAATGGCTTTCGTCTGGCGGGATCTGACGTTGATCAATTTGGCCAGTGGCCACATCGTTGAAGATTTGAAGATGGGCCTGGATTTATGCCGAAGCGGCAAACCGCCTGTGTTCTGCCCCGATGCTCTGGTAACCAGTTACTTTCCGCGCAGCGATGAAGGCTTAACTACCCAGCGTACGCGCTGGGAACATGGTCACTTAGGGGTAATTCTCGGGGATACGCCAAAGTTGCTGGTGGAGTCGATTGGCCAGCGTAACGGGAGTCTGCTGGCGATGACGCTGGATTTGCTGGTCCCGCCGTTGGCCTTGTTGACGTTGGCCTTGGGGGCGGTATTTGGTCTGGCATGGTTGGTATTTATGCTGTCCGGAGCTTTGGCGCCAGCATTGATAGCTTCTTCCGGGGTGGCAATATTGGGGGGGGCTATCTTGCTGGCATGGAGCCAATTTGGTCGCGGGATTATTTCTTTTTCAGCCTTGTTGTATGCGCCGTTCTACGCCGTGAAGAAAATTCCTCTGTATCTCAAATTTTTGCTTAAGCGCCAGGTTGAATGGGTGCGTTCGAAACGAGATGACAACTAATGCGTGCTTTATCCTGGCAGCACAGCTGGCAAACGATTACCCGGAAACTCAGGGTGGTCAGCGATGCTGATGACGAGCAAGCATTGATTGATGCGTTATCCAGACCTGACGTGACGACAGTGCTCGGGTTCGCCAATGCCCATGCCATGAATCTGGTGGCGGCCAATACCGACTACTTTAACGCGCTGCTGGCTGCGGACGTGTTATTACGGGATGGCTCCGGCATGGCCATCCTGTTTCGTCGCCTCGGCCTGGAGCCGGGGCTGAATATGAATGGCACCGATTTCATTCCCAGGTTGCTGGCCGCGTTCAAGGGCCGGCGTGTGGCTTTCTGGGGTACTGAAGAGCCCTTTCTAGCCAACGCGGTGCAGCGTAGCGAAGCGATATTTGCGGTCAACATCGTCTCTGCTCACCATGGTTTCGCGCCGGTGGATACCTATATAAACCTTGCCCGGCAGTTTCAGCCGGAACTGGTTGTGCTGGGTATGGGCATGCCCAAGCAAGAAGCCGTTGCTGCCAGGTTAGCCGTCAGCGGCGTGCCCTGCCTGGTCGTATGCGGAGGGGCGATTCTGGATTTTCTTGGCGGCAAGGTCACTCGTGCTCCGCAATGGGTGCGTCGTCTCGGTTGTGAGTGGCTGTTCAGGCTAATAGGTGAGCCAAAGCGATTATTCAGTCGCTATGTGGTGGGTAATCCGATGTTCTTGTTACGCACGTTAATCTACAGGGATTCCTGACGTTACAAGAATTTGACGCTTGGCTGGCGCCATAAAAAACACGCCTGAAATATCTTGCAAAACCCCGACGTAGCACCTTTACTCAAGTTGGAATTATCGACTTGACGGGTATATTCGGGGTCGTTTTCATCATTAAGATTGGCGTCAATAAAATGTTGTCAGACACCGCATATTTTGAAAAAAAGTGCTCGGCTGTCGAGCGCTCATTTCGAGTAGTTCGGTTATTGATTTGTAAACTCAAATGGCCATTTCTTGAAGTGTGCTAATAACCAAATGAAAAAATACATAGCCGAATTAATACGTCAGTTAATCTCTCCTTCAATGCGATTTGAGCTAAGGAAAGCGCTCGCCTGGCTGCAGGATATAGGGGGGAGGGCATGTTTTTGGCGCTGGGAAATTGGCAGATTCAAACTGCGCGAAGACAGCACCTATGACATTCTCTATGTGGGCAGGAAAACACAGCGGGAATTTGTAAAGGTTCTACTGGGCGCTGAATCTCAAACGGTTAATAGCCAATTGAAGTTGGATAATTCAGAGCGGACAGTGTGGGTCAGTGAAATGCCGACCTTGGGTGCATTATATGTGCCTCAATATTTAAGTGCTGTCGTTCCGCTGAGCCGGTCAATTGAGGATATTACGGCCAGGTACAATACCGAGTTGCGTCGAAATCTGCGCAAGAACCGGTTGCGCTATCGTATGAAACAGGCCTTGAACGATGACGAAATTGAAATCGCAGATCGGGAAATGCTGAAGCCCTATGCCAGCGCAAGGCATGGAGCAGCGGCCTCTCAAATTGAATCCCGTGAAGTTCAACGGGTGGCAAAAAGCGCCGGGCGGCTCGATCTAGTACTGCTGGAGGATGAAATTGTTGCATGCCATCTTGGGTGCGTGATTACCCGGGCAGGAAAACGCTACTGGAGCACCGTCCGTTTCGGCTACCCCGATATTGTATTTTCAGATGCTAAGAAATTACGTGAAATTAACTCGATTACCACGTTCATGGCACTGGAGTGGGCGATAGAAAATGGTTTTGACTATTATGATATCGGAACGTGCCTGGCTCGCCCGGACGATGGACTTCTTGAGTGGAAAAGAAGGCGAGGCGGTGATGTTGATACGCTGGGCAATTACGGCTATTTGTTTGTTCGACTGCCCAAGGTGGGCGCAGCGCAATTTCTTTGGGAGACACCTCTATTTGCTGTCGAAGGCAAGCAGTTGACACTTCATCTTGGGTTGCCGGACGGTCCGAGTGACGGGGAAGTTGCTAATCGATACCGCGAAATGGGTTTTGGTGGCCTTTTCAAAATATACCTTCATTGTTCCAGGGCGCCGGGAGAAACGCTTCTCGACACCTTGCGTAGTCGCTACGCTCATCTGAAGTCACCCCCTGTCCTGGAAAGTATCGTATCCACCTGAACAGGTTGCTGATTTTAAAGAAGTGCAGTTTTGGCCATGCACGCTGTTTCTGTGTAACTAAATTTGGATGGGGTGCATATGTCGGAATTCAATGCATTGACGAGTGACAGCCAATCAAAGTGGAGCCTTGCTGCGTATAAACACATGTTTAACACACGGCTCACCCGCAAATCGTCCTTAACCCTGCAAAGCCAAGCCGTGAAAGCGTGGGAAATTTCTCCAGGCGACACCACGATTGCTCCGCCCGCTTTTTTCTTGCCAAATCAGCTCGAGCGTATTACGGGATGGGAAGAGAAGCTTTTTTATCCTCACGAGCATCCCCGCCGCACAATGGAAGGCGTCGGTCGTGTTGAACATGGTCCGACTAGAGGTTACCTGCTTAAAGATGTCTGGTTAATCGATGGCACGCTCTACAAAGGCAATGCCAAATCCTGGTTGTCACCGGGTTCCGGTTGGTTACCAAATATTCGAGTAGAAAACGAGATCAATCGCGGGGCGGTGTATTGCACCGCGGGGGGAATCAAGTGGTTTGGAACGTGGTTGATGGATGATTGTTTAACCTATCGATTGGCATGTGAAGAAGGCGTTCCGGTGACCGCGCTACCCTCGGCCGATAGTGTTTCTACAGCAAGGCACGGCATACTCCACACTCCCGGTTATGAGAACTGGCTTGATATGAGGCCCGTTTATTTACGTAACGCATTTTTTCGTGAGCTCGTGATCTTTGACGATCTATGCCAAAACAGACATAAGCACCGGCGTTTCCGTGAGATGGGGGAAAAGCTGTTATCACACGTAACAGTTTGCTCCCACCCCGGCGTGTTCATTCTGCGAGGTGGCAGGGGTGAACTGCGATTGTTACGCAATGAGATGGAGCTGGCTGAACGGCTACGTGACCGCAGAGGTTTTCGCATTCTCGACCCTGCGACGTCCGATGTTTCGACCATCGTGGCGACCTGCGCCGGGGCCAGAACCGTGATAGGGGTCGAGGGGAGTCACCTTGTCCATGGGGTTAATGTTCTCCCGCCAGGTGGTTCGCTGCTGGTATTGCAGCCGCCTAATCGCTTTCTCTGTTTCTTTAAATATCTAACGGATCGTGATCAGCAGAACTTTGGTTTTGTGGTCGGTACACCAGAGGAAAATGGTTTTAGAATCGACCCCGATGAAGTTGAGCGCACGCTGGATCTCTTTCCGTCCTGATACGTCGAGGCCGTATCCCTCGCTTTTATTGCGCATCAAATGGGCCTTGAGATTGCCCAGGTACTCAAGACTGGCTAGTAGGCATGCTTGCCGGAGAAGGCAAACACGGTTCGTACAAGAATGACGAAATCGAGCCATAGCGACCAGTTGTTGATGTACTCGATGTCCGAGTCAACACGCCGAATCATCTGATCTATATCCCTCGTTTCACCACGATAACCACGTACTTGAGCCAGGCCTGTGATGCCCGGTTTAATGTTGTGACGCGCAAAGTAGCCAGAGACGTCGGGCGAGTACTGCACATCGTGTTGAATAGCGTGCGGGCGAGGTCCCACCAGAGACATTTCTCCCATCAAAACGTTGAACAACTGCGGTAGTTCATCGAGGCTGGTTCGCCGAATAAAGGCTCCCACCCTGGTCATGCGCGGGTCATTCTTTTGCGCCTGTTTGACGATGCCGTCTTCCGACTGATGGACGACCATGCTTCTGAACTTCCAGATCCGAAAAGCTTCTCCACTCCACCCCATGCGCTGCTGACGAAAGAATATGGGGCCGGGGCTATCGAGCTTGATGGCAATGGCGACGGCTACCAGGAGTGGCGTTGCAAGAACCAAAATGAGAAAGGCCAGGACTTTGTCCTCAAGGTTCTTCAGAAACAGACGCATCCCCATCAGCGGAGTTTCAGACAAGGTCAGCACGGGAATGCCGGCAATTTCGCGAACACTGTGGTTGATCAGGCGCAACGAGAAAATGTCAGGCACCCAGTTAACAGAGATGTGTTTATCGAACAGCCTTAAATAAACATCCTGGATGACCTCTGAGCCACCCAGAGGGGTCACGAAATAGACGGTACGAATGGCATGTTTAACAACTAACTCATCAAGGTCGGAGATATCGCCCAGTATCGACAGACGTTGCGCGCCTTCCAGACTTTCCTTTCCCCGATCATCGTCCGCGCCAATCAACACACAGCCGACTATGCGCTCACCGAGCCAGGGATTATTGCTGATTTTCTTGTGAAGATAGCTGGCCAGTTCGCCCGAGCCAATGATGAGCGAGTTTTCCAATTGAGTCGAGTGGGCCAAAAACTTCTTCTGCATCTCGCGTGTCGCGAGGTGCAAAAGTAACTGAGCAAAATACCCAACAACAAATAACTGCCCAACCAATAAACGCGAGTACTGTTCGCTTTGCTTGGTCAGAAAGGCCATGGCAACGAGAAAGCCAAACGTGGCAGTCCACGCTTTCAAAAGCTTGAAGGCTTTGACGGTAAAGCCAACATTGCTGCGGTAAATAGCATAGTGGTCGTACACGACGGCCAACGCCCCCAGCAGCAGCAGGAGCAGGATGACATAGGACTGCGTTAAGAAGCCGATATGATAATTGATCAAAAACCACGCAACGCCGGTCACCGCAACACAATCGAGACCAGCCTGAATAACGATACTGGTGCTGCTTCTTCGCTGGAGAACAGAACGGGTACTGTTGGGCTCAAATATCATATTTAGACCTCATGTCTGCTGCCCCTCGCTCGATGATGACGGGATTCAGTTCATGCTGCCCTCGCTTGAGAGCGTTGTCGTCACCGTGATTAGCCACCCACCTTCGAAAATTACTGGCTTTGGGAGGATGTGGCGACGCGTGCTATCACTTTAGCAGTACTGTGAAATCATTCACTGACTCTGCGTAGTTCTGAGTAGTTTAGTAGAACCTCCGGGCCTGAAAAAATGAAGTCCGTCGAGATACCGACCGGCCTGCTGCGGGGCCGTTCGCGGTGTCTGCAGCAAGGTCGTGCCTGGTCAGCAATCGGGTAGGGGGCGCGAGTTCGGTCGCGCAGTGATCGAGGCTTACACCGAGCTGAAATCGATGTGCATTGCGCACTGATTCCATCGCGGTAAAACGAGACGGCGCCCACATTGGGGCGCCGTCTTCGTTTGGGCCGATCAGACGCGTTCGAACAACACGGCGATGCCTTGGCCGCCGCCGATGCACATGGTTGCCAGGGCATAGCGGCCCTGAACACGGTGCAGTTCGTGAATCGCCTTGGTGGCGATAATCGCACCGGTCGCGCCCACCGGGTGGCCCAGAGAAATCCCCGAACCGTTAGGGTTGACCTTCTCCGGGTCGAAGCCCAGTTCCTGCGCCACGGCACACGCTTGGGCCGCGAATGCTTCGTTGGACTCGATGACATCCAGGTCGGCAACGGTCAGACCGGCGCGTTTGAGGACCAGGCGGGTGGCGGGAATCGGTCCCAACCCCATCAGCTCTGGCTCCACTCCGGCATGGGCATAACCGACCAGTCGGGCCATCGGTTTGAGACCTTGATCGAGAACCATCTGACCTGTGGCCATGATCAGAGCTCCGGCACCATCATTGAGGCCCGACGCGTTGCCGGCGGTGACGCTGCCGTCTTTTTTGAAGGCCGGTTTCATTTTGCCCAATTGCTCGGCATTGACCTCGGCGCGGACATGCTCGTCCGTGGCAAACGTCACGGTACCTTTGCGGGACGCCACTTCGATCGGCACGATCTGGTCGGTAAACCGCCCTTCAGCAATCGCCCGGGCCGCCCGTTGCTGGCTGAGCAGCGCCAACTCATCCTGAGCCTGACGAGTGATGCCATAGCGCTCGGCGATGTTTTCCGCAGTAATGCCCATGTGGTAACCGCCAAACGGGTCTTGCAGAGCGCCGAGCACGTAGTCGATGGCTTGCATATCACCCATGCGTGCGCCCCAGCGCGCCTGCGGCAATATATAGGCCCCGCGGCTCATGGATTCGACGCCACCTGCCAGCGCAGCGCCTGCGTCTCCCAACATCAAACTTTGTGCTGCGCTGACAATGGCCTGCAAACCAGAACCGCAGAGGCGGTTGACGTTGAAGGCGGGCGTCTCTTTCGGCAGGCCGGCATTCATCGCCACGGCACGAGAGATGTAGGCGTCACGTGCTTCCGTCGGGATCACATGCCCCATCACCACGTGACCAATGTGTTCAGGTGCCAGCCCCGAACGTTCAATGGCGGCACGGCAAACGTCAGTGGCCAATTGAATGGGTGGCACATCTTTGAGCGAACCGCCAAAGCTGCCGATGGCCGAGCGGACGGCGCTGATAACAAAAATGTCGGATGGGTTCATTTGGGTTTCCCTGGAACAGTCCTGGTTTCAAGTGTGCTTTTGCACTGTTGTATGGGGGTGAGTCTAGACACAGCGATGATTTTGGCCTATGCCAAAACTGCTCAAGGGGGGTGGCGTTTTTTGCCATTTCAGTTGAAGTCGCTTTTTGATCCGTCTGGTCCGGTCAAAAGCGCAGAAAAGAAAAAAGCCCGGTACACGTCCGGGCTTTGTCATCCAGGTCTTTGTCAGGCGCACGTTTGGTCTTGCTTGTGCCATCCATCTTCAAACTGAAGGTTGAGCTTACGAAGCTCATGATCCAGTTCGTTGATCGAGTGAATGGCGGCCATCAGATCCGCCTCGCCAGTCTTGGCTTCCAGGTAAAGCCCGCGCAGGTAGCGATCATTTACAGTTGGAATCTTGTCAGTCTTTTCCCAGATCGCCACCGCTTGGGAGGTCAGCCCGACAATGCTGGCCAGCCTTTCTTGAGACAAACCCAGTTCTTTACGCAGGAACCGAAACTCTGCACCGGTCAGAGCTGCCGGTTTTTGCGCAATCGTCTTGCCGATAAAGTCGTGAAGGCCCTCGACATCCGTGATAGCAACCGACTCGCCATAGGCCGTCTCTTTCACCCTGTAGCCGTTGCTAAGCCAGACGTTCGGTAGCCCGCTCTCAACGTAGTGGTACATCAAATTATCTCTCCCTTTGCATCGTGGTCACTATGACGAGATATCTCCCGTCTTCGTCGACATCGAGATCGAGATCGCACGATTCCTGTAGGAGCTGCCGAAGGCTGCGATCTTTTGATCTTGACCTGCTGCGGTCTGGAAAAGATCAAAAGATCGCAGCCTGCGGCAGCTCCTACGCCGATCGAGCCTTAGCCGTTGACTGTCCCACCCTTCGCTTCACTCATTGCGCCCAGTTACCTATAATTTTTATAGGTTGCGACAGGCTAAAGCTCAAGCGCCGATTGTCAAAGCAGGGAAATAAAATGAGACATGTAGCGAGCGGCGGGCTACAGAGGTCAGCCAGTGGCGCCAATGTAGCCCGATCCTCTGTGAGTGCAGGCGTCTGATCAATTATCACCAATGTAGCCCGATCCTCTGTGAGTGCAGGCGTCTGATCAATTATCACCAATGCAACCCATGCCCTGGACCTGGTAATCCAGCACGTGCTTGCGACCCTGATGGTCGAGGTAAATCAGCTGCGCGGGGACGATGCCGCAATCTTGCGTGATGATATTGCTGGACAGGTCGTTGGCGATATCCAGGTGGACGAAGAAACCGGTCTTGTCGTGGATGACAGGTTCGGTGGTCTGGGTGTCGGCAAACGCAAAACCCGTGGCAAGGAGAGCAGCAAAACCGAGGATTAACATTTTCATGATGATTCCCTCTATTCAGAGGCGGATTGAATGACAATTTTGAAACGAAACGGCGCCGAAGTGACGGTGGGTGACCGGCGGCTTCGAGGATCAGGTCAGCGATTTCTTTGGCGTGGGAGACCAAAGACAAGTGGCTCGACGGCAGCTCGATGGTGGCCGCGTTCCTGCCTGCCGTATGTCGGGAGCGAGGAACGCCACCCATGAAAAAACTTCAAAACGAAGACTGTCTTTGGGAGTTTGAGCATGAGTGATGATCAAAAGAGCGAAGCCCTGGCGGCCTGGTATCAGCTCCTGAAAGTGCCCGAAATCCGGATGGATGCCGAAGAGCAATATGACGCGTTGCTCAAGGCTGCCGATGAGATGGAGCGCACCGGACTCATCAACAGCGCTGAATGGCGCAGGCTGGTTCAAGAGGCGAGCGCTGCGTTTGCCAATGCCACAGAAGGGTTGGGGCGCGGAACGTAGTGGTCAATCCCAGGTGGTCAAACTTCGCCTGCTGGCTGTTCGGCCTGTTGGGTGAACCACTGCATGATCAGCGAACAGGCTGGATGAGCAGCGGCGGAAGGTTGCAGGTTCAAGGCGTAAATGCCGCGGGTCTTCAAGGGATGGCCGAACGGAACGACGAGCACGCCGCGTTCGAGTGATTCGCCTGCCAGGGTCAGGTCAGTCATGGCGACCCCCAGCCCTCGCGCCGCCGCATCGAGCGCCAACTCGTCGAGGTTGAAGGGGATGTGGCGGTAGTCCTCGAGTGACTGGCCGCCATTGGCGTGCAGCCACCGGAACCAGTCATGTTTGTCCGCCGAGCGATGCAACAGCGGGAAACGCACGAGATCGGCCACCGACTCCAACGGCTGGGAGGTGCTGGCCAGACCCGGGGCGCACACCGGCACCAGCGCCTCCTCGAACAACGTCAGGCAGTCAGGATCGCGGGACGGCTCTGGCAGGTAGAGGATGTAGGCGTCGCTGTCGAGGGCTGGTTCCACCACTTCCGTGGCCACGGTTTCGATCGACAGCGAAACCTGCGGATGACTTCGATAAAACTCGCTCAACTTTGGCAGCAACCATCGAACCGCCAGCGACACATGCATGCGTATGCGGAAGGGTCGTTTCTGCGGTGTCAGCCGATCTTCAAGGGTTTTCAGTTGCGCCAGAATACTTCGGGCGGTCGCAAGCACCTGTTCGCCTTCCGGTGTCAGTCGAACACTGCGGCTATTCCTTACGAACATCGGCAAGTCGAAGTGGCTCTCCAACTGCTGGATTTTTCGGCTCACTGCGCTTTGGGTCAGGCACAGCTTTTGCGCCGCTTGCGTGAAGCTGCCCGAGCCTGCGACCTCGACCAGTGCCTGCAAAGCCTGGAGAGAAGGAACGTGGTGAATTTTATCCATGCGTTTTTTGAATGGCTCGATGATTTTATAACGTTGGTTGTATCACTACAGGCCTTATAGATTCTAGCTCTAGCCAGCGCCGGCCGGAAATACTCATGCGATGACGTCATGTGCGGTGCTTGCAGAACGACAGGCAGATGAGGTGATGCATGACCAATGTATGTGGCTGGATTGCGCAGGCGGGGAGTTCACCCGTTCGCGATGCTCTCAAAGGCACACAAAAAGCCGATTGGCTGATTGTCGGTGCCGGTATCACCGGGCTGTGCGCCGCTCACACCCTCGCTGAAATGCACCCTCAGGCGCGGATCGTGATTGTCGACAGACAGCGGGCAGCGCAGGGCGCGTCGGCGCGCAATTCGGGCTTCGTGGTAGGGCACGAGCATCCGGCCAAGGATGAGCTGATCGGCAACCCGGGGTTCGCGGGTTTTGAAGTCGATACCTCGATTTCCCGTGTCGCCAGTGACGAAGTGCGCCAGCGCATCGCTCGTCTGGGCATCGAATGTGAATTCAGGGACTCGGGCTACTTCTTCGCCGTCAACGATCCCGGCAAGTTGACCGATGTCGCCGCCAAACTGGCAACGCTACGCGCTGTTGGCGCCTCTGCGCATTTTCTGGAAGGTGAACCGCTGAGCAAAAAACTGGGCACCGCGCATTACCAGGCCGCGATCTGGTGCGGCAATGGCAACGCACTGCTGCAACCCGCGAAATACGTGAAGGGCCTGCTGGATACGCTGCCGGCCAACGTGACCCTGTTTGAGAACACCGATATCACCGGCCTGGAGCGTTTAGGCAAAGGGCGTATTCGCGCCAATGGCACCGATGGAAGCATCGAGGCCAGGCAAGTCCTGGTGTGCCTGAACGCGTTCATTCCACGTTCAGGGATAGAGGACAGCGGGACGTTCCCGATGGAGCTCAGCGCCAGCCTGACACGGCCGCTCAGCGACGCCGAGCTCAAGTCCATCGGCGCGGTTGAGCCTTGGGGCGTGCTGTCCACCCGGCCCTTGGGCGCCACGGTGCGACTGACCCCGGACCGCCGCGTGATGATCCGCAACACGGCGGAATACCGTTCTCGGGATTTATCCGACAGCGAGCTGCTGCACCGGCGCAAACACCATGTGCTCGGCTTGCAACGACGCTTCCCGTTCTTGAACGAGCAGGACATTCAATACACCTGGACCGGACACTTGAGCGCTTCGCGCACCGGGCAACCGTATTTCGCCAAGGTCGACGAAGGTGTGTTTGCGGTGGCCGGCTGCAATGGTTCGGGCGTTGCACGCGGCACCCTTTGGGGGCGCTTGCTCGCCGAACTGGCATCGGGTGACAGCTCGCCGATCCTCGAATCGGTGATGCGCAGGGCCCAACCGGGCTGGCTGCCGCCGCGCCCCTTGCTCGATATCGGTGCCATGCTTCGAATGCGCGTGGAGGCGGTCAGGGCCAAAACAGAAATCTAGAACACCCGGCTATCAAAAAATAAAAACTCATCAAACACTCGGTGATTGAACATGCGCGTCAATAACATTTCCCTGATGGTCGTGCTGGCGACGTTGTCGGCAGCCACTTACGCCGACGAAGTCGTCAATATTTCAAACTGGAACGGCTACATCGCCGACGACACCTTGACCACGTTCACCAAGGAAACGGGAATCAAGGCCACGTACGACATTCACGACAGCAACGAAGTGCTGGAATCCAAGCTGATGACCGGCAACACCGGCTATGACGTGGTGAGCCCTTCGAACCATTTTCTGTCCCGATTGATCAAAGCCGGGGCGGTTCAAAAGCTCGACAAAAGCCAGTTGCCCAACTGGAAAAACCTGGATCCGGCGTTGATGAAAAAACTCGAGGTCAATGATCCGGGCAACCAGTACGGCTATCCGTACATGTGGGGCACGGCGGGTATTGGCTACAACGTCGAGAAGATCAAGGCGATCTTCGGCAACACCGATGTCACCCATTCCTGGAATCTGTTTTTTGATGAAAACAACATCAAGAAGCTGAGCCAGTGCGGCGTGGCGATTATCGATAACCCTACGCAGATCCTGCCGATCACCCTCAATTACCTGGGGCTGCCGCCCCATAGTCACGAGCCGGCGGATTACAAGAAAGCCGAGCAGGCCCTGCTCAAAATCAGACCTTACGTCCAGTATTTCCACGCCTCCAAGTACATCAGCGACCTGGCGAACGGCAATGTCTGCGCGGTGATCGGTTTCAATGGCGACATCGTGCAGGCGGCCGCCAGCGCCAAGGAAGCCAACAACGGCATCGACATCGCTTATTCGATCCCTGACGAAGGTTCCACGCTGTGGTTCGACATGGTGGTCATGCCCAAGAGCGCGCCGCACGAGAAGAATGGCTACGCCTACATGAACTACCTGCTGACGCCTCAGGTCATTGCCAACATCAGTAACAGCATCCATTACGCCAACCCCAACCTTGCGGCGGATCAGTATGTTGTTCCGGCGGTGAAGCAGGATCTGGCGATTTACCCGCCGACACGTGTGTTGGACAAGTTGTTTACCGTAGAGGAGTTGCCTGCGGCCATCGCACGGTTGAGCACTCGTCTGTGGACCAAGCTAAAAACCAACACATAACAACATCGGCACAATCCTTTGGGTGCGTCGCATCAGACACGCCCTCAGGAGTACAGGCCGGTCTTATTCCAAGAGATTCTTTGTTGTATGTCATGGCCCTAACCATGGCCTACGCTTATCCCGAGATGGATATTCATTGATCAGGGATTGCTCCCTGATCGACGTTCAACGGATGCCCATAAAAACAAAAGTCTCGGGAGACAACTTATGTCCGCTTTGTTCCGTCGATTCAGCCGCTGCGTCGCAACGGCCGTTACCGCTGCTGCACTCGCGACACCGGCCTTTGCGCTGGACACCGTCAAGTTCATGGCCCCGGGTTCTGTGGGTGGCGGTTATGACCAGACCGCCAGGGTCCTGGGCAAAGCCTTGATCGAGGCCAACACGGCCAAATCCACCACCTTCGAGAACAAGGGCGGAGCAGGGGGGACGTTGGGGCTGGCGCAGTTCGCCAACAGCACCAAGGGCGATCCGAATGCGCTGCTGGTTGTCGGTGCGATCATGGTCACTGCCATTGAACAGAACAAACCGCAAATCACCTTGAAGGACGTAACGCCGATTGCTCGGCTGTTTACCGAATACAACGTGATTGCCGTCCGCAAGGAGTCCGAGTTCAAAACCCTGGAGGACTTGCTGAAAGTCTTCAAAGACAAGCCGACCAGTATCTCCTGGGGCGGTGGCTCCAAGGGGTCGATCGATCACATCGGCATTGCCGAATTAGCTGCAAAAATGGGTGTCCCGGTCAACAAGGTGAATTACGTCGCCTTCGCGGGCGGGGGTGAAGTCGTTGCTCAGGCGTTGGGCGGGCAGATCAAGGTGATCACCGGTGGTTATGCCGAGCTTGGCCAATACATCAGAAACGGCCAGTTCCGTGTACTCGCCATCGGCGCACCAGAGCGCATTGAAGGCATCGATGCACCGACCCTCAAGGAGAAAGGCTACGACGTGACCATCGGTAATTGGCGGGGTGTTTACGGTGCCGCGAACCTCACGCCCGAGCAACGCAAAGAAGTGATCGACGCTGTCGTGGCCGCCACCAACAGCAAAGTCTGGAAGGAAAATATCGACACCAACAAATGGTCACCCAACGTCCTGACCGGCGATGAGTTCGGCAAATTCGTCGACGAAGAGCATGTGCGTCTGCGTGCAATGCTGGTCGAGGTCGGGCTGGTTTCGAAATGACTCAGCCTCGCGCAATAGTGCCGGTGCAACTGGCGATTGGCGCCGGAGTGATTGCCATCAGCGCCGTGTTGGCGGTGGGCGCATTCCGGTTTCCTCCCGAGATGGGCTTCGTCATCCTGGGAGCCCACGTCTATCCGTACGCCGTTGCAGTGTTCCTGGGCGTCGTCGGTCTGTTGCTGTGTTATCAGGCCGTCACCGGTGGTTTTCGCGAGCTGGCAGACCACGATGACGAAGCCGCCCAAGCGCTGCCCGGCGGCAAATCCGGCGCAGCCTGGGTGACGGCGGGGCTTGTGGGGGTGGCCGTGCTGATTAACCTCATCGGCTTCGTACTGGCCGCCGGGCTGCTGTTTGCCTGTTCGGCGCGGGGGTTTGGCAGTCGTCGTCCAGTGAAGGACCTCGCTATCGGCATTGCCCTGACCCTGCCGATTTACTGGCTGTTCAACGCCGGGCTAGGGGTTTCCCTGCCGCCCCTGGTCAATGCCTGGATCTGACCCGGGCCGAAGGAGGTAAACAAGGTGGAAATTCTCGCGAACCTGGCCATTGGTTTTTCCGCTGCGCTGACACCGATCAATTTGATGTGGGGCTTTATCGGCTGTTTGCTCGGCACCGCCATTGGTGTTTTGCCGGGTATAGGGCCGGCGCTGACGGTGGCGCTGTTGCTGCCAATTACCGCCAAGGTCGATCCTACGGGCGCCTTGATCATGTTCGCCGGTATCTATTACGGCGCGCAGTTCGGCGGCTCGACCACTTCCATCCTGCTCAATACGCCCGGCGAATCGTCCTCCATGGTCACGGCCCTGGAAGGCAATCTCATGGCGCGCAACGGCCGCGCAGGACCGGCCCTGGCAACGGCCGCGATAGGCTCATTTGTTGCCGGCACCATCGCGACGGTGTTGCTGACGTTGTTTGCCCCGATTGTTGCCACGCTGGCGCTCAAGTTTGGTCCTGCCGAGTATTTCGCGATTCTGGTGTTGTCCTTCACGACGGTGTCTGCGGTACTCGGCGCTTCGATGCTGCGCGGTTTTGTCTCGCTCGGGATTGGACTGACCATCGGCTTGATCGGTCTGGACTCGACCTCGGGCATTGCCCGCTACACCTTGGCGGTGCCGGAGTTGGTGGATGGCATCGAAGTCGTGCTCGTCGCGGTCGGTTTGTTTGCCGTGGGTGAAGCCTTGTACAGCCTGCTGTATCAAAAAGAAGAAGCGTCCGGCCGGCACCGCTTGACCTCGTTGTGGATGACGCGCTCTGACTGGAAACGCTCGGTCCCCGCCTGGCTACGGGGCACGTTGATCGGCTTTCCATTCGGGTCGATTCCGGCCGGTGGCGCTGAAATTCCGACGTTCCTGTCCTATTCGGCGGAACGCAAACTGAGCAAGTACCCGAAAGAGTTTGCGGGTAGCAAGGGCGAGGGGGCGATCGAGGGAGTTGCCGGTCCCGAGGCGGCCAACAACGCGAGCGCGACGGGTTCTTTGGTGCCACTGCTGACGCTCGGCATACCGACGTCCGCCACTGCGGCGATTCTGTTGGCCGCGTTCCAGAACTACAACCTGCAACCGGGGCCGATGCTCTTCCAGACGTCGGGAGAACTGGTTTGGACCCTGGTGGCCTCGCTGTATGTCGGCAACGTGATCCTGCTGGTGTTGAATCTTCCGTTGGTGGGGCTGTGGGTCAAGCTCCTGCAGATTCCCCGGCCGTACCTGAACGCCGGCATTCTGGTGTTTGCCACCATCGGCGTGTACGGCATGCGTCACTCTTCCTTCGACCTGTTGCTGATGTTGGCGATCGGTTGGGGCGGGGTCTTGATGCGTCGTTTCGATTTCCCCGTCGCCCCCGTGATCGTCGGCATGCTGCTGGGGCCTATGGCTGAAAAGCAGCTGCGCAATGCCTTGTCCATCAGCGAGGGAGACTGGCTGGTGTTTGTGACGCAACCGATATCGGCCGCGTTCCTCGCGCTGACGCTGCTGGTCCTGGTGGTTCCGCACCTGCTTCACGCTCGCGGTATCAAGTTGCATGAGGACGATTGAGCGGTATGCATATCCGTTTCTGCGGTCATGGCGGCTATTGGTTTCGCTTTTACAGCGAGTCACTTTGGAAAAGAACCCCAAAGTAACCAAAGGGTTCTTGCCCCTTTCGTTCGGTGCCTCGCCCAGGCTCGGCATGCCCTCGCTCCGGTCCTGCTCCGTGGGCCCGCCGCCATCGGCCATCCATGGCCGGGGGCGGCTAACCCGGCATCCATGCCGGGTTGCCCACT
>NZ_JAGYGJ010000046.1:0-54232 GCF_019947405.1 Pseudomonas sp. GL-B-26 | reverse complement strand
GGGGAAGAAGGTTTGCCGGGCGTGGCCCAGGCGAGGGGAGGGTGTGGTAAAGGTGTTGGCTGTTGGCGTATCGAAAGCGACGAAGGACTGGCCGCCGGTCAGCGCCGGGCAATTGAACAGCAGGCTGCAATAGCCGCATTTTTCCCAGAGTGCGTGATGTGAGGCTTTTGGCGGGCAGTGTTCGGCAGCGGGTTGTGCGTCGTGGTCGGCGTGATCCATCGCCGACATGTCCATGCTCATGTCCATCGACATAGTCATGGACATCGAGGCGCGTTGATCCATCGGCATCGACTGAGAAATCAGCGGGCCGATAAAGATCATCAACATGGCGAACAGGCTGATCCAGCTCCCGCGCGTCAGGCTTAACGGCTGACGACGGTGTGCGGATGACCTGGCGCTAAACGGGCGCATGGGCGTTTTTGCTCAGTCGCTTACTGGGCGTGGGCGTGCGTCTGCATGCCTTCCGGCGGCTTCTTCTGCACCGAGACGTCGACCGTCACGTCGCCGGATTTTTCGAAGTGCATCGTCAGCGGGAAGCGTTTTCCGTCGCTCAACAGACTGCGGTCTTTCAGTTCCAGCAGCATCACGTGGTAGGCCATTGGCGCAAAAGTGACTTCGCCACCGGCCGGGATTTCGACACTCGGCACGTGCTGCATCTTCATCAGATCGTTCTGCATTACATGCTCGTGCAGTTGGGCAACGCCTGCAATCGGCGAATCGACGCTGAGCAAGCGGTCGGCAGTGTTGCCCTTGTTGTCAATCACGAAGTAAGCCGCAACGGTCGGCGCGTTTGGCGGCAACTCTTGCGACCACGGATGAGCGATCTCCAGCTCCCCGGCTTTGTATTCGTGAGCATTGGCAAAACAGGCAGGCAGCAGCAACACAGCCAGGACGATGAGTTTGTTCAACATGGCAGTTCTCCAGAACGATTCAAAACGCAGGTCAATTGCGAGAAGGAATCACACCAGAGGGGAAGCGCGGGGATTGAGACTTGGCCATTGCTGGCGCGGTGTCGGTGTATCGAGAGAGGCGTGAGGCAGGCTTCGATTGGCTTCGAACTGCGCGAAGTACAGTTGCGGCATGTGCCCGGGCAACGCCACCAATGGCGCGGAACCTGAACAGCACCAGCAATGTTGCATGTTGGAGTGATCGTCACTCTGCGGAGTTTTCTGTTCGATATCGCCCAGGGAAATCGCCACCATCTTCGTGCCGCCGGACGAACAAAAACTTCCCCACAACAACTGCTCGGCGGGTGATTTCGCCGTCTGTGCCATCACTCCCGTCATCGGCATGGCGAGCATGTTGAACAGCACTGCGAAGCAGGCGATCCAGGCAAATGCGAGCCGTTGTCGGGACATGGGACAAATCCGGTTGGGAGGGGGATCAGGCGCGGCTATTTAGCCTGATCAGGGCCGATAAGTAAAAAAGCGGCGTGCGGTGTGGTGTCGCAGTCCCTGAGTTAATAGGTGCAACATCCTGTGAGCCATTTCTGGCTCGCCATTATGAAAGAGTGTAGCGACTTCGATTCGCAGTGCCTGCGCAAATTGTGGGTCACTCTGGATTCGTGCGCGGATGGTGTGTTTGACGTCCCTGAGCGCCACACGATTGAAACGACCGTCTCCCGAATCTTCCTCCTCACAAGCCTTTAGGTAATTCCACATGTCGGCAGGTGTCAGGAGAAACTCGGCGATATCGAAACGAGTGAATTTTTCGGTCATTCGGTACTCCGAGCGCTACATTCGTGGGACTCGGAAATATAAGGGTGGGGTTGCGACCCGACTAGTCAGCCGCGTTGGATGATGTTGTGTGTGAGGTCCGATAGATAGGTAGGGCGTTGCGCATTTCCTGTAGCAGCTGGCGAAGCCTGCGTTCGGCTGCGAAGCAGTCGTAAAATCGAACACCTCGATCTTTCAGGTTAATCGTGGATGCAGGATTGACGACTGCTACGCAGCCGAACGCAGGCTTCGCCAGCTGCTACAAGTTATGTGGTGGATTCTGCGGTTAGGGCTGCCAGCACGTCATTCACCGATCCAAACTCCCTATCAACCCCTGGCAACACTGGCCGCTGCAAAACAATCACCGGCACCCCGCGCTCCCGTGCCACTTCCAGCTTCGGCTCGGTCGCGGTGCTGCCGCTGTTCTTGCTGATCAGCACATCTATCTGCCGACGTTCAAACAGTTCACGTTCATCCTCGATCAGAAACGGTCCACGCGCGCCGATGACTTCGCAGCGTTCATTACCGGGGTAAACGTCCAGGGCACGCAGGGTCCAGAATTGCTCTGACGGTATTTCGTGCAGATGCTGCAACGGTTCACGGCCAAGGGTGAACAGCGGTCGCCGGAACGGTTCCAACGCCTCGATCAACTCGGCCCAGTCGCTGACATCTCGCCAGTCATCCCCGGCCTGTGGTTGCCAGGCCGGGCGCCTTAACGCCCAGCAGGCAATACCGCTCAACCGCGCAGCAGTGGCGGCGTTCTGACTGATTTGTGCGGCGTAGGGGTGGGTGGCGTCCAGCAGCAGGTCGATCCCTTCATCGCGAATGAACTGCGCCAGCCCTTCGGCACCGCCGTAACCGCCAACGCGAACGTGACAGGTCAGATCAGTCGGCACACGCCCGACGCCGGCCAGGCTATAGATGTGTTCCGGCCCGAGGGTCCGGGCGATGGCCAAGGCTTCCGTCACGCCACCGAGCAATAACACGCGCTTCATTGAAAAGCTCCCGCATGGCCAACAATCCCGCCCTGGCGATCGATGGCAAACACTTCGACCTGAACCTGCGCCGGCACCACGCTGCGGGCAAAGTCCAGCGCGTGCTGACACACCGCATCACCGAGGGCGATGCCCGCTGCACTGGCCATCGCCAAGGCTTGCTGACTGGTGTTGGCCTCGCGAATCCCTTGCTGCAATACCTCATCGGCGCCAATCGCCGCCGCCCACTCGGCCAGTTGCGGCAGGTCGATGCTCGAATGTCGACTGTGCAAATCCATGTGCCCGGCCGCCAGTTTGCTGATCTTGCCGAAACCACCGCAGAGGCTGAGTTTATCCACAGGCACTTTGCGCAGATGTTTGAGTACGGCGCCGACGAAGTCGCCCATTTCGATCAGGGCGATTTCCGGCAGGTCGTAGACCCGGCGCATGGTGTCTTCGCTGGCGTTGCCGGTGCAGGCGGCGATGTGCAGGTAACCGTTGGTTTTTGCGACGTCGATGCCCTGATGGATCGAGGCAATGTAGGCCGCGCAGGAAAATGGCCGGACGATGCCGCTGGTGCCGAGGATCGACAAACCGCCGAGAATCCCCAGGCGCGGGTTCATGGTTTTCAGTGCCAGTGCCTCGCCGTCCTCAACGTTGACGGTAACCTCAAAGCCACCGCTGTAGCCGAGTTCTTCCGCAAGCAGGGTCAAGTGATCGGTGATCATCCTGCGTGGCACCGGGTTGATCGCCGGTTCTCCGACGCTCAATACCAGCCCCGGCCGAGTCACTGTGCCGACGCCACGACCAGCGTTGAAGCGGATTCCCCGCTCGCTACGCAATCGCACTTGGGAAAAGAGCAAGGCGCCGTGGGTCACGTCAGGGTCGTCACCCGCGTCCTTGATCGTCCCAGCCTCGGCACCATCATCCATCAATCGACAGAACTCCAGACGCATCTGCACGTGCTTGCCCTTGGGCAGGACGATGTCCACCGCGTCCGAATGCGTGCCATCCAACAACAAACGTGCAGCCGCCAGACTGGTGGCGGTGGCGCAGCTGCCGGTGGTCAGACCACTGCGCAGCGGTGCGGGTTGTTCGGCGGTTTCGTCACGCATCGAAAGGCTTCGTCACTTCCAGCAAGGTAATCGGCAACGCCTGACGCCAGGTATCGAAGTCTCCCAACGGTTGGGCTTGAGCGATATGGATTCGCGTCAGCTCGCCGCCGTGCTGCTCGCGCCAGGCCATCAAAGTCATTTCACTTTGCAGCGTGACGGCGTTGGCGATCAGTCGGCCGCCGGGTTTGAGTTGTGCCCAGCAGGTGTCGAGTACGCCCTCGCGGGTGACGCCGCCGCCGATGAAAATCGCGTCCGGGCGCTCCAGTCCGTCCAGGGCGTGCGGTGCACAGCCGCGAATCAATTGCAGGCCGGGCACGCCGAGCGCATCGCGGTTGTGCTCGATCAACAACTGCCGACTTTCATCGGCTTCGATGGCCAGCGTTCGGCAACTTGGATGGGCGCGCATCCACTCGATGCCGATCGAACCGCTGCCGGCACCGACGTCCCACATCAACTCACCGGGCACCGGGGCCAGGCGAGCGAGAGTGATCGCGCGGACATCGCGCTTGGTCAGTTGGCCATCGTGCTTGAAGGCTGAGTCCGGCAGACCGGCCAATCGGGAGAGGCGCGGCGTATTGGGTTCGGCGATGCACTCGATGGCGATCAGGTTCAGATCGGCGATCAGAGGATCGTTCCAGTCATTGGCGACGCCATCGATGCGTCGTTCGGCGGCACCGCCCAGATGTTCCAGCACGGTGAGGCGACTCGCACCGAAACCGCGCTCACGCAATAACGTCGCGATCGCGGCCGGGCTCTGACCGTCGTTGCTCAACACCAGCAAGCGAACACCGCTGAACAACTGCGCATTGAGTGCGGCGATGGGACGAGCAACCACCGACAGCGTGACCACATCCTGCAATGGCCAGCCCATTCGCGCTGCCGCCAGCGAGCAGGAGGAGGGCGCCGGCAATATCAGCATTTCATCGTTGGGCAGTTTTCGGGCAAGGCTGGCGCCCACTCCAAAGAACATCGGATCGCCGCTGGCCAGTACGCAGACCGGCTCGCCGCGTAGCGCCAAAACCGGATCAAGGGAGAAAGGGCTGGGCCACAACTGTCGCTCGCCACGGATGCACACCGGCAGCAAATCCAATTGCCGCTGACCGCCAATGATCCGCGAAGCGCGCAGCAGAGTGTGCCGGGCGTTTTTGCCCAGACCCTTGAAGCCGTCTTCGCCGATTCCCACTACTGTCAGCCACGGTGACATCTATAGCCCTCAAATATTGTCCTCAAACGGACTGTTCCGACGGGCAGGCTTTTCATGCCGTCGAACAAAGCAGGCATAATACCGCGCCTTCGCCCGCGAAGCGCCTTTCCCACACAGCCGGTCGCCCCCTTGAACAAACGCCCGATGTCCTCAGCCTTACGCCCCTCGGCCTGCCCGGGGTTGCTGCGTATCGTCCAGGCGCTGGATGGCGGGATCTGCCGGATCAAGTTGAATGGCGGTTCGATCAGTGCGGCTCAGGCCGACGCAGTGGCCAGTGCGGCCGAAAGGTTCGCCGGCGGCGTGATCGAGGCGACCAACCGCGCCAATCTGCAGATTCGCGGGATCGGTAGTGAACATGACGCCTTGATCGACGGCCTGATGGCCGCAGGGTTGGGCCCAAGTACTGCCGCTGGCGACGATGTGCGCAATCTGATGCTCAGCCCCAGCGCCGGGATCGATCAGCAGATGCTGTTCGATACGCGTCCGTTGGCTGAACAGATCCTCGCCACCTTGCAAAGTCATGAACGCTTCCACGACCTCAGCGCCAAGTTTGCCGTGCAACTGGATGGCGGCGAAGGTCTGGCGATGCTCGAACATTCTCATGACCTGTGGTTGTCAGCCACTGAGCGAGACGGCGAGCTGGTTTTTGCATTTGGCCTGGCAGGTTGCCCTGTGGACTCGCCTGCGGGCGCGGTGTCACTGGAGCAGGGCCATGCGCTGGTGGTCGCGGTGCTTGAGTTGTTTCTTGACCTGGCACGTCCCGATCAGACACGCATGCGGCATTTGCTCGCTGAATGCTCGCTCGACGAATTTCTCTCCCGTCTGGCCGAGCGTGTGCCGCGGATGCCCATCAAGGGTCGGCAGCGCAAGGTAAGTCCGAGCGTCTTGCACATCGGCGCTCATCCACAGCGTGAGGCCGAGCGCGTGTATATCGGCGCGGTGCCGCCGCTGGGTCGCCTCAATCCCGCGATGCTCAGAGGCGTCGCACAACTGGCACGTGATCAGGGTGACGGCAGCCTGCGTTTCACACCTTGGCAAAGCCTGTTGTTACCCGGTGTCCATGTCGACGATGCATCTCAAGTTATCCACAGCCTCGAACAACTCGGTCTGCGTTGCTCGGCCGACGATGCCTTGGCGCACCTGATCGCCTGCACCGGCTCGACGGGTTGCGGCAAAGGCCTGGCCGACACCAAGGGCGATGCTCGACAACTGGCGGCGCTGCTGCAACGTCACGGCCAGACATTGAACGTGCACCTGTCCGGCTGCCAGCGTTCCTGCGCGGCCGCGCACACTGCGCCGGTCACGTTGCTGGCGGTTTCTCCCGGTCACTACGACCTCTATTTTCGCGATGCAGCGCAGCCGGGTTTCGGCGCCCTGCACGCACGCAACCTTACTATTGAAGCGGTCGCAGCCTTGCTCGACGCCCGCTCACGGAGCCCCCTTGATGCTTGATTACATCCGCGACGGTCAGGAGATCTATCGCAACTCCTTCGCGATCATCCGTGCCGAGGCCAACCTCGAGCGTATTCCGGCCGATTTGGAAAAGCTCGCGGTCCGTGTGATCCACGCCTGCGGCATGGTCGACGCCATCGATGGGCTGCAATTTTCCGAAGGCGCGGGCAAGGCCGGACGTGATGCGCTGGCCGCCGGTGCGCCGATTCTGTGTGATGCGAGGATGGTCAGCGAAGGCGTGACCCGCACGCGTTTGCCTGCGAACAACGAAGTCATCTGCACCCTGCGCGATGACAGCGTTCCGGAGCTTGCCCGCGAGCTGGGCAACACCCGTTCCGCCGCCGCGCTGGAACTGTGGCGCCCGCACCTGGAAGGCAGCGTGGTGGTGATCGGCAACGCGCCGACTGCACTGTTCTATCTGTTGGAAATGCTCGACGCCGGCGCGCCGAAACCGGCGCTGATCCTCGGCTTCCCGGTGGGCTTCGTCGGCGCCGCCGAATCCAAGGCAGCGCTCGCGGCGGACAGCCGTGGCGTGCCTTTCGTCATCATGCAAGGCCGGCTGGGCGGCAGCGCCATGGCCGCCGCCGCCGTCAATGCCCTCGCTACGGAGATCGAATGATGCAGCAACCTGGACGTTTGATCGGCCTGGGCGTCGGCCCCGGTGATCCGGAACTGATTACCGTCAAAGCCCTGCGCCTGCTGCGTGAGTCGCCGGTGGTCGCGTACTTCGTCGCCAAGGGAAAAAAGGGCAACGCGTTCGGTATCATCGAGGCGCATTTGCAGGACGCGCAAACGCTGCTGCCGCTGGTGTATCCGGTGACCACAGAAGCGTTGCCAGCGCCGCTGTCGTACGAACAAGTGATCAGCGATTTCTACGATGCGGCCGGCGAAGAACTCGCCGCGCACCTGGACGCTGGCCGTGACGTGGCGGTGATCTGCGAAGGCGATCCGTTCTTCTACGGCTCCTACATGTATCTGCACGATCGACTGGCCGAGCGTTATGAAGCCGAAGTCGTGCCGGGCGTTTGCTCAATGCTCGGCGGCGCTTCGGTGCTGGGCGCGCCGCTGGTGTATCGCAATCAGAGTTTGTCGGTCCTGTCGGGCGTATTGCCCGCCGACGATCTCAAGCGTCGTCTGGCCGATGCCGATGCTGCCGTGATCATGAAACTGGGGCGCAACTTCCCCAAGGTCCGTCAGGTACTCGAAGAACTCGGGCTGGCCGAACGCGCGCTGTACGTTGAGCGCGCGACCATGGCCAACCAGAAAATCGTCCCGCTGAATGAGGTTGAGCCGATGTCCTCGCCGTACTTCTCGCTGATCATTGTGCCCGGCGAACGGTGGCAAGGCTGATGGCCCGTCCAGTTCCGGCGATTGTCATTCTGGGCAATGGCAGCCTTGCGACCGCGCGCAAGATTGCGCAGCTATACCCTGGCGCATTGATCCATGGCCTGGCCGAACGGGTGGAAGGCGCGGACCGCGTTTATCACGAGTTCGGCGCCACCTTGCGTGAGTTCTATCAGCAGGACACGCCGATCATTGCCTTGTGCGCTGCGGGCATCGTGATCCGAACGCTGGCCCCGCTTCTGCTGGAAAAAGGCGCCGAGCCGCCAGTGCTGGCCGTGGCCGAAGACGGCAGCGCCGTGGTGCCGCTGCTCGGCGGCCTCGGTGGCGTGAACGTCATGGCGCGAGAGATTGCTGCCGGTCTTGAGGTCGCCGCCGCCATCACCACCAGTGGTGAGTTGCGCTTCGGCACCTGCCTGCTCAATCCACCCAGCGGTTACGCCCTCGGCGATCTGGAACTGGGCAAGCGCTTCGTCTCGGATTTGCTCGCCGGCCAAAGCGTACGCGTCGAAGGGGCTGCGCCTTGGCTGGCGCAGGCGCAGTTGCCGGAAGATCCTCAAGCGCAGCTGTCGATCCATGTCGGCCATGCCGAACGGACACCGGCAGCCAATGAATTGATGATCTACCCGCGCAATGTGTTGGTGGCGGTGAACGCCGAGGTCGCGGACCTGCCAGGCGCCATTCGCTCAGCCTTGCATCAGGTGAAGATCGCCGTGCAATCGGTGGCGTGCCTGTTGGCCAGCGATCTGAACATGGCCAGCACGGCATTGCGCGAAGCGGCACTTGAACTGGGTGTCCCTCTGCGGTTTGCGTCGGTCAGCGGCGGCGTTAGCGAATTGTCCCGCCACACCGTGCCGAACGCTACCATCGTGTCAACGGATACCGGCATTGCCATCGCGGTGGCCACTCAGCCGCTGGACGCTGCGCAAATCGGCCGTGCACGCGGTCGTCTGGCGGTAATCGGTCTGGGCCCTGGCGCCGCCGAACTGATGGTGCCAGCGGTCAAGGCCGAACTGGCCAGGGCCACCGACGTGCTCGGCTACGAAACCTACGTGCGCATGGCCGGGCCGTTCCGTGAAGATCAAGTGCTGCATTGCACCGACAACCGCGAAGAGATGCAGCGTGCCCGTCACGCCTTCGAGCTGGCGGCGCAAGGCCGTTCGGTGATTGTGGTGTCGTCCGGTGACCCCGGTGTGTTCGCCATGGCGGCGGCGGTGCTTGAGGCGTTGCATGAGTCGAGCGAGCCGAGCTGGCACAGCGTCGATCTGGAGATTCTTCCGGGTGTTTCCGCGTCACTGGCGACGGCTGCTCAAGCAGGCGCGCCCTTGGGCCATGACTTCTGCGTGATGTCGCTGTCGGACAACCTGAAACCCTGGTCGATCATCGAGAAGCGCCTGGACCTGGCCGCCGAAGCCGATCTGGCGCTGGCGTTCTACAACCCGATCTCCCGCGCGCGGCCATGGCAACTGGGCCAAGCCCTGGCAATCGTCGGCCGGCATCGCACACCAGAAACGGTGGTGGTGCTGGGCCGCGATATTGGCCGCCCTGGCCAGACGTTGCGGGTCACCACGCTCGGCGAGCTGACCCCCGACCAGGTGGACATGCGCACCATGGTGTTGATCGGCTCGTCCACCACCTGCGCATTTCCTCGTGCCGAGGGTGGTGAGTGGGTGTATACGCCGCGCTGGTACGGTATCAAGCCTGCCTCCTGAACCACAGCGGCCCCGTGTGGGCCGCTTTTCACTTGATACATTCCCTTCTGCTGGTTTGGCTCTTTCACTTTGGCGTTGATGCGTCATTTATTTCACCAGTCGTTGTGGGATTTATGACTCTCGCCACGACGAATCAATACTATTTTCTGTCGCTGCTTTCTTCCTTTGTGTAGTGCTTTTTTGCAGTCGAAAACGTCGGCGTTGCGCATGAGTCACAACGCCGCCTGTTTGCTGATGGCCTCAACGATTTTGTTTATCTAAGTGCGCTTATTTAAGTTGGCAATATAAGGTTTTATTTTTTTCAAATTTGATTGTATTGAAATTAATTGAATTTCTTCGGGTTTGAAGTGCCCGCTTTTACGATTTAGTTTTGTCTCGTGTGAAGTAATTGCTTCACGTGTTGATCTGGTCTCGTTCAAAAATACGAAATGGTTGACGTTGTCGTCGAGCGGTATTTGCGTGGCTGGCTTACAGAACTTAATTGCATGTATTGAAGCTGGAGAGTGTCTTGTCTAATAGTCATTTGGATGTTCCGTATATCGGTGGGGACGTGAGGTTTGCAAAGCTTTTTAATCTTGAAGATCTTGAACAGGCGTTAATTTCGCACAAAGGTACCGACGAGTATGACGACGTCTTCAGGTATTACTCAGGCTGCATCGACTTGCTCGATTCGCCCAGGATGCTGGAGCCGCTGGGCCTGTTGAAGCAGGCTTTGGCATCTTTTGGCGGGCCTGTGGGTCGACCACGACGAACGACTGAGTCGCTTCCTCCCAAGAGCGCGGCCCCCGACGTGACAGACATCTACGAACGGCTCGAAGGTTTCGAGGCTCGTTTGTCGAACGGTACGCAGCAGTTGCAAACGCCCAAAACAAACGTTCCTGACACTCTGCATTTTGTCTGGCTCGGCGGTGGTTTGGGCGGTATCCAGCGCGACTACATCAATATCTGGAAGCAGACACTGTCTGGGCAGGGTTACACCCTCAAACTCTGGTACGACAGCGATGCATTGCTGGCCTACGAAACCAATCGGATTATTGTCGAGGCAGCCAAGGCTGACGCCATGCTTGATGGCGGGCAGGCCAGTAGTACCGCTGTTGAACTGGGCGACAAGTATGAAGAGCGGGTCATTGCTCTCAAACAGCAGATGTTTGCGCACATTAATAAAGCGCTAGAGAGCGGTGAGAGTGCCGACGACGCCAGGATCGATCTGTTGGTTCGAGCCTATAGTCAAGATGAAGGGCAGTTGAAAGTACTCAGGGAAAAAAACCGCCAGAGTCTGTTGTCGTTGAGCGAGGACGCTATTGTTCTTCGCGATCTCGCCACTGAGGCGACACCGTTGTACTTGCAGGACATCTACGAGCGAGAAATCAGCTTGCGTGGCAACTTTGCTGCCGCCTCCGATATTGTCCGCGCCGAGGCACTGTTCGCCGACGGTGGCAGTTATGCAGACGTGGATAACCTGCCGCCGCTGTTAGAAAACCTGGGCGGGGTGGATATCAGCCGGTTTGGCTCGGATGCACGCCTGGGTGTTTTGCAGTTGATACTTGACCACCGTCCTGAGTGGATGCCGGGTCGGCAGGTTATACGCAGCAAGTACAAAAACTATTTCGAGCAAATTCCCCTGGAGCATCGTGAGGCGCTGGAGCATTTTGCCAAGAGCAGCCCTGATATCAGCGGTGTTTTCCGGCAGCCGGTAGAGCGTCAGGTGCAACCGGATGGACTGCGTGCTGTCGCCGTAAACAGCACGTTGAGTAACGCGTTCATGATGGCTCATCCCGGGTCAGCAATGCTCAAGGCTGTTCTTGACCGTTTCAGGCTTAACTATGAGGTGGTTGATGCCACCGCCCGGTTAGCCGTTGAAAGAAAGATCGCGCTTATCGATGCCCAGGCAGTCAGTGACGTTGCCGAGGAGGTGGTCGAGAAACGGTTCGGGCCCTTGCAGGAACTGCCGATGGAGGAAGAAATAGCGGTCAGGTTTTTGGTTGAAGCTGCCGCTGCTTACTACAGCGACGGTATCCGTCCACAGAGTGAAGTGACCATTTATCTGACCGGGCCTGCTGCGATGCGCGATGGATTGGCGGATTACGAAAAAATGCATTTTACCCCGCGGGGCGCTGCAGCTTCGAGAACTGAAGTTGCCATACCCGCCATCTCAACCGTCAACCTGGCGACCGAGGAGGAACTGGATCACTCCTGGAAGGAGAACGAGAGCGACACGACTCAATGGCTGAATAGAGAAAAGCAGCGTTGGGAAGCCGGGAAGTTCAATATCCGTTATGCCGGCGATGTCACGCAGCTGCTCAAGTACCAGCGTATTGATTTCGAAGAAGGCTGGCCGGTGATCGAAGATCGACATGTGTTGATCACTGATCTGTTGCAGCAGCTGGCCAATGATCTCGGTGAGCCATTTCGCCAGGCAATGAGTCAGCGCCACAACGGCAGCGTGACGTTTGAAAAGCCGTTGTCCCTGAGTTTCGATGACCGGCAAGCGATCATTGCTCAGGATGCCAGCATTCGCCCCCCGGCTTCCCTCCCGGATGCGGCGACACAAAACCTGTCGGTGGATGAACTGTTGAGCCGGGTCGCCAAAGACCCACTGCTCACCGTGAAACTAAACCCGCTGCAACGTCTGTTGCTGGGTGGGCTATTGGGGGTCAGTGCGCTGGATAACCAGCATTTTGAAGCCGCCAGTGCAACGCTTGAAAACCTTGCCAATACGATGTCGGAGTTGGGAGTCATCCACCGTTACGGGGCCATTGAGCGGGAGTTGTTCAAGCAACGTCATCCGGCTTTCCTTGCCGGGTTGACGCGTGCTTCCAACCCGCCCGTGGCCTTGTCCGAAACGAGTGTTGAACTCAAGAAACAGGCACTCGAACGTCCGCTGACCCTGGTGGAATGGGGGCGTTTGGTCGCCAGAATTCAGCACGTGGCGAAACTCGAGTACCGCGACCGGATTGGAGAACGAATCGGTGAAGTGCTGGAGAGCTTCGATCACGGCAGTTTCAAATTGGTGCCCCAGGACTTGTTGCTCGAAGGATCAGGCGATCGGGTTGCCGGACGCTGTTACCCACTGGTACTGGCCATGGCTGCTGCGCTCCATAAAGGCACCAACGCGGCAAATACCTTGCGGGAACGCTTTTACCTGGCGGTTACCGAGCCTGAAGCCGGCGACTCAAGGGGATTTGTGAGCATGATCGAGGAGCTGCGTGACGTCCCGGTCAGTGAATCAGGCAAGCCATTGATGCGCTCCGATCTGACTCGGATCGTAGCGATGCTGGAAGAAAAAACGGACACGACCACCCTGATGCTCAACTCGGACAACCACTCGATGCTGGTTGCGAAAACGCTTGAGGGGCCGCACAGCGCTTACCTGCTTTACGATCCGAATTTCGGGATCTTCGAGTTTGCGACTGCCTCGACGTTCAGTGAGGCGCTGAAGCACTTCTTCATCCGCAAGGAGATGGGCAGGCATTACGCCGCCTTTGGGGATGTGGCACGTCCGACTTTTGACTTGATCGAACTCAATGGCGCAGGGCTGAACGCCATAGTGCTTGCGTCCGGTGCTCAGGTCTCAAGCCTTTCGGAGTCGGGAGCGTTGCCTGAGCAGGCTCCTCGCGCAAGACAGCGACTGGCCAGTGCGCGGGGGCAGTCGTTGGTCAACAATGCAGCGTTGGGCAGTTCATTGCTGGAACTGGACGCTCACTGGTGGGGTGGGCAGATCGCGCAGGCGACACGGCAGTTGCAAGAGCAACACGGGCTGGCGTCGGATTCTGTTGTGTTGTTCGAGACACTGGAGATAACCCCGACAGGGGAATACACAATCAGTCTGGTCAACACCGATGCCGGGCAGACCATTGAGCGTGTCACCACCCGCGATCACCGGTTCCTGAGAATTAAAAACTTCCTCTCCGAAACCTTCCATTCATTGGCCGCTCGCCCGCGTGCGCCGGTCAATCCGCTTGATCCGACGGACGCCGGCAGCGTTCATACGCTCAATGCCGGTTTCACCATACAGGCCCTGATGAATGCGCTGCGACATCACGAGGGCGCGGCCAGCGGTGGTGACAAGGCCCTGACCACCGCCATTCGCCTGCATGCCTACGTGAACTATGCCCAACTGGCCCATGGCAACGTAGTGGACGTTATTGGTGTGATCAAACTGGTCCGCCAGGCACTGGACGATGAAAAGCTGATCGCCCGCACCAGTGCGCCGTTGGTGCAAAAGGCCTTGGGGCATATCGCCAATGAAGGCGTCGGTACTGTGCTGGGGATGGTGAATGTCGGGTTTGATATTTACCAGTTGAGCCATGCCACCAATGAGATTGAAAAGGCGCAGTTCGGGACGCAGTTGGCCTTCGACTCCGCGAGTACGGTGTTGGGCGCAGCGGGTCTGGGGGCAGCCCTGGCTGGCGCGGGTACGGTGGCCGCGGTGCTGGGGGGCGCCGGGGTGATTCTTGGCGGGTTGGCAGTGGGCGTTACGGCGCTGGCCGAAGGTTTTGCGACGATTGCGGAGGAAGCCAAGGAGGTCGCGCGGTTTTTTGATGGGCTTGAAAAGGCGTATGTACAAGGCGGCTATCACCTGGACAAGGCGTCAAATGTCTGGATTGCGCATCCCTTGCTGGTGTTTGCCGATTTGGATTTGCGCGCATCCACCGTCCATTTCGACAGCCCGAAACTGTTCTCGCTTCGGGACCATTTCGGGGTCCCGGATTACGATGTGGATTACACCCGCGCCATCGATATTCGCCAGGGCCTTGGGTTGCCGGACTCGGCGCATTTCTCACCACAGGCAGGACAAACCATCGTTCTGCCCTGCAGACCCAAGACCTTGTACGGCTACAGATACAAGTTGCTGCCGTTTGTCACGTTTCGTCATGCCGGCGGGTACGACACGGCACGTCGACTGGAGAAAAAGAACGAACAGGGGCAATGGCAGTTTCTGTTTTCGTTCTACTCGTTTCCCGGTGAGTACGTGGTCAACCGGCTGATCCCGGCCTACCAGCCAACGGTATTCAATGTTCGTCTCGATAACATCGAGCGTTCACTCGCGGTACCTGCGCTGCCGAAGATGTGGCACGGGCTGGTGTCCTACCGGGTAGAAGGCGCAGGTGCTCAATGTTCCCTGTTGCTCAATCCTGGAGTGAGCCTCGAACTCGCCGCGCCCGGTCACATTGCTATGCAATGGGTGCTGCGGACTCCATGGCTGGCGGAGACAGACATCCGGATAGAAGCCGGGGGACGCCTTGTTTCGGCGACGCTGGAGGTGACGTTCAGTGGCGGTGGCGTTCACCATGTGTTGCTTAAGCTGGCGGATAACAAAATCGTGCGTGTAGATCTTGCTGCCCGGCAGCTGGAGGTTGTCGAAGAAGAGGCCGATCCGGCCCTCGGGGAACAAGCGTTGCTGGATCACTTCAAGACACTGACCCATGAACATCGCCTGGCCACGTCTTACACCCCCGTTCGCAACTTCGTGGTGCCGTTCGAAAAGCCGGACGAACCCAGGCCGGTAACCGCGTATTACGACTCGGCGCAGGATCGTTTTCTGTACATCCGCGACCCGAATGTCCTGTTGTCCGATGAGGTGATATTGGGCGCGGTGGTGGAGGGCTCGGCTTACTTCTATCACCCCGAGACTTTCTATGTCTGGCAGGTCGATGCGATCACCGGCACGCTGGTTCAGCGCTATCGTTTGCTGATTAGAGATGGCCTGGCGATTGTCCGCTTCGAGGCCGTGACCCATGGCGGCATTCAGATCGTGCAGCAGCTCACTGGAAAGGACGGCCAGCGCGATGAACTGACTTATGTGATCCATGACCGGGCCGTGGTGCTCAGCTCGATCACCCGCGGTCAGGATCCTGCGTTGCAGGTCGTTTTGGAGGTTGACACGCTGAAGGACTGGAAGCAGGTGCTGGGCGACTATGTGTTGCTGGCAGAGTCCGCCACTACAGTGAACTGGCGTCCCGGTGCACTGGTTTCGATTTGTTGGCAGATCGATGACAAGTGGCGGGATCTGGTCTGGGTACGCAGCAGTGATGGGTTGATTATTCGTGCACCTGCCAGGCGTCACCATGCGCGGGGATGGGCAGACTCGATCAAGGCCTTGAATGAACTTCTGCTCATTGCTCCCGCCGGTGTCGAGGGCGAAGTGTTCATTACCTACGACAAACTTCGCCAAAGCCTTATGTGTCAGCAAAGGTCGATGGTGGAGGGGCGCGCACAATGGTCGTCCAGCAATATCTCCCCCCCTGGGCTGAAAAATGTTGTCGCCGTTGAGCGGGACTATCTCGTCCTGACCGACTCTGGTCTGTTCTTTGACATTACGCCGGACGGGAATCTGAGCTTTGGCGGGCTGACCGAGCACTGGTTCAAGGATCGAGCTCAGTGGTGGTCGGTGCTGGAAACGGTTGCGGTGCAATACCCGGTGCCGAGTTTTTCCATCCTGGGTTTGACCGGTTTCAAGGGCGATGCCTTGTGCGCCTGGTACCTGGGTGGTCGGCTGCTGCTCGCTGAAATGGGTCACGGCAAAGAAGTACGGTTGCTGAGTATTACTCCAGACAATCAGGCCACCTGGCTGTTTGATCTTTCAACCGGCAGGATTGTCCGTCAGGGTTTTATCGATCCAGACCGCTTGAGCACGGCATTTGCCCAGGGAACGAAACTGTTACCGGCTGAGGCATTGCCAGCCCCGACGCAGGAATGGGCGAGCTGGACCTTTAGCGACGTAACCGTGGAAGGCTCTGGCCTGAGGGCAACGACGCTTGAAGGTGTGGAGGTGGATTTACAGTACAACGAACCGGTACGGATTACGGGCGTTGACAGCCATTGGGTCGCTGCACTGGAAGGTGAGTTGAGTGAGGGCCTGGCGGCGCTGGCGAACGAACATCGATGCGCCGATTTTCTGTCCGTCAAAGACCCTGACTCCCAACAATGGTACGTGGTCCGGACCGGACGGTTGATCCGCATTCCGAAGACCGCTATTGCTGCGCCATTCACGCTCGTCGGCACCCAGCATCAAACCAATGTGATGCTGCATGATCGCAGGGATGGTTTTTTGCACACCTATCCGCAAAACAACAGGGTCGGGCCGCTCGACTATGTCCAGCGAAACGCCGAAGTACTGGTGGTCGAGGGGGCGGAAACGCGTACGGACCTGCTCCCGTTGATTGCCGATGATGTCAGCATCCTGGTGCTCAAACTGGGTCAAGGTTCAACGACCTGTCGGCTTACCAGAGCCGCATGGTTGAAGCTTGAGTCGGTCATTGTCGATTGCCGCCATTCACTCGACCACTCGCCTTCGGTTCCGGGAAAACTGATCTGGGATATCGTGGTTGCGGATCAGTTGTGGGCGAGCCAGGTCGATGAGCACTTGGTGATTGTGGATGCGGACAGCGGACACAGCTTGATCTTTCGCGACGTGTTCTCGACCGATGTCGTTTTGCAACGGAACGTATTTCTGACGATGAGCGGCTATCAGTCCTTCGCGGTGTCAACACTGGTAAGCACCCTGGTTGCCAGGAAGGACAGCACGAGCAGTGTGTTACTCAAAGACATTTTGCCCACCGCATTAGTTGAAAAAATAGAAGATTGAGTCCTGACAGCCACTGACACATTGAACCTGTTCGATGTGTGAGTGGCTGTCGGCTTTTATTCATAAGGATATGAAAGTGAAAAGTACAACGACGGGAGCGCTGAATCAGACTGACGCTTTTTCCACGCCGTTTGATCGCAGCGAGTTGGAGTTTGCGTTGAGCGGTTTCAAAGACATGCCGGAGCACGCAGCGGCCTTGCGTTACTTCGACGGTGCTAGCGAAGCGTCGAGTCTTGAGGCCCAACTGACGCCGATAAGTCTATTGAAGGAAACGCTCGAATCAAAAACCCCGAAAGGTTCGGCTGCCACACTGCAAAAAGTCCGGGATAAATTGACGGACTATTTACTGCGTTTGAGTACAACTGTCGAACTACTGAATACTGCCAAAGCCGTCCCCAAAAAGTTGCACTTTGTCTGGGTAGGCGGCGGCATTGGCGCTATTCAGGGAGACTACATCAATGTCTGGAGGCAAATGCTTGCCCCAAAGGGTTACAGCCTCAACCTGTGGTATGACAGCGATGCTTTACTGGCCCATGAAACCAATCGCATTATCGTCGAGTCAGCCAAAGCGCTGGGGACGATTTCTGCGCCACAAGGCGCAGTCGATACGCCTGCTGCGCTGGCTCGTCGTTACATCGAGCGAACTCGAGTGTTGCGACAGCAGATGTTCGAGCATATCCAGACTGTCACCCAGGCGGGCGGCAGCGCCGATCAGGCGCGGATTGATCTTTTAGTCAGTGCCTATGGCCAGGACGAAGGTGAGCTCAAGGCGCTCAAGGCCCGCAATCTTCAATCTCTGCAACGCGTGGAAATTGCCCATCGAGACATACACGTAGAGCTTATCGATCAACCGTTGTTCGATATCTATGAGCGCGAAATCTCGTTTCGCACCAACCTGGCGGCTGCATCCGATATCACACGTTTACAAGTTCTGAATGTCGAGAGTGGAACCTATCTTGACGCTGACTTGCTGCCGTCTCTGCATAAAGTGCTCGGTGGTGTGGACCTCGCCGCCTTCGGTGCCGAAGAACGTATAGGTGTGATGCAGGTATTGTTCAATCACAACCCGACACTACTTCCGAATCGGGGGCAGGCCTATGCGGATTTTCGCCCCCAGGTGCCTGAACAACACAGAGAGGCGATAACAGCATTTGCCAAAAACATGCCGTCCCTCAGTGATATTTTTGCGCCGTTCAATGACGTCATGGTTGCAGCGAACGGGCTGCGCGTCGGGAACAAAAACACGCGTGATTTGGTGCCGGATCAAGTCAAGACGCCGTTCAACGGATTATCCAATGCCCTGTTGAGTGGTCATGCGGGTTCTGTACAACTCGCTGCGGTTATGGAAAAAATTCGCAGCAACTATCAGTTCCTGGACCGGGTCGTTGCGCAGGCCTTGAGCAGCAATGTATCGCTTCAGGATCGCCAGGCATTTCCCGATCTGATTATCCGGGAGCTGGAAAAAAAACACGGTTCGATTTCAAGCTGGGAGGCGAATATCCACAGCCTCAACAGTTTTTTGCAGACGATCAATGACTATGATGCCGACGGCATCAAATTCGGTGCCCAATCGGCCATTGCGATGAGCGGGCCGACGGCGGTATCCAGCGGTTTGAGTGACTTTGTCGAAGACCATGCGGTGCTTGAAAGCCGCCAACTGATCAGCGACAAGGTTGACCTGTTCGACGGCTTTAACCTCGCCACCGAAGAAGAAACCCACCACAGCTGGAAAGACAATGCCAGGACTGAGGCGGCCTGGTTCGAGCTTGAAACAACCAAAGCGAGCCAGGGCGGCTATAAGGCCCATTTCAAAGGCAACATCACTGAGCTGCTTAAAGGTCAGCTGATGACGTTTGAAAAGGGTTGGCCTGTGATTGAAGGCCGACCGGTTTTACAGACCGACCTCTTGCAGCAACTGGTGGATGATCTGGGAGCCCCCTTCATCCGGGCCATGAACGAAAAACTCAGCGGCGACCTGAGCTTCGATAAGCCTTGGTCTCTGAGTTTCGATGAGCGTCAGCGGATCCTGGCGCAAGCCCGTGTCGAACTTCCGGTCTCACACGGTTTTGAGCCGATCGGTAACTTGAACGAAATGATTGCCCGTATTGGTCACGGCTCTCTGCCGCTTGATCAGTTGAGTCCGGTGCATCGAGTACTACTCGGTGGGCTGTTCGGCGCGCAGACGCTGGATAGTGCCGGATTCGACGATGCCTGGCAGCGCACCCGAACCCTCGCTCAGATCACCGCCGACCTGGGTTTTGCCCAGCGTTATCTGGCCATCGAACAGGCCTTGCTCGCACGCAGGCATCCTGCATTCGAAGCCGGGTTTGCAGCTGCCCGGGCAGCGGTTGAGCCGTCGAAGAACAGCGCTCAGGTGCTCAAGGCCCTCGCGTTCGAGAAGCCGTTGACCTTGCGCCAATGGGGCGAGCACATGGCCCGCATCAGGTTTCAGGCCCAATATGAACTGCGCCACCACATCTTCCAGCGCAGCGCCACGGTGCTGGAAACCTTCATCGAGCAAGGTGCTTCGACGGGGAGGTTGATGCCTCAGGGGTTACTGGTCAGGGGTGAAGGCGATCCCGGAAGGCGCTGTTATCCACTGGTGTTGGCCATGGCGGCCGCCATCGAAAAAGGCCCCTCGGCCGTGGACGCTTTGAGCGGCAGGTTGGCCAATGCCAACCTTGCGCCCGACGCCAATGAAACCCATGCTTTTCTGCGGACCCTCGATGAGCTGCGAACCGTGCCAATGGCGCGGTCGGGCACTTTATCAGGAGAGTCCGGGCTGAATCAGGTCATGCAGGCACTGGAAGCCAGGACTTCTACCAGTACCTTGATGCTCAACACCGAAAGCCATTCCCTGTTGGTGGCAAAAATCGTCAATGGCGAGTCGAGTGCCTACCACTTCTACGATCCGAATTTCGGTGTCTTCGGATTTGAACAGGCACAGGACCTGCACCGTGGTCTTGAGCAGTTTCTGAGCAGCCCTGAGCTGGCCAGGCTCTATGAGATCAGTCACGTGATGGACGCGACGTTCAACGTCGTCGATCTCAATGGCCCGCGTATCGCCGATCTGACACTGCCGTCGCAGATCAATGTGTCGGGTTTGCTGAGGCATGATCCGATCAGCGCCGGTGTGACGGTGACGCCATGGGAACACCACGCTGCGTTGCGGGCCCGTTCATTGGCGGAAAATGCCCGACTGGGGCGTGGGCTGAACGAACTGGACGCCCGTCACTGGGCGCAGCAGATTCAACACAGCGCTGATCGCCTCCACGCGGAAAGTAACCTTGGGCGAGACTTTGTTCCGGTATTCGACAGTGTGCGAGAGGTGTCGGGTGGACACTATGAAGTCAGCCTGGTCAATCTCAAGGACCCCACGCGCACCGTCAGGGTGTCAAGCACCGACGGAGTTCTGTCGCGGATCCGCTCCTACCTGACGGAGACCTTCCAGACACTGTCGGTCAAGCCGTCCGTACCGGGTTATGTCGACCCGACCGATGTCAGCGCCGTGCATACCTTGAATGCGGCTTTTACGGTTCAGGCGCTGCTGGTGGCGCTCCAGTCCCATGAGCAAATCAGCGACATCAATGAAGACCGTAGCCTGACGACTGCCGTGCGAATGCACGGTTACCTCAGTTACGCGCAACTGGCCCATGGCAATCTGCTCGACATCGTGGATCTGGTCAAACTGTTCAGGGTGGCGTTAAACGACGCACCGCTGGTGGCCCGGACCACCTCCTCGGTAGTGGTCAACGCGCTGGGACATATTGCCAGGGATGGTTTGGCCACGGTGATGCAACTGGCTACTCTGGGTTTCGATATCTACCTGCTGGCCAATGCCAAGGACGATCTGCAACGGGCGCAATATGGCACGCAGCTGGTGTTCGATTCCGCGGGGTTGGCACTGTCTGCGGCCGGCATAGGCGCCGGCCTGGCAGGTGCCAGTACGGCAGCTGCGTTTCTTGGCGGAGCCGGTGTGATTCTGGGCGGGCTGGCCATTGGCGTGAGCGCGCTGGTCGAAGGGTTCAACGGCACATTGGAGCGAGGGCGGCGGATCGGTCAGTACCTGAATCGTGTCGATAAGGCGTATCGTTCGGGCGGTCACTCGATCAGGGAGGGCGTGTTTTATCCGAATCCTTATGCGGCCATCCGCGAGATTGATTTGCGCAACCAGCGACTGACGTTTGGTAGTCAACAAATCTTATCGGCCAATACCTCCGTGCTGCACCCGCCGAATGACAATCGTGATCGTTCGAAAGCCATCAACATTCGACAACACCTCGGGTTGCCGGAGCAGGCGGCTATTGGCGATTTGACGACCTTTCAGGCCATTGTCCTGCCGTGTGTGGCCAACACCTGGTTCGGTTTCAATTACTCGGCCCTGCCGTTTTCGACCACGCGTTCCGAGCATTTTGAAACTGCGCTGAATCTGGAGTACGACACAGCAGGCAATCGCCAGTTCTGGTTTACCTTTTACAAGTTCCCCACCGAGTACATCTTGCACAACTTGTATCCGATAGAGGTCGAGACGACGATCAGTGTCTTGCTGGATGAGGAGCCGCGTTCGTTGCTGGTGCCCGAGCTGCCCAAGATGTTGCACGGCAAGCTGTCCTACAGTGTTGAAGGGGTGGGTGGTCATTGCGCGCTGACACTTGTTCCGGGCGTGCGTTCGGTCAATCTGTCACTGGCACAGAAGGCTCGCCCCATGGCCTGGACGCTGCGTGCGCTCTGGTTGAGAGAAGAGGATATCGTTGTCGGCGAAGGTTTTTTGAAGGTGGGGGCTGTCGACGTTCACGTCATGGGTACGCCTGAATTGGTTATCCAGACTTCGCATCACTCGTTTCGAGTCAACTGGGCGAAACAGCAGTTGCTGCTCGAAGAACTGGAGAACGACCCGACTGCCGACACTGCGATGATCCAGGCCCGAGTCAGGAAACTGGCCCGCACCAATCGTTTGGCCAGCCCGTTCACAGCGGTACAGAATTTCCCGGTTCCATTCGCAGACCCACAAGAACCACAACTCACCACGGCTTTTTATGAGCAGGCCCGTGATCGTTTTATCTACGCTCGCGACCTCCCATCGGCACTGGCGAACCAAGCCAGGCTGGGCGCGGTTATGGGTGGGCAGGCGTATTTCTATTGCTCCCGGGAAGCACTCATCTGGCGCTCTGACGTGGTCACCGGGCGGGTCAATCGATTCTATAGGCTGATGGATCCGGTGCCCGGTTCGAGCATTTCGGTATTCCAGGTCTTGGGGCACGGGATCATTCGGATTGTCCAGCAAGTGACCCAGCGCACTGGGCGTGAAGCCGAGGTGGTCTACCTGTTGGGTGAGGACGAAGTCTTGCTGCTGGCGATTGCAGGTCATCTGACCGACCGTCAGCAAGACGTGCTGCTCAAGGGCGCCATGCCAGGGTGGTCGAACTTCCTGTGGGATTACGAACTGTTGGTCAAGGATTCGAAACTTTGGCCTTTGACCCAAGTGAAAATCGTGGATTATCAGCCAGCGGCGTTTGTCTCGATAACACCTTTGACAGAAGGCAGAAAGGATCCGGTCAGCACGTGGGTCCGGGCTGCCGATGGCCTGCTGATTCGTCCCACTGTGCCGCAGATTGAGGGGGCGGGCGGCGTGGTCAGCCCGATGTTGCTGACACCCGCGACCAGCACGGGCGATACCGTCCTGTTCTTTGACAAGCGCAATCGGAGCCTCTATCGCCAGAAGATCGGGATGACCGTCACCGGTGTGGATGCCCAGGCTGAACTCATCGGGCCCTGGAGTGTGATTGAAGTCATCGCCAATGAAAAACGCTACGTTGCGTTGACCAAGGACGGGCTGTATTTCGATATCAACGAGCAAGGGCAGTCTCAGCTGGCCGGAGTCTCCGAAGACTGGCTGGAGGCTGCCAGAGGGCCGTTGGGCATTGGCTTTGAGTTTTGGACCGACGTTGAGGCGCTTGCGAAGGCGCATCAAGCGTCGAGCTTTTCGATTCTGGGTCTGGGCAACGGCGTACGGGATAAAAAATTGTGTGCCTGGTACGTCGACCATCGATTGCTGATTGCTGATGTGGGCCCCGGCAAGGTAGTGCAGTTGGTGGCAACGACGCCGGATGAGGAGGCGGGCTGGCTGCTGGATATTTCCGTTGGGCAACTTTACCGCCAAGCGTTCCTTGGGCCTGAAAAACTACCGACACTCTTTGATAATGGTCTGCAACTTCTGCAGCAGGACCTGTTGCCTGTGCCACAAAAGGTCTGGCCCGAATGGTCTTTTGCGCAGGTATGGACACATGGCTCCGGTCTGCGAGGGCGGACGCTTGAAGGGGTTGAACTCGAGATGATGTTCGGTGAACCGGCACGTATTGTCGGCGTCACGGGAGACTGGGTTTTGGCGCAACAGGGTGCGAATGACCCTTACGACGCAGGTGTGAGGCAAGCGTTGAAGGCGCTGGTGAGCAAGCATCCCCACGAAGCATTTGTATCGGTTGGCGGTTACTCGGGCTACCAATGGTACATCGAAGGCATCGATCGTGTGGTGGGTGAGGTCAATACGCGCCTGGAAACCCGACTACTGGGTGTTCGAAACAAAACGGTTGCCTTGTTACATGAAACGCCCAGCCAACTGACATACAGCGCTTCGAGGGATGTGTGGCTGGAGAACAGCGTTGCCCGTCGTGAAGCCGAGGTGTTGATGCTGGAATTTCAGGGGGAGCTCAATGACGTTATGCCGTTGATACCTGACGGTGTTACCCAGTTGATCTTGAGTTATGGGCCCAGAGCGATCAGCTGCAGCGTATCGAGCGATGTCTGGCAGCGGCTTGAATGTATTGTGGTTGATTGTCGTCGATCGTTGAGCGCTGAGTCACTGATGCCTGGCACATTGATTCTGGATACCGGGGCGCAGGATGTTTGGCGGGTCAGCCAGGTTGAAGGGCAGTTGCTGTTCACCGACCCGAATACCGGGCACAGCCTGATCTTGCGCGATCACCCCGACGATTTGACCGCACGCCGCGCCATGAACCTGAGTTTTCAGGTTCATGGCACCACAATGACCGTAACCCTTGATGAATTAGTGCGGGCACTGGCCATCGATGGCGAGGACAGGCAGCTTGCGGCGCTAATGGCGAAGGTGGGCGTCACGGAACCAGATAGCCCTTCACCCCGGTAAAGATGATCTGCGCCGCCAATGCGCAGACGAACAACCCCATCAACCGACTGACGATCTGCAAGCCCTGGTCACCGAGAATGCGCTCGATGCGGTTGGACAGATAAAGCACTACGCCGACCGTAAAACTGGCCAGGGCAATACTGAGAATGGCCATGAGTTTGTCGTCCCAATGAGGCTGGCTCACGCCCATCACCAGCAAGGCGCCGATGGTGCCGGGGCCGACCGTCAGGGGAATGGTCAGCGGGACGATGGTCACGTCCTGCTGCACGTTGTCGGTCTGCACCGCAGACTTGCCTTGGGCCATGCCCAGCGCCGAGATGAACAACACACTGCCGGCGCCGATGCGGAAGGCGTCCACGGTGATGCCAAAGACACTGAAAATCACTCGCCCGAACAGGTACAGCAAGACGCTGGAGACCAGGGTGGCAGTCGCCACTTTCCAGGCCAGTCGACGTTGTTCCTTGCGCGAATAACCACGGGTCAGACTGATGAAGCAGGACAATACGAAGAATGGGCTGTAGAGCACCAGCATCTTCAGGTAAACGCTGAACAACACGTGGAGCATGGTGCAAGCTCACTGGCGAGGGAAGTCGAGGGGGAGTCTATCAGGCGCTGCGGGGTCTGTCGGCTCAGGACGTTTGAGTCGCTGCCCGGATCTGCTGATCGCGCTGGGCCACCCAATGCTCGATCAGGTCACGCAGTTGCGACAGCTCGACCGGTTTGGCCATATGCCCGTCCATGCCGGCCTGGCGTGCACGTTCTTTGTGCTCGGCGAGGATGTGCGCGGTCAGCGCCACCACGGGGGTGCGAGTCCGCTGATTACCGACTTCCCAGGCACGCAATTGCTGAGTCGCGGAGAAGCCGTCGAGAATCGGCATTTCGCAGTCCATCAGGACCAGGTCATAACGCTGGGCTTTCATCGCCTGCAAGGCTTCTTCGCCATTGCTGGCGGTATCCGGTTGCAGGTTGAGTTTGCCTAGCATGCCGCGAATCACTTTGGTCGAGATGCTGTTGTCTTCGGCCACCAGGATGCGGAAATCGCTTGGCACCTTCACCGGTAAGGTCGGGCCGGTGGGCAGGTGATGCGAGATGGAAAGGCCCTTGTTTCGTTGGTTCAGCTCATCGGCCAGCGTCGTCTTGAGGGTATAGCCGGCCACCGGTTTGGCGAGGATGCGTTTGATCCCGGAGTTGCGCGCGATGATCTTGCTGGGCGCATTGCTGATGCCGGTGAGCATGATCAGCAGGATGTCGTGGTTCAGGCTCGGGTCTTCCTTGATCTTGGCCGCCAGTTGCATGCCGGTCATGCCGGGCATGTTCTGGTCCAGCAGGACCACGTCGAAGTAATCGCGCAAGTGAGCCTTGGTGCGCAGCAGCGCCAGCGCTTCCTTGCCGGACGCTACGGCGCTGACATTCAGGCCCCAGGCGGTGCACTGTTGCACCAGCACTTTGCGACACGTGTCGTTATCGTCCACCACCAATACCCGTGCACCCTGCAAGGGGCCATCAAGGTCAGACGTCGGGTGTTCGAGGCGGTCAGGGTCCAGCGGCAGGGTCAGCCACAAGGTGCTGCCCTGATTGGCGCCGCTCTTGATCCCGAACTCCCCGTGCATCAAGCGAATCAGCTGACGGGCGATCACCAGCCCCAGGTTGCCTCCCAGACGGGTGGCCGAGAGGAAGTGCTTGCTGTGCAGTTCTGCGTGCATCAATGCATCGCGCTCTTCGGCGTCCATCGGCTCACCGCTGTCCTGCACGGCAATGCGCAAGCGCGGTTTGACACTGCGCTCATCGAGCGCGACGACGATCAGGATTTCGCCTTCGTCGGTTTTCTTCAGGGCGTTTTCCAGCAGGCTCAGCAGAGTCTGGCGCAGGCGAGTCGGGTCACCGCTGATAACGCGGGGTACTTGCGGCTGGATAAAGCTGATCAGCTCGACGTTCTGCTGTTCGGCCTTGGCGCGGAAGATGCTCAGACAATCTTCGATCAGTGCGTTGAGGTCGAACTGCACATCATCCAGTTCGATCTGCCCGGATTCGAGCTTGGAGATGTCGAGAATTTCGTTGATCAGTGTCAGCAGTTCGTTGCCGGCACTGTGGATGGTTTGCACATAGTCGCGCTGCTTGACCGAGAGCGGCGTGCCCAGCAGCAGCTCGGTCATGCCCAGCACGCCATTCATCGGGGTGCGGATTTCGTGGCTGATTTTTGCCAGGAATTCGGCCTTGGCGTTGATCTCGGCGTTGCTGGCGGCCAGGTCGCGGCTGATACTGAAACGGTTTTCAGTGATGCTGCGCTGACGTTCGCTCAAGGCAATGCTCATCAACACGCCGCTGATGCAGATTAACCCCAGCAGCGTCATGATCAAGCCTTGCGGTGCGACCAGGGTCAATCCCAGCAGTGCCGGCAACATGATCAGAGTGCCAATGTTGAACACCACCATCGCCGCGACGAACAGGCGCGCCGGGCGATAACCTTTTTGCCAGTGATAGGCGCTGACGAACAACATGCTCAGACCTGCCAGAGCGACCAGGGCGTAGGTCATGATGTTCAGCGGCAGCGTGTTGACGAATAACAGCAGCAAGCCGCAGACCACGATGAACAGAATGTCCCCCAGCAGCAGCTTGTTCAGTGGGTGCGGGCCGAGCGGGGCGAAGAAGCGATAGGCGAACATCAGGCCGCACGGCGCCGTCAGCAGCAAGGCGAGGTAGGCTCCGGGTGTCTGCACCGCGTGCCAGTTCGGCAGCCAAGGTCCTGCCAGATTCAGTAACAGCAACAGGCTGAGCATCAACAATGCTTCGCATCCGGCCAGCCAGAAACTGCTGCGTGAGCGGGTATAGGCGTAGCGGACGAGGCTGTACAGGATCAGCATCGCGATACAGCCGAACAACAGTCCGTAGATCAGCGTCTGATTCTGATTGGCCGCGGTCATGACCGCCGACTGCAGGGTGATGTAAGGCCTCAACTGATGGTCGGAGACCAGTCGCAGGTAAACGTCGAGAGGTTTTTCGTTTTGCGGCAGCGGCAACATGAAGTCACTGCTGGGCAATGGTCGTTCAGCCTGGGGCTGGTTGGTTCCGGTGTTCAGTTGCTCGATCAGCGTGTCGCCGTCCAGCACATACAGATTGAGGTGCGACAGGTCGGGCGCGAATACCCGCAGCAACTGTTCATGCTTGCCGGGAGCGAGTCTGAAGCGCAGCCATAACGCACCATCGGGGTCGGCGGCGGTGAGGCGGTCGAGTTCGATGGGGCTGAATTGATTGGTGTAGCGAGCGGAACGGATGTCGCTGAGCTGCAGGTCACCCTGTTCGTCGAGCAATACCGCCCAGCCACTGCCTTGCGCGGCCTGGGCCGGGAGCATGCAGAGCAAGGTCAGCAGAGTGACGGTGAAACCTATGGCAATCCTGAGCCAGCGCACGGCGAAATCCCTTCGTAGGTTAATGCCAGAATATAACTATGCGCGGCGCCGGAATAGTCCGGCAAGGGCTCGAAGCCCTTGCCTGGCCGAATGACGTTCTTATTCCTGATTTTCGCCACGCTCGCGGGCAATGGCACGGTAGCCAATGTCCTTGCGATAGAAACAGCCTTCCCAGTCAATTTTGGCCGCCAGCTTGTAAGCCTGCTGCTGAGCGGCATCGACGCTGGTACCCATTGCCGTGGCGCAGAGCACCCGACCACCGGCCGTCACCACTTGACCGTCCTTGAGTGCAGTACCGGCGTGGAAGACTTTGCCTTCCAGTGCTGCAGCTGCATCGAGGCCGTTGATGGCAACGCCTTTAGCGTAGTCACCAGGATAGCCGCCAGCCGCCAGCACGATGCCGACGCTCGGACGCGGATCCCATTGTGCTTCGACCTTGTCCAGGGCTTGCGCCAGCGCCGCTTCGACCAGCAACACGAGGCTCGACTGCAAACGCAGCATTACCGGTTGGGTCTCAGGGTCGCCGAAACGGCAGTTGAATTCGATGACTTTTGGGTTACCAGCCTTGTCGATCATCAGGCCTGCGTACAGGAAACCCGTGTAGACGTTGCCTTCATCGGCCATGCCGCGCACGGTCGGCCAGATCACCAGGTCCATGACACGCTTGTGCACTTCAGCGGTCACGACCGGGGCAGGGGAGTAGGCACCCATGCCGCCAGTGTTCGGACCGGTGTCGCCGTCGCCGACGCGTTTGTGGTCCTGGCTGGTGGCCATCGGCAGCACATTCTTGCCGTCGACCATGACGATGAAGCTGGCTTCTTCGCCGTCCAGGAACTCTTCGATTACTACGCGCGAGCCTGCGTCGCCGAATGCGTTACCCGCCAGCATGTCGCGTACGGCGTCTTCGGCTTCGGTCAACGTCATGGCAACGATCACGCCTTTACCGGCGGCCAGGCCATCGGCCTTGATCACGATCGGTGCGCCTTTTTCACGCAGATAAGCCAGGGCAGGCTCGATCTCGGTGAAGTTCTGGTAGTCGGCCGTCGGGATCTTGTGGCGCGCCAGGAAATCCTTGGTGAAGGCTTTCGAACCTTCCAGCTGAGCAGCGCCAGCGGTCGGGCCGAAGCAATCCAGGCCACGGGAACGGAACAGATCGACGACGCCGGCGACCAGTGGCACTTCCGGGCCGACGATGGTCAGGGAAACATTCTTCTCGGCGAAGTCAGCAAGCTGTTCAAGGGCCAGCACGTCGATAGCGACGTTCTCGCACTTGGCTTCAATGGCGGTGCCGGCGTTGCCCGGGGCAACGAAAACCTTCTGCACGCGCGGATCCTGAGCCACTTTCCAGGCCAGGGCGTGTTCACGGCCACCGCTGCCAATGATCAAAACATTCATTTCAAAACCTCGGATGACGCTAATTCTGTTTTTAGAGCCTAAAGCGCTTCACGCTGTAGGAGGTCGCAATGAAGTCGGTAGATGCCAGGCGGAGTCGACCTCGATGAGCGGCGTTGCCTTTTGGCAATGAGCATCATCGAGGTCGGCTCCAACGCAGCAGATGCCGGCTTCAGTGCGGCCGTCGTCTAGTTAGTGACGGAAGTGGCGCATGCCGGTGAATACCATGGCGATGCCGGCCTCGTCGGCAGCAGCAATCACTTCGTTATCACGCATCGAGCCGCCTGGCTGGATCACCGCAGTAATCCCCACCTTGGCCGCGTTGTCGATGCCGTCGCGGAACGGGAAGAAGGCGTCCGAGGCCATGACCGCGCCCTGCACCTGCAAACCAGCGTGTTCAGCCTTGATCGCAGCAATACGCGCGGAGTTCACACGGCTCATCTGGCCAGCGCCGACACCGATGGTTTGACGGTTTTTAGCGTAGACGATGGCGTTGGACTTAACGTATTTGGCGACTTTCCAGGCGAAGATCAGGTCGTGGATTTCCTGTTCGGTCGGAGCGCGTTTGGTCACGACTTTCAGGTCGTCGGCGCCGATCATGCCGATGTCGCGGCTCTGTACCAGCAGGCCACCGTTGACGCGTTTGTAGTCCCAGGCAGCGGCGCGATCAGCCGACCACTCGCCGCAGGCCAGCAGTCGCACGTTGGCTTTGGCAGCCACGATGGCACGAGCTTCTTCGCTGACGGACGGGGCGATGATCACTTCGACGAACTGACGCTCGACGATGGCCTTGGCGGTTTCAGCATCCAGCTCGCGGTTGAAGGCGATGATGCCGCCGAACGCCGACTCGGTGTCGGTGGCGTAGGCCAGTTCATAGGCCTGACGGATACCGCCTTCGGCGTCCGGACTGACGGCAACGCCGCACGGGTTGGCGTGTTTGACGATCACGCAGGCCGGTTTGACGAAGCTCTTCACGCATTCCAGCGCGGCGTCGGTGTCGGCCACGTTGTTGTACGACAGCTCTTTGCCTTGCAGCTGGGTCGCGGTGGCGATGCCGACTTCGGCCGGTTTGGCTTCAACGTAGAACGCTGCGCTCTGGTGCGGGTTCTCGCCGTAGCGCATTTCCTGAGCCTTGACGAACTGGCTGTTGAAAGTGCGCGGGAACTCGCTGCGACCGGAGGTAGCGAGGGTGTCAGCCGCCTGGTTCACGGTGCCCATGTAGTTGGCGATCATGCCGTCATAGGCGGCGGTGTGTTCGAAGGCCTTGAGCATCAAGTCGAAACGCTGAGCGTAGGTCAGGCCGCCGGCCTTGAGGCTTTCAAGGACGTTGGCGTAGTCGCTGGCATTCACCACGATGGCCACGTCTTTGTGGTTTTTTGCAGCCGAACGGACCATGGTCGGGCCGCCGATATCGATGTTCTCGATCGCGGTCGGCAGGTCGCAGCCTGGCTTGTTGATAGTCGCTTCGAACGGGTACAGGTTGACCGCTACCAGGTCGATCGGCTTGATGCCGTGCTCGTTCATGATGGCGTCGTCGATACCGCGACGACCGAGGATCCCACCGTGGATTTTCGGGTGCAGGGTTTTTACCCGGCCGTCCATCATTTCTGCGAAACCGGTGTAATCCGCGACTTCCACTGCGGCAACACCGTTGTCGCGCAGCAGCTTGAACGTTCCGCCGGTGGAGAGGATCTCGACGCCCAGGGCTTCAAGTTCTTTGGCGAATTCAAGGATCCCGGTCTTGTCGGAAACGCTGATCAAGGCGCGGCGGATCGGCAGGCGGGTAGTCTGGTCGGTCATTTCAATTTCCATCAAAAGCAAAGGAGTCAGCAAAAAAGGCGACCGTTTTTACGCGGGCGCCTTTCTGGTTTGATTGAATGCTTACAGCAAATCGTACTGCTTGAGTTTTTTGCGCAGCGTGCCTCGGTTCAATCCGAGCAGCTCGCTGGCCTTGGTCTGGTTGCCCTTGACGTAGTTCATCACGCACTCGAGCAGGGGCGCCTCGACTTCGGAGAGCACCAGGTTGTACACATCCGTGACGGCAGCGCCCTCAAGGTGGGCGAAATAATTGTGCAGCGCCTTCTCGACACTCCCGCGAAGGGTCTGACCTTCTTCGCTCGGCGTATTGAGGTGCTGTTTCAAATTCACGTTGTCGCTCACGGGTGTTGTTCCACTCACTAAAGTCTCGGTCATCATCGTCATGCGGCCACCCCTTCTCCGTCCCCTGTCAGGCTCTTGTAACGTTCGGCGAAGAAGCCCTGAACGTTGGCGCATTGTGCTTCCGTATCTTCTAAACGATTGAAGTGGGCGCGAAATTCCCTGGCGCCCGGCAAGGTTGCGAGATACCAGCCCACATGCTTGCGAGCTATGCGCACGCCCATGACGTCGCCATAGAAGGCATGCAGCGCGGCCAGATGCTCAAGCAGAATACGTTCCACCTCGATCAGTTCCGGTGCCGGGAGTTTTTCGCCGGTACGCAGATAATGGTCGATTTCACGAAAAATCCATGGCTGCCCCTGGGCAGCCCGGCCTACCAGCAGGCCATCGGCACCGGTCGCATCGAGCACGTACCGGGCCTTCTCTGGCGAATCGATATCGCCATTGGCAAAGACCGGAATCGACACCGCCTGCTTGATCGCGGCAATGGTGTCGTACTCGGCTTCGCCGGTGTACAGATCGGCACGGGTGCGGCCATGGACTGCCAGCGCTGTAATGCCTGCCTGCTCGGCGATCTTCGCCACGGTCAGGCCGTTCTTGTTGTCCCGGTCCCAGCCGGTGCGGATCTTCAGGGTGACCGGCACATCGACTGCGGCCACCACGGCCTGCAGGATCTCGGTCACCAATGCTTCATCCTTCAACAGCGCGGAACCGGCGGCCTTGTTGCAGACCTTTTTCGCCGGACAGCCCATGTTGATATCAATAATCTGTGCGCCCAGTTCAACGTTGGCCCGGGCCGCATCCGCCAGCATCTGTGCATCACCACCGGCGATCTGTACCGAGCGGGGCTCGGGATCACCTTCGTGGATCATGCGCATCCGCGATTTGCGGGTGTTCCACAAGCTCATGTCGCTGGTGACCATTTCCGAGACTACAAGTCCTGCGCCCAGTCGCTTGCACAGCTGACGAAAGGGTTGGTCTGTGACCCCCGCCATCGGGGCGAGAATCAAGCCGTTGTGCAATGTGTAAGGACCGATGCGTACCGCCGACATAGGACTTCCCTGTTGTGGGGTCGGATCATGAGAGTTCGAAAAAGGGTTGGCATGATACCCGCTCTCGATGACTGGATAAAGGCTGAATTGAACAAAATCTGAACAGTTATTTTGTTATCGCCAGCGGTTTGGTATGAGCGGTCAAAGTCAGAAATATGCCGTCAAAGCCGAAAAACTGAACCGTTTCACTCGGGCGAATGGAAGCTCAGGCTGTAATTCACCGCTTTGGAGCCTGGATCGAGGATATCCAGTGCGATGTGGATCGGCGTTTGCGGAGGCATTTCCGCCATCCCTTCGAGATCGCCGTTGAGGTACTCGCCGGGCTTGAAGCGACGGCTGGCGATCAGGTGGCCGTTGAGGTCGGCAAAACGCAACTCCAGCAGCGGGAAAGGCTGGGAGAAGGGCGCGCGGTTGTAGATGATCGCGTCGACCACCAGTGCGCCGTTGAAGTCCGGGTGACTGCGGACCACCAGGTTGCTGCTTTTGATTTTGGCGATGTCGACTTTGGATGGCACGGTGCAGCCGATTTGCGGGCACAGTTGCTGGAACCACGGACGGTACTGGTCCTGACGTGCCAGTTCATCGAAATGGTAGGCGATGTACTGGCCGGCGAGCGCGGCAGCGCCGAGCAGGATCAACAGCAGCCAGAAAAATCGGCGACCCCAGGGTGAGCGGCGTTTTTGCCAGTCCAGTTGCAGTGGGTCATCGGTCAGGTCTTGCAGGGCTTCAGCGCGGACAGCCGGCTCACGCTTTTTGCGCTGAGGCTGGATCGAGGGCAGATCGTCGTCGATATCATCGGTCGCCGACAGGCGTTCGTGATGCATTGGGGCGTCGAGTGGGTCGTGCAGGCGCAGCTGTGGCGGCAGATGTTCGTCGTCCAGTTCCACCGGTTCCAGGGACAGCGAAGGTTCGGTGCGCGAGTATTTGCTCGGATCGAGTTCCAGCTCTGGCAAGTCGGCTTCAGTGGTCTGCGCACGATCGGCGGCCGATTCGCTGAACAGGCTGTCGGGCCACGGCGCTTCTTCGTGCTCGACGGTGTCCCGGCTGGCGCTCAGGTTGTCTTCGCGCTGACGGCCGAATTCCGTGGTCGGCTGGATCTCCCGTTGTTCGAGGCGGGCGAGCTCTTCGTCCAGGTCCAGGCTGTCCAGATCCAGCTCGGCGGCGGTCCATTGCTTTTGGCTGATGGCCCGCGGCTCCTGCGGTTCGGCGATGGCCGGGGCAGCCGGCGTGATCGCGTCCTTGCCGGATCGTTGCTCAAGTAGTTGCTTGGCGGCGTTGAACACCTGCAAACACGAGCCGCAACGAACCACCCCGCGGGCCACGCTCAATTGAGCATGGCTGACACGGAAGCTGGTTTGGCAATGCGGGCACTGGGTGACGAAGCTGTCGGTCATGCGGCGATCCGGTTTATGCAGGCACTCATTCTAGCGCCGACGGCCAGTAATGCGCACCCAGCCATCGCGATTGGCGATCGGGTCCAGATCGAAGTCCTGGGCGTAGGCTTTGGCGACTTCTTCACCTTGCTCGGCGAGGATGCCCGACAGCGCCAGACGACCACCGGATTTGACCAGGCTGGACAATTGCGGCGCCAGGGAAACCAGCGGGCCGGCCAGGATGTTGGCGACCAACACGTCGGCCTGAACCTGCGGCAGATCTTCCGGCAGGTACAGCGGGAAGAGAGCTTCGGCAATGTTGTTGCGCCCGGCGTTATCGCGGGAGGCTTCCAGGGCTTGCACATCGATATCGGTACCGACGGCTTCCTTGGCGCCCAGCAGCAGGGCGGCAATCGCCAGAATCCCCGAGCCGCAGCCGAAGTCCAGCACGTTGCAGTCTTTCAGATCCTGGCCGTCGAGCCATTCCAGGCACAGCGCGGTGGTCGGGTGTGTGCCGGTGCCGAACGCCAGGCCCGGGTCCAGCAGCAGATTGACCGCGTCAGGCTCGGGAGCTGCGTGCCAGCTCGGCACAATCCACAGGCGCTGGCCGAAACGCATTGGCTGGAAACCGTCCATCCAGCTGCGTTCCCAGTCCTGGTCTTCGATGACTTCGCTGTGATGCTCGGGCAGCGGGCTGCCGGTCAGCAATTCAAGGTGGGCCAATACGGTGGCGGCTTCGGTGCCGCCTTCGAACAGGGCCAGCAGGTGCGTGTGCGACCACAGCGGCGTGGTATTGAGTTCCGGCTCGAAGATCGGCTGATCTTCGGCGTCCATGAAGGTCACCGAAACGGCGCCGACTTCAAGGAACGCGTCTTCGTAGGTTTCGGCTTGTTCTGGGCTGATGGCGAGACGGACTTGCAGCCAAGGCATGGCGGGCACCTTTGAAAAATATTAATTGCAGCCTAGCGGGCTGCGAGAAGCGCGCAAGTTTACGCGAGCGCGGGGCTTTTGTGGGAGCGGCCTTGCTCGCGTGCACATTATGAAACCTTCAGAAACAACAAAGCCGCTCGAAAGCGGCTTTGTTGGTCTGGATCACAGCTTAATGCTTTTCGCCAGCCAGCTTGTGCTCGAGGTAGTGAATGTTCACGCCCCCTTCGCAGAAGCCTGCATCACGGACCAGGTCGCGGTGCAGCGGGATGTTGGTCTTGATCCCGTCGACAACGATTTCGTCCAGCGCATTGCGCATGCGCGCCATGGCTTCGTCACGGGTTGCGCCGTAGGTGATCAGCTTGCCGATCAACGAATCGTAGTTCGGCGGAACGGCATAGCCACTGTACAGGTGCGAATCGACGCGAACGCCGTTGCCGCCTGGTGCGTGGAAATGCTTGACCGTGCCTGGGCTTGGCATGAAGGTTTTCGGGTCTTCGGCGTTGATCCGGCATTCCAGCGCGTGACCGCGGATAACGACGTCTTCCTGGGTGAACGACAGCTTGTTGCCGGCGGCGATGCTGAGCATCTCCTTGACGATGTCGATGCCAGTGACCATTTCCGATACCGGGTGCTCTACCTGGACACGAGTGTTCATCTCGATGAAGTAGAAGTGGCCGTTTTCGTAAAGGAACTCGAAGGTGCCAGCGCCACGGTAGCCGATGTCGATGCAAGCCTTGACGCAGCGTGCGAGGACTTCAGCCCGTGCCTGCTCGTCGATGCCCGGTGCCGGCGCTTCTTCGAGAACCTTCTGGTGACGACGTTGCAGCGAGCAATCGCGGTCGCCCAGATGGATGGCGTGGCCCTGGCCATCGGAAAGTACCTGAACTTCCACGTGACGTGGGTTGGTCAGGAATTTTTCCAGATAGACCATCGGGTTGCCGAACGCTGCGCCCGCTTCGGTGCGGGTCAGTTTTGCGAAGGAGATCAGGTCTTCTTCTTTATGCACAACGCGCATGCCGCGACCACCACCGCCGCCAGCGGCTTTGATGATCACCGGGTAACCGACTTCGCGACCGATGCGCAGAGCGGTTTCTTCGTCTTCAGGCAACGGGCCGTCGGAACCCGGAACAGTTGGAACGCCAGCCGCGATCATGGCGTGCTTGGCCGATACCTTGTCGCCCATCAGGCGAATGGTATCGGCTTTCGGGCCGATGAAGGCGAAGCCGGAGTTTTCGACCTGTTCAGCGAAATCAGCGTTTTCCGCAAGGAAACCGTAGCCTGGGTGAATGGCGGTAGCGCCGGTCACTTCGGCCGCGGCGATGATTGCCGGGATGTGCAGATAAGAGTGCGCGGCCGAGGCCGGGCCGATGCAGACGGATTCGTCTGCCAGACCCAGGTGCATCAGTTCTTTGTCGGCCTTGGAGTAAACGGCGACAGTCTTGATGCCCATCTCTTTGCAGGCACGCAGGATCCGCAGGGCGATCTCACCGCGGTTGGCGATCAGAACTTTTTCCAACTTCGCAGTCATCAAAGTCTCTCCGCGGTTCAAACGATGGTGAACAGCGGTTGGTCGTACTCAACCGGCTGGCCGTCTTCGACGAGGATAGATTCGATCACACCGCTGGATTCAGCTTCGATGTGGTTCATCATCTTCATGGCTTCGACGATGCACAGGGTGTCGCCTTTCTTCACGGTCTGGCCGACTTCAACGAAGGACGGCGAAGCTGGCGAAGACTTGCGATAGAAGGTACCGACCATAGGCGAACGGGCAACGTTGCCGTTCAGAACTGGCGCGGCCGGAGCAGCAGGTGCGGCGGCAGCAACCGGGGCAGCAGCCACAGGCGCAGGCGCCGGAGCATGCATTGGAGCCGGTGCGTAGTACTGCTGAGCCGGGGTCTTGCTGTGACGGCTGATGCGTACGGACTCTTCGCCTTCCTTGATCTCGAGCTCGTCGATGCCGGACTCTTCCAGCAGTTCGATCAGTTTCTTAACTTTACGGATATCCATGAATCATCAACTCCCAAGGGTCGGTCAGGGGCGTTACGCTTGTCGTTCAAGCTGTTGCCGGTCTTTCAAGCTGCTCCAGGGCAGCCTCCAGGGCCAGTCGATAACCGCTGGCGCCAAGGCCGCAGATCACTCCCACCGCTACGTCGGAGAAGTAAGAGTGATGGCGGAAAGGTTCGCGTTTGTGCACGTTAGACAAATGCACTTCGATGAATGGGATGCTCACCGCCAGCAGCGCGTCACGTAATGCGACACTTGTGTGCGTAAAAGCTGCTGGGTTGATCAGAATGAAGTCCACACCTTCGCTGCGGGCAGCGTGGATGCGGTCGATCAATTCGTACTCGGCGTTGCTTTGCAGGTGCAGCAAATGGTGGCCGGCTTCACGGGCACGGCGTTCCAGGTCCTGGTTGATCTGCGCCAGTGTCGTAGCGCCGTAGGTGCCCGGTTCACGGGTGCCGAGCATGTTCAGGTTGGGTCCGTGCAGAACCAGTAGCGTCGCCATCTGCTGTTCCTTGTTATCTGTGTGCAATTGTCAGAACCCGGCGACTATGCCGCAAAGCCTTTGTGACTGTCCAGTTCTATGCAATAGCCAGCACGATGGCCGATGTTTGCGCGAAATATGTGACCGGGTTATTAAATCCGGTCATTTGCTTTCGCAACACGTTCGGCGAAGTCGGTGGCGTTGATCTCGCCGATCACTCGCACATCGGCGTGTTCGACGCCGTCCTTGCCGAAAAACATCAGCGCTGGCGGGCCGAACAGTTTGTAGCGGTCGAGCAGGGCGCGCTGCTCGGCGTTGCTGGCGGTGATGTCGAAGCGGATCAGTCGATAGCCTTTGAGGTGTTCGACGACCGTGGCGTCGTTGAGCACCTTATGTTCGATGACTTTGCAACTGATGCACCAGTCGGCGTACCAGTCGAGCAGCAGCGGGGTGCCCGATGATTTGGCTTCGGCGAGAACGCGGTCCAGGTCTGCCGGGGTGCTGACGGTTTGCCAGGCGCTGGTGTTTTGCGGTTGCTCATTGCCGGCAACCGTGCGCGGCTGGCCAATCGGATTGAGCGGATCGGTCTGGCCGCTGAACGCTCCGTACCAACACGCCAGCGCGTAAAACAGCAGGAACATCCCAAGCAATTGGCCCAGGCGTTTTCTCGGCGGTTTGTAGACGAACTCCAGCGCACCCATGAACAACCCGGCGCCACCGGCCAGCAAACCGATCAGCAGCAACGTGATCTGGCCCGGCAGTACTCGACTGAGCAGACCGATCGCCAACCCCAGCAACAAAACGCCAATCGCGTTTTTCACATAGATCAGCCAAGGTCCGCTTTTCGGCAACCAGGCGGCACCACCGGTCGCGACCAGCAACAGCGGGGCGCCCATGCCCAGGCCGAGCATGAACAATTTCAGGCCGCCGCCCACTGCATCGCCGCTGGCGCTGATGTACAGCAGCGCGCCGGCCAGCGGTGCCGAGACGCAGGGCGACACCAGCAGGCTGGAAACCACGCCCAGCACGGCGGCGCCCCACAACGAACCACCCTCGGTGCGACCGGCGATCCGATCCAGCCGACTGCTGATGGCGTGAGGCAGCTTGAGTTCGAAGACGCCAAACATCGCCAAGGCAAACAGCGCAAAAAACATCGCGAACGGCACCAGCACCCACGCCGATTGCAACCGCGCCTGAAGATTGAGCTGCGCGCCGAACATCCCCATCAACGCGCCAAGCAGGGCGAAGCAGGCGGCCATTGGCAGCACATAAGCGAGGGACAGATTGAAACCGCGCAAACCACCCACCTGACCGCGCAACACCACGCCGGACAGGATCGGCAGCATCGGCAGCACGCACGGTGTGAACGTCAGGCCTATGCCTGCGAGGAAGAACAGTGCCAGTTCGCGCCAGCTCCAGGCAGGAGTCGTACCTGCGCTGCCATCAATACTCAGGCGCTCGGTTTCGGGTGGATAGCACAAGCCTTTGTCGGCGCAACCCTGATATGTAATCACCAGGGTGAAGGCGCGTTGATCGGTGCGCGGCAGTTCGACTTCGAGAATGCCGTGGTAGACCTCGACATCGCCGAAATACTCATCGTGCTTTTGTTCGCCCTTGGGCAGTAGCGCGGCGCCCAGACCTACATCGGCCGGGTCGGCGCGAAACTGAAAGCGGTGCCGGTAGAGGTAGTAGCCCTCGGTGGCGACGAAACGCAGTTTGATCGATTGCGGCGTGCTTTCTACCAGGCTCAGTTGAAAGGCTTCACGTACCGGCAGAAAGTCGGCGCTGTTGTTGATCGAGCCCAACGTCGAACTGGGCCGACTGTCCAGCAACCCGGCGGCGGTGGCCGGCAGGGCTAGCACTAAAAACAACAGGCAGAGCAAACGGCGCATGACAATCTCGCGTATCGAAAGTGAGGGCATGATAGCGGACAGCGGTCGGGTGTGCAGGGGCGGGAGTCTTGCGGTGACTGTTCTGGCGCCTTCGCGAGCAAGCCCGCTCCCACATTCGACCGAGTTCATCCATGGACACGCGGTTGAATGTGGGAGCGGGTTTGCTCGCGAAAGCGGTCTGTCAGACGCGGAAGGCCTGGACGGCTGTGTGCAATCGTCCACCCAACACCAGCAAATTCTCACCCTGTACGCGCCCTTCACCGATACGCAGCAAGTTATCCCCACCCAATTGGTGAATCCGCTCACTGTGATCGCGGATTTCGCTGACGGCGCCACTCTGCTGGGCGGTGACATCGGCGATGCGCACGGCAGTGTCGGAAATGGTCTGGATTGCGCCGACGATTTTATCCAGCGCACCGTCGGCGGCCTGGGCCTGATTGGCAGTGGCTTCTGCGTGTTCGACTTGGGCGCGCATGCCTTCCACCGATTGTCGCGCCGCGGTTTGCAAACCGGCGATGAGTGTCTGGATCTCTGCTGTGGCGCCGGCGGTGCGTTGTGCCAGTGAACGAACTTCTTCGGCCACCACCGCAAACCCTCGACCCATTTCCCCGGCACGGGCCGCTTCGATGGCGGCGTTCAGGGCCAGCAGATTGGTCTGGTCGGCAATCGAGCGGATGACCGTCAGCACGCCGCCAATGGTCGCCGACTCCTCGGCCAGGTGTTCGATCATCTGCGCGTTGCCTTGCACTTCACCGACCAGCGCGTGCAGCCCGGTGAGACTCAAACCGATGACTTTCTGGCCGTGCTCCACCGCCAGCCCGGCATGGCGGCTGGCGTCGGCCGCCTGGCTGGCATCGCCGGCAACCTGTTGAATGGTCGCTTCCAGCTCGCCGAGAGAATCACGGATCAGCGCCGTGTCGCCGGCCTGATGTTCGGCGCCGCTGTGCAGGTCATTGCTCAACTCGGCCAAGGTTCGGCTGCTGCCGGCGACCTGTTCGGCGTTGAGGCGAATGGTCCCGACCAGGTCGACCAGATAGGCGCGCAAGCGATTGAGCGAAGCTTGAATGTCATGCAGTTCGCGATTGGTCGCGCCCAATTCAATGTCCCGGCTGAAGTCGCCCTCGGCCCAGGTCGAAAGGGCAGGGGCGAGGTTGGTCAGCGTCCGGGCCAGTTTCCGTTGCAAGGTGTCGATCAGCAACGCAATCAGCAGAATCAGGCCAATCATCACCCCTTGCATCAGCCGCACTTCGCCCTGGATCTGCCCGTGCTGGGCGCGAACCACCGGCTCCAGTCCGGCGATGGCCTGCTGCACGGCGGCGATTTTCAGGTGAGTGGCGGCGCTGAGGTCGGTGCGTTTCTGGATCTGGTCACGTGTGCGCGCCAGTTCGGCCGGGTAGCGAGTGAGGAGGCTGTTCAGTTCACGCTTGAGGCCCACGCCCGCATCTTCGGCAACAGCTTTTTCGGTGTTCTCCAAGCCCATCATCGCGGCGAAATCATCGGTGCCGGATTCGCTGCTGCTGGCTACACCGAGCAGCGGCAAGGTGCCCAGCAACTCAGCCTGAGTGCGAATGTTGGCGACTTCACGCTCGACATCGGCGGCCAATTCGCTGCGGCCGCTGCTGACCAGTTTATCCCGGGCCAGAGACAACTTGCCCAAGTGCTGGGAGGCGGCGAGCAACGGCGTCAGATACGCCACGTTAGCGCTGGCGTATTGGCTGAGCTGATCGAGGCTGGCGCCGAGTTCGCGTTCGGCCTGAAGCAGCAACGCTTGCGGATCACCGGCCAGTTTGCCGGCGGCCAGCAGGTCGGTTTTGCTGAATTCTTCGAGGTTCGACAGGCTCGGGCGCAAGGTGTGGGCCAACGCCGGCGGCAACTCGCCGAGTTCCTTTTGCACCCCGTCTATGGCCTGGCCGGCGCTGCTCAGGCGCAGGGCATCGCCGCTGGCGAGGTAGTCGTCGATGTTACGTGCGACTTCATTTTGAAATTGCTGGGACAAGCCCAAGTAACGCTCCATCAATAGATAGGGGCGTTCCAGGGCCTTTTGCGACCACCAAAGCGTGGCGCCAAGGGCCACGCACACGGCGACTAAAAGGAGGGTATTGAGATTGGTCAGCAGCTTCAGGCGCATCGAGGGTCTACCAGCGGCAGAATGGTAAGCGCCTGAATTTATTGCGTTTGTGTTACAGGGTTATGACCGAATGGGTCGATTCCGATGAAAAAGTGGCACTTTGCTTTGACGTCCGCGCGGCCTGCACGCGGTTGCGTCCGGCGTCCTTCGCGCGGTACAGCGCTTCGTCTGCCTGGCTGGCCATCATCAGGCTGTCGGAGTGTTCACACAGTTCCACCACCCCGGCGCTGAACGTGCACCAGAGATCCTGCGGTTGAGCCGGGTAGTGAATCTCGGCAAAACGTCGACGGATTTCGTCGAGCACTTTGTGGGCCGATTCGAGATCGGTGTCTGGCATGACGATCGCGAACTCTTCACCGCCGTAACGGCCGATGAAGTCGGTCTTGCGCAAGCGTTGCTTGAGAAACAGCGCCAGGCTCTTGATTACTCGATCGCCCATAGGGTGGCCATGGCTGTCGTTGACCCGTTTGAAGTGGTCGATGTCGAGCATCGCAAAGCTCAGCGGCTTGTTCTCGCGACGGGCGCGAAACGAACAGTCTTCCAGCAATTGCAGAATGTGCGTGTGGTTGTACAACCCGGTCAGGCTGTCGCGCACCATCCGCGCCTTGAGATTGCGCGCCCGCGCCGCGCGGTTGCGCACGGTGGTGATCAGGTGTCGTGGCTTGATCGGTTTGGTCAGGAAGTCATCGCCGCCCTCGCTCATGGCGTCGAGCTGCTTGTCCAGATCGTCTTCGGCCGACAGGTAAATGATCGGTACGCTGACATAGCGGTCGTTGTGGCGGATCACTTTGGCCAGTTCGGTACCAGTGCAGGCCGGCATGTACATGTCGAGGATGATCAGGTCTGGCTGGAAATCCGCGAGCTCGGCCATGGCCTGGATCGGCTCGATCAAGGTCCGTGTGACGATCCCGGCGCTATTGAGCAGGCGTTCGGTGTGCAAGGCCTGGGCGCGAGAATCGTCGATGATCAGCACTTTATAAGGTTCGTACTGGGCGACGCAGGTCAGGACTTCGATTTTCTCCAGCAGGCTCGAGGCTTCGAGGGTACCGGTCAGGAATTCCTGGCCACCGGCACGCACGGCGGCGAGACGGGTCGGGGTGTCGGTTTCGTGCAGGCTGAAGAACAACAGCGGCAATTGATGATCGAGGCCTTCCTGGGCTTCGGCAGCCAGTTTCAGGCCGATGCCGGTACCACTGAAATCCACGTCCATGACGATCGCCGCAGGCAAGCGCTCGACCATCGAAGAGCGGAACGCCGCAACGCTGTCGAGGGCTTGAGCGCTGAGCCCAAAAAATTCCAGCTGTTTGGCCAGCCGCTCGGCGCGGTCGTGATCCTGCAGCATCACGTAAATCGGCTTGCGCAGCGGCGGCAGAAAGGTCTGGTCCAACTGATCGCCATGGCGCAAACCGGTGCGTGACAGGCGCTGCATCAAACGATTGAGGTCAGTGATCAGTCCGCTGCTCAGGCGTCCGCGATTGGCGTCGACAGCCTCCAGCGACTGACCGATGTGGTGTGCGAGCTGCGTGTGTTCAGGTTGTTCGAAGCGTTCGGCGAAACGCAGCAGGCGCAGGTTGGCCTCGCTCAGTTCCGATAAGTCGGTGGTGGACCACTCGCTGCGTTGCAGGCGCTGCCATATCTCAAGAATTTGACGTGCCTGATGAATTACCCGCTGGGCAAAGTGGTGCTTGAGGCGCTCACGGCTGGGGTCTTCTGGCTCGGTCATATCCTGACTACTAGTTAGGGTGCATGCTGAGATCGACTGGTGGCTCTATGCTAGCACCTCTTTTCGATCGCATGAGTGTCGTACGTCAATTAACTGCAAAGCGACCTTATTCAGTTCCTGACCGACTGGTCGCATAGGATCAACGCTGTGCTTCATTTATAGTGGCCGTCGATCGTGGTCATTGTGCTGGTAGTGTTTGTGCAGGATTTAATGCGCGGCAAACGAGGCACGATGAGATAGGGTTGTGGTCGAACCGATGAACTCAAGTGATTGAAAGGATATCGCCATGCTGGACTGGAAGAACCGCGCGGGCAGCGCGCCTGAACGTGCCGCTGAACCGAAATCGGCCACCCGCAGTTACTTGGGTGGCCTGTTGTTCAGTCGGGCGCTGGCCACTCTGATTGGCCTTTACTTGCTGGTGGCTATTGCGCTGGGCTGGTACTGGAGCCAGGAACCTGCGCTGTTCCCGGTTCAGCAGAATGCCCAGATGGCTGCCGAGAAAGAAGGCAAGCAAATGGTCATCGGCTACACCACGGTCGAAACCCTCAAGACCGTCGCCGGTACTTTGCTGACCAAACCGGGTGGCTATATTTCCAACGACCGTTTCCCGCCGGGCCTGTGGATGGACAACACGCCGAGCTGGGAATATGGCGTGCTGGTCCAGGTCCGTGACCTGAGTCGTGCACTGCGTAAAGACTTCGCTCGTTCCCAGTCGCAGTCCACCGAAGACGCTGACCTGGCCAAGGCCGAGCCGCGCTTCAACTTCGACAACAAGAGCTGGGTGCTGCCCTCCAGTGAGTCCGAATACCAGGAAGGCATCAACTCCCTGAGCCGTTATCAGGCGCGCCTGTCCGACCCAAGTCAGAAAAGCGCGCTGTTCTATGCCCGCGCCGACAACCTGAACAACTGGCTGGGCGATGTCGGCACCCGTTTGGGTTCGCTGTCGCAACGACTGTCGGCCAGCGTTGGCCGGGTCAAACTCAACACTGCGCTGAAAACCGAAGTCGTCGCACCGGGTCAGGTGCCACAGGTTGACGAAGAAATCGTCGAGACCCCGTGGATGCAGATCGACAACGTGTTCTACGAAGCCCGCGGTCAGGCCTGGGCCTTGTCCCATCTGCTGCGTGCCATCGAAGTCGACTTCGCCGATGTGCTGGCCAAGAAGAACGCCACGGTCAGCGTGCGTCAGATCATTCGTGAACTGGAAGCCTCGCAGGAACCGGTCTGGAGTCCTATGATCCTTAATGGCAGCGGCTTCGGGGTGCTGGCCAACCACTCGCTGGTCATGGCCAACTACATCTCCCGGGCCAACGCCGCAGTGATCGATTTGCGTCAATTGCTCAATCAGGGCTGAGTCATGGTCGATAGCGCCAGAGAGGTCGCGCACCGCGCGGCCTCGGATGCCGAACAGATCGCCTGGGTCGACGAGCAGGACAACCTGCTCGGCGCCCTGGTCCGCTCCGACCTGCGTGAGCGCGGGCTGATCGGACGCGGCACTTACATCATGCTGTTCAATTCCGCCGGTGAACTCTGCGTGCATCGACGCACGCTGAGCAAAGCTATTTATCCAGGTTTCTGGGACGTGGCGGCGGGGGGCATGGTGCTCGCGACCGAAACCTACGCAGAATCGGCTGCCCGCGAGCTGGAAGAAGAGCTGGGTGTGAGCGGCGTGGAACTGACCGCCCATGATCACTTTTTCTTCGAAGACACCGGCAATCGGCTCTGGTGTTCGGCGTTTTCGGCGGTGTGGGACGGTCCGTTGATCCTGCAACCGGAAGAGGTGCTGGAAGCGCGCTTCATCCCCATCGATCAGGTCCTGCTGGAAATCCAGCAAAAGCCTTATTGCCCGGACTCTCTGGCTGCGTTGAAGCGGTATCTTCGGGCCCGTGGGTCGGACGTCGCAAAAGAGGCATAAATTGGCGCCGATTGGCTCTTAGCAAGTCGGCTTTTTGCCGTTACACTGCGCGACCTTTTCAAACTGAACCGGCACTCCTTTTTTATAAGTGCGTCTGGCTCAGTAGCGCTGCCCCTGCCTGAGTGGGGCTTCGCGGTCGATGGCACTTGCCCAAGTTGCCGCGACCAGTCTTTGTCCTCCCAAGAGGATTGCCGGTGGCCAAAAAAGCCGCATCCTTCGCCGCCCTTGGTGGCCTGGTATTTTCCACCGACGCAGGTCGTCATTGCCCGGATTGCAGTAAGCCGGTGGATGCCTGCATCTGCAAACAGACCGTTACCCCGACCGGCGACGGCATCGCTCGCGTGCGTCGCGAAAGCAAGGGGCGTGGCGGCAAGACGGTGACCACCATCACCGGCGTGCCGTTGGCCGAAGACGCGCTCAAGGACCTGGCGACCACGTTGAAGAAACGTTGCGGGACCGGTGGTGCGTTGAAAGACGGAATCATTGAAATCCAGGGCGATCATGTCGAGCTACTCTTGGCCGAGCTGATCAAACACGGTTTCAAAGCGAAGAAGTCCGGCGGCTAGCAGCCTCTGTGAAAACCACCCTCGGCTTGATCCAGCCCTGATCCGATTCAGGTCTGGCGTCGTCTACATGGTTTTCACAGAGCCTGTTCTGACCGGTTTCTAAACTCACTGCGGTCAGCGAGGTCTATCCCCTCGTTGACGAACCGTCATTTTCATTCTTTAGACTGCGCCGGCCTGAACCCAGGCGACGCTCTATGACTTTTTTATAGGGGACTTCAATGTCCGTACGACGCACACGCAAAGACGATGGCAGCCAATGGACAGTTGCGGACAGCCGCAGTGTTTACGGGATTCGCCATTGGGGGGCCGGGTACTTCGCGATCAATGACGCCGGTCGCGTCGAAGTTCGTCCGAACGGTCCGACCAGTTCGCCTATCGACCTCTTCGAGCAAGTCGACCAGCTGCGTAAAAGCGGCCTGTCCTTGCCGTTGCTGGTGCGTTTCCCTGACATTCTGCAAGACCGCGTGCGTCAGCTGACCGGCGCCTTCGACGCCAACATCGAGCGCCTGGAATACCAGAGCAAGTACACCGCGCTGTACCCGATCAAGGTTAACCAGCAAGAAGCGGTGATCGAGAACATCATCGCCACCCAAGACGTGTCCATCGGTCTTGAGGCCGGCTCCAAGCCTGAGCTGCTGGCCGTGCTGGCCCTGGCGCCGAAGGGCGGCACCATCGTTTGCAACGGCTACAAGGACCGCGAGTTCATTCGTCTGGCGCTGATGGGTCAGAAGCTCGGCCACAACGTGTTCATCGTGATCGAGAAAGAATCCGAAGTCGGGCTGGTGATCGAAGAAGCCGCCTCGCTCAAGGTCAAACCTCAGGTTGGCCTGCGCGTGCGTCTGTCGTCCCTGGCGTCGAGCAAGTGGGCCGACACCGGTGGCGAGAAATCCAAGTTCGGTCTGTCGGCGGCGCAACTGCTGTCGGTGGTCGAGCGTTTCCGCGCGGCGGGCCTGGATCAGGGCATTCGCCTGTTGCACTTCCACATGGGTTCGCAGATCGCCAACCTGGCGGACTACCAGCACGGCTTCAAGGAAGCGATTCGTTACTACGGCGAACTGCGCAACCTCGGCCTGCCGGTAGATCACATCGACGTCGGTGGCGGTTTGGGCGTGGACTACGACGGTACGCACTCGCGTAACGCCAGCTCGATCAACTACGACATGGACGATTACGCCGGTGTTGTGGTCGGGATGCTCAAGGAATTCTGCGACGCGCAGAACCTGCCGCACCCGAACATCTTCTCCGAAAGCGGTCGTTCCCTGACCGCTCACCACGCCATGCTGGTGGTGCAAGTGACCGACGTCGAGAAGCACAACGACGACGTACCGAAGATCGACAACAAGGAAGAACTGCCGGAAACCGTGCAGTGGCTGGTTGACCTGTTGGGCCCGACCGACATCGAGATGGTCACCGAAACCTACTGGCGCGCCACTCACTACATGAGTGACATCGCGACCCAGTACGCCGATGGCAAGCTGACCCTGGCCGAGAAAGCCCTGGCCGAGCAATGCTACTTCGCCGTGTGCCGTCGCCTGCACAACTCGTTGAAGGCTCGTCAGCGTTCGCACCGTCAGGTGCTCGACGAACTCAACGACAAGCTGGCCGACAAGTACATCTGCAATTTCTCGGTATTCCAGAGCCTGCCGGACACTTGGGCCATCGGCCAGGTCCTGCCGATCCTGCCGCTGCACCGTCTCGACGAAGAGCCGCTGCGCCGTGCCGTACTGCAAGATCTGACCTGCGACTCCGACGGCAAGATCAAGCAATACGTCGACGAGCAGAGCATCGAAACCAGCCTGCCGGTTCACGGTTTGAACGACGGTGAAGACTACCTGCTGGGTATCTTCCTGGTCGGCGCCTACCAGGAAATTCTCGGCGACATGCACAACCTGTTCGGTGACACCGACTCGGTGAACATCTATCAGAACGCTGACGGCAGCGTGTACCACGCGGGTATCGAAACCCACGACACCATCGAAGACATGCTGCGTTACGTGCACTTGTCGCCGGAAGAGTTGATGACCCACTACCGCGATAAATGCGCCAGTGCCCGCATCACCGCCGCCGAGCGTACCCAGTTCCTCGACGCGCTGCGTCTGGGTCTGACCCGTTCCTCTTACCTGTCTTCTTGAGGTAAGGCACCGCTCTCATCAAGTTGTCTGAAAATGTTCCGCACGAAGCGGAAATTTCAGATGACTTGGTGGGATGCCTCTCTGATTTCAAGCGAAATGACTTACATTCTTGGCCATCCAAGCGATGTGGTCTTCTTTTCGCGTAGGTCATTTCCTAAGTTGTACTTCGGCACTCTACTCGGCCAACTCTCTCGGAGAGAATCCCCGGCCGCCCCTCCTGTAGAGAATCGCCGATGTTCGATCCAGTCAACGAGCCGTCATTTCGTCTGGATGTAGAGGGTCTGCCCGACCCCTTTGAGGTCTTGGCCTTTACCGGTAGAGAAGCCATCAGCGAGCCTTTTGTGTTCGAGGTGGATCTGCTGATCGATGACCCGACACTCGACCTTGCAAGCCTGCTGTACCGTCCGGCCTTTCTGCATGTCGGGCCTGCGGGAAACGGCTTTCACGGACAATTGCATGAACTCGTCCAGCGTGATCATGACCCGGCTGTCAGGCTCTGCCGCGTCCGTCTGGGGCCGAAGCTGGCGTGCCTTTCCCTGCGCTTCAGTCAGCGAATTTTCAGCGCGCGCTCGGTGCCACAAATCCTCGCTCAGGTGCTCAAGGAGCACGGTATCGTCGGCAAGAATCGGCGCTTTGAGCTGGGCGGCAATTACCCGGCCCGTGAATTCTGTACGCAGTACCAGGAATCGGATCTGCAATTTATCCAGCGTCTATGTGCTCAGGAACGGCTTCACTACCATTTCGAACACGGCGAGCGCGGGCATTGCGTGGTTTTCAGTGATGGTCAGGGGCACTTTCGTTTCGGCGAGAGCGCGGCCTTCCAGGTCGAGAGCGAGCAATCGGCGGTGCGTCAGTTCAAGCTTCTGGGCTGCGCTGGGCAACGAACCGCGCCGATTGCCGAAGGTCGTACGGACCTGACAACGCTGCGAAGTGGTCAGCTGATGCGGCTGTCCGGCCATCCGATTGCCGACTGGAACCATCTCTGGCTGCTGACCCACGTCGAGCATCAGGGCAGCCAGGATTTAACGGCGCCCTACAGCAACCAGATCCGCGCGATTCACTGGCAGGTGCCTTTTGTCTCACCTCATTGCGCAGTGAAACCCAGGATGCACAGCCTGCAACGGGCCTGGGTGGTCGACATTGATGAGTCATGCCCCGATCCGTCCAGACCGGTTGCCGTGCAATTTGACTGGCTCTATCAGGGCGAGGGCGCGGCGCCCAGCCACTGTTGGCTGCCGTTGGCCGCTGAACTGGGCGACGCGGCAGTCACGCAGTTGAGTGAGGGGGTCGAGGTGGTGGTGAGCTTTATCGAGGGGGATCCGGATCAGCCGCTGATTACCGGGTTTCTTCACGTCCCTTCGTCCGTTGAAGAGGTTGAGGAGGTCGGCTCGCCGCGCATATCCGCGACAGATGATGTCGAGGGTTTGCTGGCGCTTCTGCAATCGAGCGAACCATTGATGTTGCTATGTCTGCTGCCCGGTGGCGGCAGTTTCAACCATTGCACGCAGGCCCTCTGCACCTGCCGGGCGGCGAAGCGGTTTGGCCAGAGCGGTGCGGCATGATCGTCCCGACCCCGCAATGGCTATTGCTGGATGTGCCAGGTGCGCCACAGGCGGGGGCGATGCTGCAACAGCAATTTGCGCATGCCCGGTGGTTCTGGTTGTTCGAAGGCACTGAGTGGCATGCGTTGCGGGAACGCGGCCCGGCCCTGATCGATCTTCGAACATGCCCTGTGCTGGCCGGGTTGTGCCACAGCGAAGTGCCCCTCTGGTGTGGCTTGCTGATCGCCAGTGAAGCGTCGTCGTCGCAGTTGCTGGAGCATTTGCGCCGCATGCTCACGGTCACTGTCGGTGTGCATCACCGGGCCTTGTTGAGTTACTACAACCCGCAAACGGCCAGTTACTTGTTCGATGCCTGCGATGCGCAGGAGCTGAGTCGCTGGCTGGGTCCTATCAGCCATTTGCGCTGGTTCGGCGGGACGTGGGCCGACCGCGCGATCGGCAGTCAGGGCTGGCAGCAGTTGGTCAATCCAGGGCTTGCCGTCAGCCCTTTGGCGATTGAAGAAAACCTCAGTCCCCGTCAGCAGGAAAAACTGCAAACCTGCCTGCTGGAGCAACATGCCTGGCACTGGAGTCGGTCCACCGGGACTGACTACAACACGCTGTGGTCCCATGTGCAGGAAGGGCTGGCGCTGGATTTTACCGAGCGTCCGGTACTCGATGACTGGTTATGGCTACGCTTGCAGTACCCCGGCGCTTTGACTGGGCAAGCGTTGCCGGGACTCACCCAGCAGGAGCGTCTCGATAGCCTGCGCAACCGGTGGCAGAACGATCAGCCCTGAACACGGTGATCTGCCGCTGCGCTTCAAAGCAGCGCCGACTCAGTGAGCTTTGCCTGCGAACCAGCCGTCGCTTTTGTGCAGGTACCAGGCAAACGCGCCGAGGGTCAGGCTGCGCAGTAACATGAACAGCAGAAAGGTTATCCACAGTCCATGGTTGCCAAAGCCTTGCAGCGCCCAAGCGAACGGCAGCAACAAAACCACCGTCAGCAGCATGCCGTTGCGCATTTCCCGGGCACGGGTGGCGCCGATAAACAGCCCGTCGAGCAGGTAACTCCCGACCGCGATCAGCGGCAGCGCGGCGAGGTAGGGCAGGTAGATGAACGCCGTGTCGCGCACGCTCTGAATGTTGGTCTGCATCTCGATAAACAGATGCCCGGCGAACAGAAACAGCACGGCAAAACCCAGGCTCGCCAGCAACGACCAACCGCAGGCCACTACCAGCGAGCGGCGCAGGGCCTCTCGATCACGAGCACCAATGGCATGTCCACAAAGGGCTTCCACGGCGTGGGCCAGGCCGTCCAGCGCATGGGCGGTCAGCAGCAAACCGTTGAGCAACAGCGCGTTGGCGGCGACGGTGGCATCACCCAGTCGTGCGCCTTGCACGGTGATCAGGAAAAACACCGATTGCAGCGCCAGGCTGCGGATGAAGATGTCGCGGTTGACTGCCAATAGCGGTCGCCAGCTCTGCCACAGCACCAGCGCGGCCCAGGCGATGTGGCCGGGATAGGCGCGCAGGGCGTTGCGGGTCATCAGCAGGCCGATCAGCGCGCCGGTCCATTCGGCGATCACCGACGCTCGGGCGGCACCGACCACGCCCCATTCCAGCCCGAGGACGAACCACAGGTTCAGCGCGATGTTCACCAGGTTGGTGCTCAGCAGAATGGCCAGCGGCGCCCGGGCGTTTTGAGTACCGAGGAACCAGCCGACCAGCGCATAACTGGCCAGCGCCGCCGGCAGACCGAACAGGCGCGTGTGGAAAAACTCGCGGGTCAGCTGATCCAGCTCCGCCGACGGCTGCATGAAATGCAGCGCGACCCCGCTCAACGGCACCCCCAGTGTTCCCAGGACAATGGCCAGGCCCATGGCCAGCAACAGGCCCTGCAGCAAGATCTGCCGCAATGCCGCGCCGTCCCCACGCCCGGCGGCCTGTGCGGCGAACCCGGTGGTGCCCATGCGCAGAAAACCCATGGCCCAGGCGAGAAAGGTATACAGGCTGGCCCCGACCGCGACGGCGCCCAACTGATGGGCGTGGGGCAAGTGACCGATGACGGTACTGTCGACCAGCGCCACCAGCGGTACGGAAATGTTCGAGAGAATCATCGGCGCGGCGAGCGCCCACACTCGACGATGGGTAGGGCGGTCGCGCCAGTCGGCGATCAGGTTGGACATGCAGGCTCCTTGGGGGAGCGGGCATTGTAGCGGTTGATTCGGGATTTGCTGTGAATCAGAAATCGACCCCTCACCCCAGCCCTCTCCCCACGAGGGAGAGGGGGAAAGGGAGCCGATCTTCAGGCTTTTCAAAACCTGAGTTCGACGCGGAATTTCAGGTCGATGTAGCTCGAGAGAACAACTCAGTCAGTCCCCTCTCCCTACGGGCGGTCCGACGTTTCGGGAGGGCTAGGGTGAGGGCTGGATCTTAAGCCGATCAATGGATTATCCAGCTCAACAACCACAACCCCAGCAGCAACCAGATAATCCCCATGATGATCGACGCATTCATGAACGCCCGAATCGCCGACCACAGCAGCATCAACCCCAAAATCAGCGCAACGATGCTGATGATCGACGCGTCCATGCCCAGCGCACCGGACAGCCCTTCGACAAAGTTGCTGCCGGCGTGGCTCAGCAGATTGAACAAGCCGCTGAGGCCGTCAACGATGAAGCGGATAACCGAACCGAGTGCCTGGCCGAGCCATTCGAAAAAACTTTCTACCTGCATGTCGTGAGCGTCCTTGATGAAAGTGGAGGCGTGGTTGCCGGACTTGAGCCTTGGGCTATCGAGCAGGGTGCCGAGTTCCCGTAGGAGCTGCCGCAGGCTGCGATCTTTTGATTATGGTGTAAAGATCCGCGTCACACCGAGACGCTTGCCTTCCCCCGTCATCCCCCCGAAGCTATACGCCTTCAGGAGAGCCCGATGAACCTTGTTGAACTGACCGAACGCCTGCACGCCATCCGTGACCGCAATGACTGGCAGCAATTTCACAGCCCGAAAAACCTGGCCATGGCCGCGAGCGTGGAAATGTCCGAGCTGGTGGAGATTTTCCAGTGGCTGACCGAAGACCAGTCGCGCCAGTTGCCGGCGGACACACTCGCCCATGCCGGGCAGGAAATCGGTGACATCGTGCTCTATCTACTGCTGCTGTGCAGCGAGTTGGGGTTGGACATGAATGAAGTGGTGCGCAGCAAACTCGCGGACAGCGAACGGAGGTTCAGCAGATGAGCGACCGTCATTTCGATCAACTGGCGACCCGCTTTGCCGAAAAAATCTACGGCGGTGCCAAAGGCGCGATCCGTCTGGCGGTGCTTCAGGCCGACCTGGCCGAAACCCTGCCGGATCGACCTTTGCGCGTACTGGATATCGGTGCTGGTCTGGGCCACATGTCGTTATGGCTGGCCCAGCGCGGTCATGAGGTCACGCTGGCCGAGCCCGCCGAGCCGATGCTCGAAGGCGCCCGCCAACGCTTTGCCGACGCCGGGCAAACAGCAACGTTCATTCAGGCGCCGTGGCAGGATCTGCTCGGCCAACTCACCGAACCCTACGACCTGGTGCTGTGCCATGCGGTGCTGGAATGGCTGGCCGAACCTCACGCGATCCTGCCGGTGCTGCATCAATTGACCAAACCAGATGGCTGGTTGTCCCTGGCCTTCTACAACCGCGATGCGTTGATCTATCGCAACCTGCTCAAAGGCCATTTCCGCAAGATGCGCAAGAACGACATGGCCGGCGAGAAACAGAGCCTGACGCCGCAGCAGCCTCTTGATCCACGGGAACTGGCGGCGCAACTTGAGGGCATGTGGCAAGTCGAAACCCAGAGCGGGGTGCGGGTTTTTCACGATTACATGCCGGTGGAATTCCAGGCCCGGGCCGAACTGGTGGACTTGCTGGAAATGGAGCTGGCCCACCGTCGTCACCCAAGCTTTGCCGGGCTTGGGCGCTACTTGCACTGGATCTGTCGGCCGGTCTGATCGGAGCGCGAAATGAACAGTCGTTCGGGGTTATTGGTGATCTGTCTCGGGTTGGCGGCCTGTCAGGGCAGCAACCCTTATGTGGCGTCATCCAACCCCTTGCCACCCGCGCCGCCTCAGGCGGCCAACACCTTCGACCGCAGCGCCTACCCGGCCGCGCCGCGCGACTACGGGCGTTACCGCAGCTGGGCCTGGCTCAACGGGCAGCTGCCGCCGGGCAGCGCCTGGGCGGATTCGGCGCAGGTCGCCGAAGCCGTCAGCAATGCGCTCGATCAACGTGGTTTGCGTCCGCTGCACGATAACCGCCCGGCCGACCTGTTTGTCAGCGCCGACCTGCACCTGGAAACCCGCCTGCGTCAGGTTCGGGACGACTATGGTTATTACGGCGGCGGTTATGGCGGTTACAACCGCTACGGCAGCGGTTACGGCATGTACAACACCGTGCCGATCGTGCGGACTTATCAGGAACAGGTCGTGGTGGTGCGGGTTGATTTGTTTGACGCTCAGAGCGGTCAACCGGTGTGGAGTGCCAGTGCCGAAACCAGCAATCGCGGCAGCCAGAGCGAGCGTGCCGATGCCATACGGGAAGCTGTAGAAAAGGCGATGTCGGCGTATCCTCCTAGTTAGCTTCTGTAGGTAAGAAGCATTGCGCAGGTTCATGTCTTCAACCGGAGAAATATCATGTTCCGCCGTCTCGCTTTACTGGCTGTGGCCGTGCTGCTCACTGCCTGCGCCGGCAGCCAGGTCAATCATGACTTCGATGCCAGTCGCGACTTCGCCGCCTATCGCAGCTGGAGCTGGAAAGAACCCGCCCTGCAATATCGGCCCGATGATCCACGGATCAAGAGCGACCTGACTGAACAACGCATCCGCCAATCGGTGACCGATCAGCTGGATCAGCGTGGCCTGCGTCCGGCTGCGGGTGGCCAAAAGGGCGATTTGAGCGTGCAGACCTATCTGATCGTCGAGCAGCGCCAGCAACAAGTGACCACCAACTACGGCGGCGGTTGGGGTAATCCATGGAACGGCTACTGGGGCGGGCCGATGTACAACGAAACCCGCAACGTCAGCTACAAAGTGGCGATCATCCAGATCGACCTGCTCGACGGCAAGGACGGCAAGCTGGTGTGGCGCGGCAGTGACGAGCAGATACTCAGCCGCACACCGAACCCGTCGGATCGCAGCACGGCGATACGCGAAACGGTGGGGCGAATTCTCGCCAACTACCCACCCAAATAAACACCACCCAACCCTGTAGGAGCACGGCTTGCCGGCGATGGCGTCCTTGAG
>NZ_JAGYGJ010000045.1:0-54572 GCF_019947405.1 Pseudomonas sp. GL-B-26 | reverse complement strand
GGGCTTCATCTCACATTACAACCATCGCCGTTGCCATTCCGCTTCGAACCACCTGCCGCCTGCGCTGTTTGAGCAGCAAGCGGCTTAATGCTCCTACAGAGCGGTTCAAAAAAACTGAACCACTACACCGCAGGCTGCGATCTTTTTACGTTGCCTGAATAATGCTCAACCGCTCGCCCACCACCATCTCGGTGATCCAGCCCACCAGGATCGAGGTGTACGCCTGTTGCGAAACAGGCTCGCTCAAGGCGTGATCGGCGCCGTCGATAATCCGGTGGGTCAGCGAGTGAGTCTGCTGACACGCAGCGCGGTAACTCATGATGGTTGAGTGAGGCACATAGTCGTCAGTCTCTGATTCGACCAGCAGCACGTCCCCGGTAAATTGCGAACAGGCATGCAGCGCACGATTGCTGTCGGCGCGGACTAACGTGCTGCGGTAATCACGTAAATCGATCTTGTCCAGGTCACGTTTGGGCGTGTGCCATTGATCATCGCGATACAGCGCCGGCACCCGTAGCGCCAGCCAGCGCACCGGACGCAATGACGTCAGGATCGAGGCCAGATAACCGCCATAACTGGTGCCGACCACGGCAATCGCCGATGTATCGAGCGCCGGGTGCGCGAGCAAGCGGTCATACGCCGCCAGCAGGTCGCGCAGGTTGTCTTCGCGCGTCACTCGACTCAGCGCAATACCCCTGCCGCCGGTATGCCCGCGCAAGTCGAACGTCAGGCACACGCAACCCAGACCGGCGATGCCTTTGGCCCGTTCCAGGTCTCGCTCCTGACTGCCGCCCCAACCGTGCACAAAGAGCACGCCGGGAACTTTCGATTTGGGACTGAGAAAAGTCCCGATCATCTGTTCATCGTCGATGTCGATCTGAATGGTTTCGCTTCTAGCCGTCATAGGATTTAACCGTTACGTACTTGAGGAGAAAGTCACTGTTTTGCGCCGGCCCGCGATACACCTCGATGGCGTCCGCCGGCAGCGGCTGGTCGATGTAGGTCTCGACCGACGACACGCGAATCGCGCGCATCCCGGGGTCGTTGACGAAGCTCTGCAAGGCGGCGACTTCGGCGCTGCTGGCACCGCCCATCCGCCAGGATTGCTCGAGCACGCCGCTACGCTGTTTGCCATTACTGTCCACGCCTTGGGCGATGTCGTAGTTGCGCCGCGAAGCGTAGAAACCGGGATAAGCCTCATCCGCGGCACGGTCGAACACTTGTGCCTGGCGGATCGCCAGCTGAACATCGTCCGGCAGTTCCAGTTCGAGCAGATCATCGTAGTGACCCCGCACTACCAGCAGGTTGGACCCTCCATAAACCTGCTCGCCCTGACCGTCTTCGGTCAAGTATTGATCACCGCAATAACTCAGCACCGTGTCGCCGATAAAACTCTGACCGACGCTGTGGGTGATCACGTGGTCCAGGTCCTGCTCCAGCACCACACCTTCGGTGAACAACGTTTTGGCATCGGGTCTGGCGAGGATGGCATCGAACTGGTCGAGACTTTTGATCACTTCCTGACCGCGTCCGGCGCAGGCATGAATCGGCTTGATGCGGATCGGGCCGCTGTAGAGCAGATGCTCCGCCGCAGGACGCGCATCATCCATGGAAAAAACACTGAGGCCGTCGAGCACCACGCTGCGCACGCGTTCGGAAAACAACGGTGACCAACCTTCCGGAGCGTGAGCATCTTTGTTGCGTAATCCGTGGCTGATGGCTTTGGTGCAGATGAAATCATGATCGACATAACCGCCCCACAAATCCTCCGGCCCCTTGACGCCTAATTGCCGGGCGGCAGCGACGCCCACAAGCGTCTGGGTCGGCAACAGATACAGGTCTCGACCGTTGTGCAGTTCCGGGTCGTAACTGCCGCCGTATTTAAGCCCCAGGATCTGTGCCAGCCAACGGGCCAGCGCACGATTGGTTTCCACTTCGTGCAACGGAGCCTCGGGGCGCACGGAATGGGCGACCACCAGTTTCTTGCGATTTGCTGGGGTCATGCGTCCCCCTTCAATCTGCGCTTGTTGAATGTAGTTGAAAGGGTGCAGAGATCAGGCCAAGGGGGGCCGAAGACAAACGTTTTTCAAATCAGCCAGTTGCGAAAAACATGATGGCACCGTGCCTGTTTGATTCTGCACGACAGCCTTCAAGATCCCGGCATTTTGCACGACCGAAGGCTTACACAGATCCAATGTGGGAGCGGGCTTGCTCGCGAATGCAATCTTTCAGTCGACATTAGTGCTGAATGACACACCGTATTCGCGAGCAAGCCCGCTCCCACATTTTGATCTGTTGCGATCTGGCTACCGAGTCACAGCTGAGGGTGTTACCCCAAACCGGGTCCGGTAATCACTCGGCGCCAACCCGGTAATCTTCTTGAACGTCGCCCGAAAGGCACTCGGATCCTGATAACCCACCGTCCAGGCAATGTGATCGATGGTGCCGTTGGTGAACTCGAGCATTTCCCGGGCCTTGCCGACCCGCAGGTGCTGGCAGTACTCGGTGGGTTTAAGCCCGGTTGCGGCGCGAAATCGACGCAGGAACGTGCGTTCTTCCAGCCCTGCCCGCTCGGCCATCGTTGCCAGCGACACATCGGTCGCTCCGGTGCTTTGCAGCCAATGCTGGACCTTGAGAATCGAGGCATCGCCATGGCTGAGTATCGGTGAAAAGTTGCTGCCGCATTCACTCGCGCTGTCGCTGTGTTCCACCACCAGAAACCGCGCGGTGCTGGTGGCGATGCTCGGCCCCAGTAGACGGTTGACCAGACGCAAGCCCAGTTCGGACCAGGCCATCAGCCCGGCAGTGGTGATCAGGTCGCCGTCGTCAACGATGGGTGTGTCGGCCTTGAGCTTGATCGCCGGGTAACGCTCGGCGAAGGTTTTGGCCGAGGTCCAGTGGGTGGTGGCGCTTCGGCCGTCGAGCAGGCCGCTCTCGGCCAACAGAATCGACCCCACGCAAACCCCGCCGAGTGTCGCGCCATTGGCGTGTTGCTGACGCAGCCAGCGAAACAGCGCCTGCGGTGCCTGGCCTTCGGAAAAACCGGCAATCGACGGCGGGATCAACACCGCCACCAACGCGCCGTCCGCAGCGGGATGACTGTCGTAGACCCGCTTGGGCGCCTGATCGCCATCAACCTGCCAATGGCTGACCCGCAACAACGGCAACTGCGCCGCCTGATGCTCGGCGGCAATCCGGTTCGCCACCCCGAACAAGTCCGTCAATCCATGCACCGCCGCCATCTGCGCACCGGGATAGATCAGCACGCCCAGTTCGGCGATTGCCCTTTCTGCGTCCATTGTCAGTTTTCCCCCTTCTATTGTCGGTGCGGCCAATCCTCGGACGGCCTGCCAGACCCAATACTTCATTCCACACCAACAAGCACTTCGAGGAAACAGTCATGGCCAAGCAAGCACTCATCGTAGTCGATATCCAAAACGACTACTTCCCTCAAGGCAAGTGGCCGCTGGTCGGCGCCGATGCCGCGGCGGACAATGCCGTTCGTCTGCTCAAAGCCTTCCGCGATGCGGGTGATTCGGTGGTACACATCCGCCACGAATTCACCTCCGACGAAGCGCCCTTTTTCACTCCGGGCTCCGAGGGCGCAAAGCTGCACCCTAAAGTTCTCAACCGCGCCGACGAACCGGTCGTGCTCAAACACTTCGTCAACTCGTTCCGCGAAACCGAACTACAGTCAATCCTCGACGAGCAAGGCATCAAGGAACTGGTTGTCGTTGGCAGCATGAGCCACATGTGTGTCGACGGCATCACCCGCGCCGCCGCCGATCTTGGCTACAGCGTCACGGTGATTCATGACGCCTGCGCTACCCGTGATCTAGAGTTCAACGGCGTCACCGTTCCGGCAGCCCACGTTCATGCCGCCTTCATGTCGGCCCTGGGTTTTGCCTACGCCAGCGTGGTGTCCACCGACGAATTTCTCGCGGCCAGCCGCTAACGCCCCCTGAACAACTCGATAAACAAAAGGCCCGCCGCGCTTTCGCGTTGCGGGCCTTTGCGTTTCCGGTCGCTAAAAATCTCACGCGTGAGCTATTGAGTGGTGTAAAAAATCACTGTAGTGTTTCTCACGCGTGAGATTTCACAACGGAGTCACCAGTATGAAAAGCCGCTCTCCATCAGGTCCGCCTGCCGAGCCTGATACCGATACCGCAAGCAGCAAGGGAGAGCGCTCGAAACCGTCCGCGAAAAAACCGTCGAGCTTCTACATGAAGCAGATGCGCGCGGGTCTGGGTGCCGCCGGTTATGTGAAACACGAGACTTGGGTGCTTCCCGAAAACCGAAGCCTGCTCAAGCAGATGGAGAAACAGCTACGCCAACCGATCCTGGCTGGCTCATTCATGTCGGAGAATTACATGAGCGCAGGTAACAACTGGAACATCGATCGCCTCTACAGTGCCCTTCAGGCCCTCGACGAAGTGGTTTCGAACGACATCACCCTCTCCCTCGTTCAAGGCTCCGAGTCCAGCATCAAGCTGGAAATGAACGATTTCGGTGGCTTGCCGATTTACATCGCCGTGGTTGGCGATCAGGTCATCGTGGATACCGTTCTGGTTGATGTCGAGTCCATCAACGACGTACCGGCATTCAACGATGCCGTTCTGCGCAGCCGGGAAATGTTCCCGCTGTCCTCGATCGGTATCGAGTCCATGCCCAACGGGCAGATCGTTTACAACATGTTCGGCGCACTGAGTTCCGACTCCAGCCTGACCAACGTCGTGACCGAGGTCAAAACCCTCGTCGACAACGTCCAGCGCGCCAGCGAAGCCTTTGAACGTTTCTTCATCTAATTTTTCGGGAACAGGAAATATCCAATGACTCAGTCCATCTGGAGCAAATTGTTCACCGCGCTGCGTGGCGGTGCCAATGAAGTCGGCGAATCGATCGTCGACCAACAGGCCCTGCGCATCCTCGACCAGGAAATCCGCGACGCTGACAGCGCCCTGGCCAATGCCAAGCGTGAGTTGGTCACCATCATGGCCAAGCACAAGCTGTCGGCTGATCGTGTGGCCGAGTACAACGCCAAGATCAAGGACCTCGAATCCAAGGCCATGGCCGCGATTCAGGCCAACCGCGAAGACTTGGCGCTGGAAGTGGCCGAAGCCATTTCGACCCTGACCAATGAGCTTGATGTCGAGCAAAAGCAGGCCACCGAATTCGGCGGTTACGCGGACAACATGCGCAAAGACATCACCAAGGCCGAAAGCCGCATCAAAAGCCTGCGTCAGCAAGTGGACATGGCCAAGGCCCGCGAAAGCGTACAGAAAGCCCAGGTCAGCGCTTCGATCGCCAGTGGCGGCGCCAACGGCAAGCTGGAAACCGCCGTCGGTACACTGAACCGCCTGCAGGCCAAGCAGCAGCAACGCGCCGCTGAACTGGAAGCCCAGGATCAACTGGCCGATGCATCGACCGGCACTGATCTGGAACGCAAACTGCGCGAAGCCGGCATTACGCCGAACGAAGGCAGCGCCAATGCGATTCTGGAACGCCTGAAGAAAAAATCGGCTGAGTAAGCAACACAGCAGCAGGAAGGGCATTCTTTGCCCTGATGCCGAGCTGCGGAACCTGTGGGAGCGGGCTTGCTCGCGAAGAGGGAGTGTCAGTCGACATCAATGTTGCCTGACACACTGCCTTCGCGAGCAAGCCCGCTCCCACATGGGTTGCGCTTAAGTAACGGGCATTCACGGCCCTTCGAGTCGAGGTCACGGATGGATGCCCTGAAGGGTTTCAAGACAATCGCAGGCGTGGCCATCTTCATGGTTGCGCTGCAACTGCTCAATGTTGCGACCGGCTACAGCCTTACTGCCTTCGGCCTGGTTCCGAGAACACTGCAGGGACTGGTCGGCATCATCACCTCGCCTTTCTTGCACGCGTCCTTTGCACACCTGAGCGCCAACCTGATTCCCTTTTTGATCCTCGGCACGTTGGTCATTGTCGACGGGCTCAATCGCTTCATCGCCGTGAGCGCGATCATCATTGGTCTGGGCGGCTTGCTGGTCTGGCTGTTCGGGTTTTCCGGGATGCACATCGGTGCCAGCGGATGGGTGTTCGGGCTGTGGGCGTACATTCTGTCGCGAGCCTGGTTCCAGCACAGTTGGGGTAACTTGATCACGGCCGCGGTCGTCGCCCTGCTATATGGCGGCCTGGTGTTTGGCTTCCTTCCGCGCCAGGGGGTTTCCTTCGAAGGCCATATCGCCGGTGCATTCGCCGGATTTATTGCAGCCAAGGTACTTCTCTCGGCGCCCGGCAACAGGTTTAATGCCGCCCGGTAAAGGCAATTGAACGCTCAGGGGTTCAGGCCTGCGCATTGCCAGGAACGAGTCATCCCACGGAGACAGGGACGTCATGTCTATTTTTCTTTTATTACGCGTATATGCCTCGTCCTTCTTCCACCGTTTCGGCTGGGCGGGACTGGCGATTGCCTTGGGCATCCACCTGTGTACGGCCTGGCTCGGCCTGGTGCTTCTGGGCGAACAACACCTCACCGCCCCCGCCACATTTACCTATTTCTACCTCACCACCACGCTGACGGTCGGTTACGGCGATCTTGCGCCCCAAACCTCGGCGGGACGGGTTTTCGTGGCTACCTGGGTCATGCTCGGGGGCATTGCGCTGCTGACGGCAGCCATCGGCAAAACCACCAGCAGCGTCATTGATGTATGGAGAAAAAGCATGAAGGGCAAAGGTGATTTCACCGGCAAGGTCGGTCACACCGTTCTCATCGGCTGGGAAGGTGCGTCCAGCGAGCGAGTCATTGAATTACTGCTGCAGGACGAAACGTCCAATGACAACTTGATCGTTATTTGCGATTGCGACCTCGAAGAAAACCCCATGCCGGGCAAAGCAGATTTTATCAAAGGCGAAAGTCTGTCCTCTGCCGCACTTTTGCTGCGTGCCGGCGTTCCCGGTGCCGAGCGCGTCCTGGTGAGAACCCATTCAGACGATCTGTCCCTGGCCACCGTGCTGGCGATCAATCAACTGAGCCCTGTCGGGCATGTGGTCGCCCACTTCAATGACAGTGAAATCGCCGCGCTCGCCAGCGCCTACGCGCCCAGTCTGGAGTGCACCTCAAGCATGGCCATCGAGATGTTGGTGCGCGCCTCTCAGGATCCGGGCTCGTCAGTAGTCATTAATGAATTGCTGTGCGTGGGTCAAGGCGCCACCCAGTACCTGATGAAACTGCCCGAGGCTTTTGAAGCAACATTCGGCGATTTGTATGCACAGATGAAAGAGCATCACAACGCGACCCTTATCGGTTACCGCGCCAAAGGCGCCCGACAGCCTTCGATCAACCCGCCCGGCGCCACTCGTGTTGAGGGCGGCGAACTCTTCTACATCGCCTCCACTCGCCTCAAGGAAATCACCAATGGGATGGTTTAAACAGTTGATGGGGCTTGAGGCCCCGAAAGCGAATACGGAATCGAAATGGACAGCCAACGAAACCCTGCCCGCCATCGGTCCGCTGGGCCTGGCATTGGGTAAAGAGGTGATGTTCGACACCACGCTGAAGTTGTTGCTCGACGGTAACACCACAGTGGTAATCCCTGGCGCCCAACAGATCTGGAGCGCTGGCACTGTTGATCTCGGGCAGTCGACCTGGCTGTCACGCTATTACATGAACGACGAAGACTACTGGCTGCAAGTGCACACCACCGGCGACATCGCCGGACAGGTCGAGTCGGTGATCCTGTTCAATTACCTCAGTTACGTCACCATCAACAGTGAAGCGGAGTTGCGCCGACTGGCCGGCCCTCAGAGCCTGATCGGGCTGCCGACCTACAACCACAACGGTGTCGAGTACACCCGCGAATGGGGCACCGAGGCAGGCCAGACGGAACTGGTGGCGTTGAGCGAACGCCTGAGCAATCCGAATGAGTCCTACCGCATCGAGCACCGTTCGATGCTGTACGCCCGCGAAACCGGCCTGACCGATCGCCGTGAATTCCTGCTGTTTTCCGTCGAAGAAGACGCCGAAGGCACCATCAGCTTGAGCACTTCGCTGGGCATTTCGCTGTACACCACTGACCTGAACACTTTTTAAACAAGGAAGAAGTCCATGCTTGAAGCGCTCTCCATCTCCCTGAACAAAGCCGCCGTGCTCGGGTTTGTTTCGTACATCCTCGGTGCCGCCGTATTGTTCGCGCTGTTTCAATTCATCTACACCCGAATCACCCCGCACAAAGAGTTCGAACTGATCCGCTCTGGCAACGTTGCGGCCTCAATCGCACTGGGGGGCGCCATCATCGGTTTCGCCATTCCAGCCAGCAATGTGATTGCCTACTCGATCAGCATTCTGGACTTCGTCGTCTGGGCAGTGATCGCCGCTTTCGTACAACTGCTGGCTTTCCTGGTGACCAGCCTGGTGCTTAAAGGCGCCTCTGAACGCATTAAAAAGGGTGAAATCGCCGCGGGTATCTATATCGCGGCAGTGGCCATTAGCGTCGGCATGCTGAACGCCGCGTGCATGACCCCTTCCCCGAACTGATTGCGCCACGGAGATTCCGATGAAACGAAGCAAGTACGTTCAGCTCTCACTGGCCGCATCGGTCGCAATGGCGATCTCTGGCTGCGGGGCGACGGAAGAAACCTACGAGATACACAAAAAGTACAACTTTCAGTCCGTTCAGCAGTGCGCCGATGAAAAGCTCCCGGTCGATATCTGTTCTGATGCCTACATGAAGGCCATGACTCAGCATCGAAGCATTGCGCCGGTGTATGACAACAAGGCCGATTGCGACGCCGACTTCGTTGCCGACTGGTGCCAGCAGGATTCCGCCGGCAAATTCATCCCCAAGCTCGGCGGTTTCGAGCTGAGCGCCGATGGCGAGGTCACGCAAGCCGAAGTGGACGCGGCCAAGGCCAAACTGCCCGCGTCGGAAGCGAACGCCGCAGGCTCGGGCTTCTCCGGCAGTAGCCTGCTGACGGGACTCCTGATCGGCAACATGCTCAGCAACAACCGCAACAGTTACTACTCCGAACCGGTCTACCGCTATCGCGATGATCGCGGCAGCTATTCGTCCTCGACACTCAGCCAACGGGTCTCGTCAGGCTCGACCTTCAACAGGTCCAACCAGGCACGCTACGGTAGTAGCAGTTACACCGACAACATCACCCGCAGCAAGCCGGTGTCCGTTGCATCGTCCACCTCCCGTGGCGGCTTCGGCAGCCAAGCCAGCGCACGCAGTGGCTGGGGTGGATCGAGCAAGAGTTCTGGCGGTTCGAGCAGCTAAGGGAACAGAGCCATGAAGAAAATCCTCTGCGCAGAGCGTCATGACTGGAAACAGACCGCCGAAAGTCTCGGCTTTCTGTTCCATACCATCGACGACGAACCCTATTGGGACGAGAGCGCGTATTACCAATTCACGCTCAAGCAAATCGAAAACGATCTGGAAGACCCGACCACCGGGCTTCATGACATGTGCATGGACCTGGTGGCTCGCGTGGTGCAGAGCGAGGAATTGCTGGAGCGACTGAGCATTCCCGAGCCGTTTTTCGACCTGGTTCGCACTTCATGGCTCGAAGGCCATCCGCACCTGTATGGTCGGATGGATTTCTCTTACAACGGCACCGGGCCGGCCAAGTTGCTGGAGCTCAACTACGACACGCCGACCAGCCTCTATGAGGCCGCCGCGTTCCAATGGGGCTGGCTGGAACAATGCATCGAACGTGGCCTGCTGCCCAAGCACGCCGACCAGTTCAATAGCATCGACACCAGACTGCATCAGGCCTTCGCTCAACTGCAGCTCACACAGCCGTTCTATTTCGCCTCGATGAAAGACTCGGTCGAGGACAAGGGCACCACCGATTACCTGCGCCTGATTGCCGAAAAAGTCGGAATAGAATCACGCCACATCGACATCGAAGACATCGGCCTCACCACTGACGGACGCTTCGTCGATCTGGAAGATCGCTGGATTCCTCACCTGTTCAAACTGCACGCCTGGGAGTTCATCTTCCACGAACCGTTCGGCGCAGCGATTGCCCAGAGCGATACGCAATTTTTCGAGCCGGCCTGGAAATCGATCATCTCCAACAAGGGCATCCTGCCGCTGCTGTGGGAGTTCAACAAAGGTCACCCGAATCTGCTCGCGGCGCACCTGGATACCGACCCGGGCAAAGCGGTACCCAAAGGTTGGGTGCGCAAACCGTTTTTTTCTCGAGAAGGCGCCAACATCGAACTGCAAACTGCTGACGGTCTGATCGTGAAAGAGGACGGCCCCTACACCGACGCACCTTTTATCCTTCAGGAGCTCGCCCCGCTGCCGAAGTTTGGCGACAGCTTTACGCTGATTGGCTCTTGGGTGATCGGCGACCAGGCAGCAGGGATCGGCGTGCGGGAAGACAACAGTTTGATCACCAAGGATTCGAGCCGGTTTTTGCCGCACCTGATACTCGACTGATCCATCCATCGCCGGTGTGGACATAAGTACGATGCCCGCAAGACTTACGGCTGAAATACCGGATAATGGCGGCCAAATCGTCTAGCCCGTTATTCTGGTAATCCCCCCATGGAAATCAAGGTCAACTTTCTCGACAACCTTCGACTTGAAGCCAAGTTCGACGACTTCACGGTGGTGGCCGATCAACCTATCCGCTACAAGGGCGATGGCTCGGCACCGGGTCCGTTCGACTACTTCCTGGCTTCGTCGGCGTTGTGTGCGGCTTATTTCGTGAAGCTGTACTGCGACACTCGCAGTATTCCCACCGAAAACATTCGCCTGTCGCAGAACAACATTGTTGATCCGGAAAACCGCTACAACCAGATTTTCAAGATCCAGGTCGAGCTACCAGCGGACATCTCCGACAAGGACCGCCAGGGCATCCTGCGTTCCATCGACCGGTGTACCGTGAAAAAAGTGGTGCAAGCCGGGCCTGAGTTTGTGATCGAAGAGGTGGAAAACCTCGACGCCGATGCCCAGGCGTTGTTGATGCCCGCTTCTAATTCAGAGGCGCACACCTATATCGCGGGCAAGGACCTGCCGCTGGAGCAAACCATCGCCAATATGTCGGCCATTCTGGCTGACCTGGGCATGAAGATTGAAATCGCTTCGTGGCGCAATATCGTGCCCAATGTGTGGTCGCTGCATATCCGCGATGCGCACTCGCCGATGTGCTTTACCAACGGCAAGGGTACGACCAAGGAAGGCGCGCTGGCGTCGGCGTTGGGCGAGTTTATCGAGCGACTCAACTGCAACTTCTTCTACAACGATCAGTTCTGGGGCGAAGAGATCGCCAACGCGCCGTTTGTGCATTACCCGGACGAACGCTGGTTCAAGCCTGGCCGTAAAGATGAACTGCCGGCCGAAATCCTCGACGCGTACTGCCTGAAGATTTACAACCGCGACGGCGAGTTGCGTGGCTCCCACCTGATCGACACCAACTCGGGCAATGAAGAGCGCGGCATCTGCTCGCTGCCATACGTGCGCCAGTCGGACGGCGAAGTGGTGTATTTCCCGTCCAACCTGATTGAAAACCTGTTCCTGAGCAACGGCATGAGTGCCGGCAACACGCTGGCCGAAGCCCAGGTGCAATGCCTGTCGGAGATCTTCGAGCGTGCGGTAAAACGCGAAATCATCGAAGGTGAATTTGCACTGCCGGATGTGCCCGCCGATGTGCTGGCGAAGTACCCCGGGATCCTGGCCGGTATTCAGGCGCTGGAAGAGCAAGGGTTCCCCGTATTGGTGAAGGATGCATCCCTGGGCGGTGAATTCCCGGTGATGTGCGTCACGTTGATGAACCCGCGTACCGGCGGTGTGTTCGCCTCGTTCGGCGCGCACCCGAGCCTGGAAGTGGCGCTGGAGCGCAGCCTGACCGAACTGCTCCAGGGCCGCAGCTTCGAAGGCCTCAACGACTTGCCCCAGCCGACGTTTGAAGGCCATGCGGTGACCGAGCCGAATAACTTCGTCGAGCACTTCATCGATTCCAGCGGCGTGGTGTCGTGGCGCTTCTTCAGCTCCAAGTCCGATTACGAATTCGTGGAGTGGGACTTCTCCGGCCAGGGTGAAAACTCGAATGCCGAAGAAGCCGCGACCTTGTTCGGCATTCTCGAAGGCATGGGCAAGGAAGTGTACATGGCAGTCTACGAGCATATCGGCGCGACGGCATGCCGCATCCTGGTGCCGGACTATTCGGAAATCTATCCCGTGGACGACCTGATCTGGGATAACACCAACAAAGCGCTTTTCTTCCGCGCCGATATCCTGAACCTGCATCGCCTGGACGACGACGAACTGCAAGCGCTGGTTGAGCGCCTGGTGGAAAGTGAGCTGGATGACTACACCGACATCACCTCCCTGATCGGCATCGAATTTGACGACAATACGGCCTGGGGTCAGCTGACGATCCTGGAGTTGAAGCTGCTGATTTATCTCGCCTTGCAGCAATTTGAAGAGGCGAAAGAGGCAGTGGAGATGTTCCTGCAGTACAACGACAACACGGTTGAGCGCGGCTTGTTCTACCAGGCCGTCAACGCGGTGCTGGAGATGAAGCTGGACGAAGACCTGGAACTGGAAGACTACGAGGCCAATTTCCGCCGGATGTTTGGCAACGAACGAATGGATGCAGTGATCGGCTCGGTCGATGGCAGCGTGCGCTTCCATGGTTTGACGCCGACCAGCATCAAACTGGAAGGGCTCGATAGACACCTGCGCCTGATCGATAGCTACAAGAAACTGCACTCGGCACGGGCCAATGTGACCGCGTTATCCAGTTAATAGCGCCAACAAAAAAGCGAAGCCAGATGGCTTCGCTTTTTTTGTTACTGACTGGATAGCTGCTTTTTAGAACGGGATATCGTCATCAAAGCTGTCGAAATCCGGAGCCGGTTGCGGAGCGGCCTGCTGCTGTGGAGCCGGACGCGACTGTTGCGGTGCTGCCGACTGCTGTGGACGCGGAGCCTGTTGGCGTGGGGCCGGGGCGGACTGCTGGTAGTTATTGCCCCCGCCTTGTTGGTCGCCCTGCTGTGGACGGCCGCCCAGCAGTTGCATGGTGCCTTGCATGTCGACCACGATTTCAGTGGTGTAACGCTTGATACCGTCTTTTTCCCACTCGCGGGTCTGCAGCTTGCCTTCGATGTAGACCTGCGAACCTTTACGCAGGTACTCGCCGGCGATCTCGGCAACTTTGCCGAACATCGACACACGGTGCCATTCGGTTTTCTCGACCTTCTGACCGGTTTGCTTGTCGGTCCACTGTTCGCTGGTCGCCAGACTCAGGTTGGTCACGGCGTTACCGTTAGGCAAGTAGCGAACTTCGGGATCCTGGCCGCAAGTGCCGACCAATATGACTTTGTTAACCCCACGGGCCATAACGTTCTCCTAGGCTACGCACGCTGCCCCGGCCGGGTTGTTCACCAGGCGCTCAAGGGTGGTGCGATCCAATAGTTCTGTGTCCAATTTGATGTAAATCGCCGCTTCATCAGCAACGATCACCGCATCTGTTACCCCTACGACGGCCTTCAGGCGCTCGACCAGACCCGCTTCGCGGATCGCCTCGGGCGACAACGGCAAGCGCAGGCTCGTCACGTAGGGTGGTTCGCGCATGGTAACAGCAAAGGCCAGCCAGAGGGCAGCCAGACCGGCGCATCCAAGGAACACAACCGACAGACCGCCATGCTGGAACAACCAGCCGCCGAGGATCCCGCCCAGTGCCGAACCGAGGAACTGACTGGTGGAATAAACCCCCATCGCCGTGCCTTTGCCGCCTGCTGGTGAAACCTTGCTGATCAGCGATGGCAACGAAGCTTCCAGCAGATTGAACGCAGTGAAGAACACCACCGTCCCGATCACCAGAGCCCGCAAGCTATCGCCGAACTGCCAGAAGAATAGCTCAGTGAGCATCAGCGTCGCGACGGCGCCGAGTAAAACTCGTTTCATTTTGCGTTTCTTCTCGCCGTAGATAATGAACGGGATCATGGCGAAGAAGGAAATCAGCAGCGCAGTGAGGTAGACCCACCAGTGCTGCTCTTTAGGCAACCCGGCTTTTTCGACCAGCGCCAGCGGCAATGCAACGAAGCTCGACATCAACATCGCGTGCAACACAAAAATGCCCAGGTCCAGACGCAGCAGGTCTGGATGCTTGAGCGTCGGGATCAGCGCCTGGCGCGCAACGCCGGATTCGCGGTGCTGCAACGGTCCAGTTGAGCGAGGCACCATGAACATCACGATCACGATGCCGAACAGCGCCATGCCACCCGTGGCGAGGAACAACCCGGACAGGCCAAAGGCGCGGGTCAGCAACGGTCCTACAACCATCGCGACAGCGAACGACAGACCGATCGTCATGCCGATCATGGCCATGGCTTTGGTCCGATGCTGTTCGCGGGTCAGGTCTGACAGCAACGCCATCACCGCCGCGGAAATCGCCCCGGCGCCTTGCAGGATTCGTCCGGCAATCACGCCCCAGATCGAGTCGGCATTGGCCGCCAGCACGCTACCGAGGGCGAAGACGATCAGCCCCAGGTAAATCACCGGACGACGACCGATCCGGTCGGAAATAAAGCCGAAGGGAATTTGAAAGATCGCCTGGGTCAGGCCGTAAGCGCCAATCGCCAGCCCGATGAGGGCCGGGGTCGCTCCTGCCAGATCCATCCCATAGGTCGCCAGTACCGGCAACACCATGAACATGCCAAGCATACGGAAGGCGAACACCAGGGCCAGACCGCTTGCTGCGCGGGTCTCACTGCCACTCATGCGTTCGCTGTGGGGATCGTGCATGGAAAAACCTCATGTGAACCGGCGGCGATTCTACCAGTCCCATCGATTGACGGGGTATATCGCGACGCTTTGACGCGCTCTGCTGACAGACTCTTCATGTAAGGCTGCAACCCGCTCATTCGATAGTGTGCATCCATCCAGTATTTGGCCGTATACTCCTACGTTTTCGACGCCCGCCGAGCGAGGCCACTTTGGACAAGATCCTGATTCGTGGGGCCCGAACCCACAACCTGAAGAACATCGACCTGACCCTGCCCAGGGACAAACTGATTGTCATCACCGGCCTGTCCGGCTCCGGAAAATCATCCCTGGCATTCGACACGCTGTACGCCGAAGGCCAGCGCCGCTACGTCGAATCGCTGTCGGCCTACGCGCGGCAATTTTTGTCGATGATGGAAAAGCCTGACGTCGACACCATCGAAGGTTTGTCGCCAGCCATTTCCATCGAGCAGAAATCGACCTCGCACAACCCGCGTTCGACGGTCGGCACCATCACCGAAATCTACGACTATCTGCGCCTGCTTTACGCTCGCGTGGGTATTCCGCGTTGCCCGGATCACGATATTCCGCTGGAAGCCCAGACCGTCAGCCAGATGGTCGACCTGGTCCTCGCCCAACCGGAGGGCAGCAAGCTTATGCTGCTGGCCCCGGTCATCCGCGAGCGTAAAGGCGAACACCTTTCAGTCTTCGAAGAACTGCGCGCCCAAGGCTTTGTGCGGGCCCGGGTCAACGGCCGGCTCTGCGAGCTGGACGAGTTGCCTAAGCTGGACAAGCAGAAGAAGCACTCCATCGATGTGGTGGTCGACCGCTTCAAGGTGCGCGCCGACCTGCAACAGCGTTTGGCCGAATCGTTCGAGACCGCTTTGAAGCTCGCGGACGGCATCGCCCTGGTAGCGCCTATGGACGACGAGCCCGGCGAAGAAATCATCTTCTCCGCGCGCTTCGCCTGCCCGATCTGCGGCCATGCCATCAGCGAGCTGGAACCCAAGCTGTTCTCCTTCAACAACCCGGCCGGCGCTTGCCCGACGTGCGATGGCCTGGGTGTTAAGCAGTTCTTCGACATCAAGCGATTGGTCAATGGTGAACTGACGCTCGCGGAAGGCGCGATTCGTGGCTGGGACCGGCGAAATGTCTATTATTTCCAGATGCTCGGCTCGTTGGCTTCACACTACAAGTTCAGCCTGGAAGTGCCATTCAACGAACTGACGGCCGATCAGCAGAAGTTCATCCTGCACGGCAGCGGGTCGCAAAACGTAGACTTCAAATACCTGAACGACCGCGGCGACATCGTCAAACGTTCGCACCCGTTCGAAGGCATCGTGCCGAATCTGGACCGTCGCTACCGTGAAACCGAGTCCGCCTCGGTGCGTGAAGAGCTGGCCAAGTTCCTCAGCACCCAGCCTTGCCCGGATTGCCGTGGTACTCGCCTGCGTCGTGAGGCGCGGCATGTGTGGGTTGGCGAGAAGACGCTGCCGGCGGTGACCAATCTGCCGATTGGCGATGCCTGTGAATATTTCGGCGTGCTGAAACTCACCGGCCGCCGTGGCGAAATTGCCGACAAGATTCTCAAGGAAATTCGCGAGCGACTGCAGTTCCTGGTCAACGTTGGCCTGGACTATTTGTCGCTGGATCGCAGTGCGGACACGTTGTCCGGTGGTGAAGCGCAGCGTATCCGTCTGGCCAGCCAGATCGGCGCTGGACTGGTGGGCGTTCTGTACATCCTCGACGAACCGTCGATTGGTTTGCACCAACGGGACAATGATCGATTGCTCGGTACGCTCAAGCACTTGCGGGACATCGGTAATACGGTGATTGTGGTCGAGCACGACGAAGATGCGATTCGCCTGGCTGACTATGTGGTGGATATCGGTCCGGGCGCAGGTGTACACGGCGGACACATTGTCGCCGAAGGTACGCCCGCCGAAGTCATGGCTCATCCAGATTCGTTGACCGGCAAGTACTTGTCGGGCCGGGTGAAGATTGCAGTCCCGGCCAAACGCACACCGCGCAACAAGAAGTTGTCGCTGTCCCTCAAGGGCGCTCGTGGCAACAACTTGCGCGATGTCGATCTGGACATTCCGATCGGCCTGCTGACCTGCGTGACCGGCGTGTCCGGCTCGGGCAAGTCGACGCTGATCAACAACACCTTGTTCCCGCTTAGCGCTACGGCATTGAACGGTGCGACGACGCTCGAAGCGGCCGCTCACGACAGCATCAAAGGTCTGGAGCATCTGGATAAGGTTGTCGACATCGACCAGAGCCCGATCGGTCGAACACCACGCTCCAACCCTGCGACCTACACCGGATTGTTCACACCGATTCGCGAACTGTTCGCCGGTGTGCCGGAGTCCCGCTCCCGCGGTTATGGTCCTGGGCGCTTCTCCTTCAACGTGAAGGGCGGACGTTGCGAAGCGTGTCAGGGTGATGGCCTGATCAAGGTAGAGATGCACTTCCTGCCGGACATCTATGTCCCGTGCGACGTCTGCAAGAGCAAGCGCTACAACCGCGAGACTCTGGAGATCAAGTACAAGGGCAAGAGCATCCACGAAACCCTCGAGATGACGATCGAAGAAGCGCGGGTGTTCTTCGACGCGGTTCCGGCCCTGGCGCGCAAGCTTCAGACGCTGATGGATGTCGGCCTGTCGTACATCAAGCTCGGGCAGTCAGCGACCACGCTGTCGGGTGGTGAAGCCCAACGGGTGAAGCTGTCCCGTGAACTGTCCAAGCGCGACACCGGCAAGACGCTGTATATCCTCGATGAGCCGACGACCGGCTTGCACTTCGCGGACATTCAGCAGCTGCTCGACGTACTGCATCGATTGCGCGACCACGGCAATACCGTGGTGGTGATCGAACACAACCTTGATGTAATCAAAACAGCCGACTGGCTGGTGGACCTCGGGCCGGAAGGCGGTTCCAAGGGCGGCCAGATCATCGCCGTCGGTACGCCGGAAGAAGTGTCAGAGATGAAGCAATCTCACACCGGCTTCTACCTCAAGCCGCTGCTGGCTCGCGACAAGGCCTGAATCACGGCCATGAAAAAGCCCCTGTCACTTTCTCGGTGACAGGGGCTTTTTTGTATCCGGTGGAATCAGGCGTGCGATTGCAGGTAATTTTCCAGACCGATCAGCTTGATCAGACCCATCTGCTTTTCAAGCCAGTAGGTGTGGTCTTCTTCGGTGTCATGCAATTGAACCCGCAGCATCTCGCGGCTGACATAGTCCTTGTGCTGCTCGCAGAGCTTGATGCCCTTGCAGAGCGCGGCGCGGACTTTGTATTCCAGTCGCAGGTCAGCGGCGAGCATGTCCGGCACAGTGGTGCCAACATCAAGGTCGTCCGGACGCATGCGCGGCGTACCTTCGAGCATCAGAATTCGGCGCATCAGGGCATCAGCGTGCCCGGCCTCTTCTTCCATCTCGTGGTTGATACGTTCGTAGAGCTTGGTGAAACCCCAGTCCTCATACATCCGCGAATGGACGAAATATTGATCACGCGCCGCCAGCTCGCCGGTCAGTAACGTGTTGAGGTAATCGATTACGTCTGGGTGGCCTTGCATCGCCCTACATCTCCCTGCTTGAAAGTCTGTAGTTTGAACCAAGCAGACTGTTTGGTCACTCTGCTTGCGCGATAAAAGCGAAGATATTCTGAGATAAGTGGTTTAAATAACGCAAAAACCGCCCTAATGAGGGCGGTTCTGCTTCTCGTTTAGACTTCGTTAAGCTGTACGTTGAGCAGCTTTGCGATTGCTTCTCCATACGCCGGATCGGCTTTGTAGAAATGCTGCAATTGGCGGTCAACTACATCGCTGGAAACTCCGGTCATTGCGCCGGCAATGTTGCCGACCAACAGCGCTTTCTGCTCATCGCTCATCAAACGGAACAACGCACCAGCATGGCTGTAGTAGTCGGTATCCTCGCGGTGATCGTAGCGATCAGCCGAACCACTTAGCGCCAATGGCGGCTCTGCATAACGAGGCGCTTGCTTCGGCGATTCGACGTAGCTGTTCGGCTCGTAGTTAGGTGTCGCTCCGCCATTGCTGCCAAACGCCATCGAACCGTCGCGCTGATAGCTGTTTACCGGGCTGCGAGGCGCGTTCACCGGCAATTGCTGGTGGTTGGTGCCAATGCGGTAGCGGTGCGCATCGGCGTAAGCGAACACTCGACCCTGCAGCATGCGATCAGGCGACAAACCGACACCCGGGACCATGTTGCTCGGCCCGAACGCCGCTTGCTCGACTTCAGCGAAATAGTTCTGCGGGTTGCGGTTAAGCTCCAGCTCGCCCACTTCGATCAGCGGAAACTCTTTCTGCGACCAGGTTTTGGTCACATCAAACGGGTTTTCGTAGTGCGCTGCGGCCTGAGCCTCGGTCATGATCTGGATGCACACGCGCCATTTCGGGAAATCACCGCGCTCAATCGCGCCGAACAGATCACGCTGCGCGTAATCCGGATCGGTACCGGCCAGGCGTGCCGCTTCTGCTGGCGCCAGGTTTTTAATCCCTTGCTTGGTCTTGTAGTGCCATTTCACCCAGTGACGCTCGCCATTGGTGTTGATCAGGCTGTAGGTGTGACTGCCGAAGCCGTGCATGTGACGGTAGCCATCGGGGATGCCACGGTCCGAGAACAAAATGGTGACCTGGTGCAACGCCTCAGGTGAGTGCGACCAGAAGTCCCACATCATTTGCGCGCTTTTCAGGTTGCTTTGTGGCAGACGTTTCTGGGTGTGAATAAAGTCCGGGAATTTCAAAGGATCGCGGATAAAGAACACTGGCGTGTTGTTGCCGACGATGTCCCAGTTACCTTCTTCGGTGTAGAACTTCAGGGCGAAACCACGTGGATCGCGCTCGGTGTCGGCCGAACCACGCTCACCGCCAACGGTGGAAAACCGCAGGAAGGTTGGGGTTTGCTTGCCGATAGACTCAAACAGTTTGGCGCTTGTGTACTCGGTGATGTCCCGAGTTACGGTGAACGTACCGTAAGCACCCGAACCTTTGGCGTGTACGCGGCGCTCAGGGATGTTTTCACGGTTGAAATGGGCAAGCTTCTCGATCAGGTGAAAGTCGTCGAGCAGCAGCGGGCCACGAGGGCCGGCGGAACGGGAATTCTGGTTATCAGCGACAGGAGCGCCACTGGCGGTGGTAAGTGTTTTATTTTGGCTCATGCGATGTCTTCCTCTGTCAGTCTTTCCTACTGCCGGCTAATCGGCTGAGAGGGAGTATTGACCATCAACATGACACCATCAAATTCATTAAATTGTGAGAATCGATAGATAAATACTAATGAGGCTTTATCGCTTAGGCTTTTCGATACTTTTCGAGCGTGCACAAAAAACCGGGCACTAGGCCCGGTTCTTCGTTTCAGACTGACGTCTTACTCGGCGGATACAGCTTCACCACCGGCAGGACGATCAACCAACTCGACGTACGCCATAGGCGCGTTGTCGCCAGTGCGGAAACCGCACTTGAGGATGCGCAAGTAGCCACCCTCACGGGTAGCGTAACGCTTGCCCAGGTCGTTGAAGAGCTTACCAACGATAGCTTTCGAACGAGTACGGTCGAAAGCCAGACGGCGGTTAGCCAGGCTGTCTGTCTTGGCCAAAGTGATCAGCGGCTCAGCAACGCGACGCAGTTCTTTAGCTTTCGGCAGTGTAGTTTTGATCAGCTCGTGCTCGAACAGCGACACTGCCATGTTTTGAAACATGGCCTTGCGGTGCGAGCTAGTGCGGCTCAGGTGACGACCACTTTTACGATGACGCATGGTTCATTCCTTACCAAACACAACGTTCGGTGATTACGACGATCAGGCAGTCGCCTTGTCGTCCTTCTTAAGACTTGCAGGCGGCCAGTTGTCGAGGCGCATGCCGAGGGACAGACCGCGGGAGGCCAGAACGTCCTTGATTTCAGTCAAGGATTTCTTGCCAAGGTTCGGAGTCTTCAACAGCTCTACTTCGGTACGCTGAATCAGGTCACCGATGTAGTAAATGTTTTCCGCCTTAAGGCAGTTAGCCGAACGTACAGTCAGTTCCAGATCGTCAACCGGGCGAAGCAGGATCGGATCGATCTCGTCTTCCTGCTCGACAACCACTGGCTCACTGTCACCTTTGAGGTCGACGAACGCAGCCAACTGCTGTTGCAGAATGGTTGCAGCGCGGCGAATTGCCTCTTCAGGATCCAGAGTACCGTTGGTTTCCAGATCAATAACCAGCTTGTCCAGGTTAGTACGCTGTTCGACACGGGCGTTTTCCACCACGTATGCGATACGGCGAACCGGGCTGAACGAAGAGTCAAGCTGCAAGCGACCAATGCTGCGGCTTTCGTCTTCATCGCTCTGACGCGAGTCTGCCGGTTCATAACCACGACCACGAGCTACGGTGAGCTTCATGTTCAGGGCGCCGTTAGACGCCAGGTTAGCGATTACGTGATCGGGGTTAACGATCTCGACATCATGATCCAGCTGAATATCGGCAGCGGTAACCACCCCCGAACCCTTCTTCGACAAGGTCAGCGTAACTTCGTCACGGCCATGCAGCTTGATAGCCAGACCTTTAAGGTTCAACAGGATTTCAATTACGTCTTCCTGTACACCTTCGATGGCGCTGTACTCATGGAGCACACCGTCAATCTCGGCCTCGACTACTGCGCAGCCGGGCATTGAGGACAACAGGATGCGGCGCAGCGCGTTGCCCAGGGTGTGGCCAAAACCACGCTCGAGAGGCTCGAGAGTGATCTTGGCGCGGGTTGGACTGACAACCTGCACATCAATATGGCGGGGTGTCAGGAACTCATTTACCGAAATCTGCATGGATGCACCTATTTTCTAGCCCTTACTTGGAGTAGAGCTCGACAATCAGGCTTTCGTTGATGTCGGCGGACAGATCACTGCGAGCTGGAACGTTCTTGAAAACGCCCGACTTCTTCTCAGTGTCTACTTCTACCCATTCTACGCGGCCACGTTGGGCACACAGATCGAGAGCTTGGACAATGCGAAGTTGGTTCTTTGCTTTCTCGCGAATCGCGACCACGTCACCAGCACGAACCTGGTACGACGGCACGTTTACGGTCTGACCGTTAACGCTGACGGATTTGTGCGATACCAGCTGACGGGATTCGGCACGAGTAGAGCCAAAACCCATACGGTATACAACGTTGTCCAGACGGCATTCGAGCAGTTGCAACAGGTTTTCGCCAGTTGCACCTTTCTTGCCAGCAGCTTCTTTGTAGTAGCCGCTGAATTGACGCTCGAGAACGCCGTAGATACGACGGACCTTCTGCTTTTCACGCAGTTGGGTGCCGTAATCGGACTGGCGACCGCGGCGTTGGCCGTGGATACCAGGTGCTGCTTCAATGTTGCACTTCGATTCGATCGCGCGCACGCCGCTCTTCAAGAAGAGATCGGTGCCTTCGCGACGAGCGAGTTTGCATTTTGGACCAATGTAACGAGCCATTCTTTACAATCTCCTGGATTACACGCGGCGCTTCTTCGGCGGACGGCACCCGTTGTGCGGGATTGGCGTCACGTCGGTGATGCTGGCGATCTTGTAGCCACAGCCGTTCAAAGCGCGGACTGCAGATTCACGACCTGGACCTGGACCTTTGACGTTAACGTCGAGGTTTTTCAGGCCGTATTCCAGCGCAGCTTGACCAGCACGTTCAGCAGCTACTTGAGCAGCAAACGGGGTGGACTTGCGGGAACCGCGGAAACCCGAACCACCGGAGGTAGCCCAGGAAAGAGCGTTGCCTTGACGGTCGGTGATGGTCACGATTGTGTTGTTAAAAGATGCATGGATGTGGGCGATGCCATCAACCACTGTCTTTTTAACTTTTTTACGAGGACGAGCAGCAGGTTTAGCCATGATTAATTTCCTGTCGATTCGCTGGGGCGATTACTTGCGGATCGGCTTACGCGGACCTTTACGGGTACGCGCGTTAGTCTTGGTACGCTGACCGCGCACTGGAAGACCACGACGATGACGCAGACCGCGATAGCAACCGAGGTCCATCAAACGCTTGATTTTCATGTTGATTTCGCGACGCAGGTCACCTTCAGTGGTGAACTTCGCCACTTCGCCACGCAGCTGTTCAATCTGCTCGTCGCTCAGATCTTTGATCTTTGCGGCTGGGTTTACCCCAGTCACTGCACAGATCTTCTGTGCAGTAGTGCGACCAACACCATAGATGTAGGTCAGCGAGATAACAGTATGCTTGTTATCTGGAATGTTAACGCCTGCAATACGGGCCATTCAGTGGGACTCCAATTGACAGCTACCTACGCCCCGGAAGCCAAGAAATAGGGCGCGAGATAATATCGCTGTAATAACAAATAATCAACCCGGCAGCGCACTAGCTGCCGGGCTTGAAGCACAATCACACTCAGCCTTGGCGCTGTTTGTGACGCGGTTCCGCGCTGCAAATTACTCGAACAACACCTTCGCGGCGAATAATCTTGCAGTTACGGCACAGCTTTTTCACCGATGCACGAACTTTCATCACCAACTCCTCGAACCTTATGGGTACTCAGCGCAACATGCCGCTGCCGTAACCCTTCAGGTTGGCTTTCTTCATCAGGGATTCGTACTGGTGCGAAACGAGGTGCGATTGTACTTGGGACATGAAGTCCATCACAACCACGACGACGATCAGCAACGAGGTCCCGCCAAGGTAGAACGGTACGTTTGCTGCAACCACCAGGAACTGGGGCAACAAGCACACGGCCGTCATGTAAAGAGCACCGAACATGGTCAAGCGAGTCAGAACGCCATCAATGTAGCGCGCAGACTGCTCACCTGGACGGATGCCCGGAATAAAGGCACCGGACTTCTTCAGGTTTTCCGCTACGTCTTTCGGATTGAACATCAACGCCGTATAGAAGAAGCAGAAGAAAATAATCCCTGCACTAAACAGCAGAATATTCAACGGCTGACCAGGAGCGATCGACTGCGAGATGTCCTGCAACCAGCCCATACCTTCAGACTGGCCGAACCAGGCACCCAACGAAGCCGGGAACAGCAAAATGCTGCTCGCGAAAATGGCCGGAATAACACCGGCCATGTTCACCTTCAGCGGCAAGTGGCTAGTCTGCGCAGCGAAGACCTTGCGGCCCTGCTGACGCTTGGCGTAGTGAACAGCAATACGACGCTGACCACGCTCAATGAACACCACGAAACCGATAATCGCTACTGCCAGCAAACCGATGGCAACCAGGGCGAAGATGTTGATATCACCCTGACGTGCAGACTCGAAAGACTGCCCGATCGCTCTCGGAAGACCGGCGACGATACCCGAAAAAATCAACATCGAGATACCGTTGCCAACACCACGCTCAGTAATCTGCTCACCCAGCCACATCATGAACATCGCACCAGCCACAAAAGTGGATACCGCGACGAAATGGAAGCCAAAGTCACCAGTGAACGCAACGCCCTGCCCTGCCAGACCAATGGACATGCCAATTGCCTGAACGAGAGCGAGGACGACAGTGCCGTAGCGGGTGTACTGGCTGATCTTGCGACGGCCAGCTTCACCTTCCTTCTTCAACTGTTCCAGCTGCGGGCTAACGGCGGTCATCAGTTGCATGATGATCGATGCCGAAATGTACGGCATGATCCCCAGTGCAAAGATGCTCATCCGTTCCAGCGCGCCGCCGGAAAACATGTTGAACAAGCTAAGAATGGTCCCCTCATTCTGTCGAAACAGGTCCGCGAGTCGGTCCGGGTTGATACCTGGAACCGGGATGTGTGCGCCTATTCGGTAGACGATAATCGCCAGGAACAGAAAACGCAGACGAGCCCAGAGTTCAGACATACCGCCTTTGCCGAGCGCAGAGAGAGCACCTTGCTTAGCCATTTATTCCTCGAACTTGCCGCCAGCTGCTTCGATAGCCGCACGCGCACCTTTGGTGGCGCCGATTCCCTTTCCGATGGTGACAGCGCGAGTAACTTCGCCGGACAGCATGATTTTCACACGCTGAACGTTGACGTTGATCACGTTGGCATCTTTCAGGGACTGCACGGTGACGATGTCGCCTTCCACTTTAGCCAGCTCGGACAGACGCACTTCTGCGCGGTCCATGGCTTTCAGGGAAACGAAACCGAACTTCGGCAGGCGACGATGCAGCGGCTGTTGACCGCCTTCAAAGCCTGGAGCAATGGTGCCACCGGAGCGGGAGGACTGACCTTTGTGGCCACGGCCACCGGTCTTGCCCAAACCACTACCGATACCACGGCCCGGACGATGCTTTTCGCGACGGGAACCCGGCGCTGGACTCAGATCATTGAGTTTCATCGATTAACCCTCGACACGCAGCATGTAGTAAGCCTTGTTGATCATCCCGCGATTCTCGGGAGTATCAAGTACTTCTACAGTGTGACCGATGCGACGCAGACCCAGACCCTTAACGCACAATTTGTGGTTAGGGATGCGGCCGGTCATGCTTTTGATCAGCGTAACTTTTACGGTAGCCATGATCAGAAGATCTCCTTGACGCTTTTGCCACGCTTGGCGGCAATGGATTCAGGAGACTGCATAGCTTTCAAACCTTTGAAAGTGGCGTGAACCACGTTTACCGGGTTAGTCGAGCCGTAGCACTTGGCCAGAACGTTCTGAACGCCAGCAACTTCGAGGACAGCACGCATAGCGCCGCCAGCGATGATACCGGTACCTTCAGAAGCAGGCTGCATGTACACCTTCGAAGCGCCGTGACCGGACTTCATTGCGTACTGCAGAGTGGTGCCGTTCAGATCAACTTGGATCATGTTGCGGCGAGCAGCTTCCATTGCCTTCTGGATCGCAGCAGGCACTTCACGCGACTTGCCACGGCCGAAGCCAACACGCCCTTTACCATCACCAACCACGGTCAACGCGGTAAAAGTGAAGATACGGCCGCCTTTAACGGTTTTGGCTACACGGTTAACTTGAACCAGCTTCTCGATGTAGCCTTCGTCGCGCTTTTGGTCGTTATTTGACATAACTTAGAACTCCAGCCCAGCTTCACGAGCAGCATCAGCCAGCGCCTTGACGCGGCCGTGGTACTTGAAGCCAGAGCGGTCGAAAGCCACCTGCGAGACGCCAGCGGCTTTAGCACGCGTAGCGACCAGCTGGCCAACCTTAGTGGCCGCGTCGATGTTGCCAGTGGCGCCATCACGCAGTTCTTTATCCAAAGTCGAGGCAGATGCCAGGACTTTGTTGCCGTCGGCCGAAATGACCTGGGCGTAGATGTGCTGCGACGAGCGGAACACGCAGAGACGCACGACTTCGAGTTCGTGCATTTTCAGGCGTGCTTTGCGAGCGCGACGCAGTCGAGTAACTTTTTTGTCGGTCATTTGCTATGCCCTACTTCTTCTTGGCTTCTTTACGACGGACGACTTCGTCCGCGTAGCGCACACCTTTGCCTTTGTACGGCTCTGGTGGACGGAAGTCGCGGATCTCGGCGGCCACTTGACCTACCAGCTGCTTATCGATGCCCTTGATCAGGATATCGGTCTGGCTAGGAGTCTCAGCGGTGATGCCTTCCGGCAGTTCATAATCCACTGGGTGCGAGAAGCCAAGAGCCAGGTTCAGCACTGTGCCTTTTGCTTGCGCTTTGTAACCAACACCGACCAGCTGGAGCTTGCGCTCGAAGCCTTGGCTTACGCCTTGGACCATGTTGTTTACCAACGCACGAGTGGTACCAGCCATTGCGCGAGTTTGTTGATCGCCATTGCGAGCAGCGAAACGCAGCTCACCAGCTTCTTCAACGATCTCAACGGACGAATGGATGTTCAGTTCGAGAGTGCCCTTGGCACCCTTCACCGAAAGCTGTTGGCCTGCGAATTTGACTTCGACACCGGCTGGCAGCTTAACGGGGTTCTTAGCGACGCGTGACATGCTTATCCCCCCTTAGAACACAGTGCAAAGAACTTCGCCGCCGACACCGGCAGCGCGCGCAGCACGATCCGTCATCACACCTTTGTTGGTGGAGACGATAGACACACCGAGACCGCCACGAACTTTTGGCAGATCATCGACGGACTTGTACTGACGCAGGCCTGGACGGCTAACGCGCTTCACTTCTTCGATGACCGGACGGCCTTCGAAGTACTTCAGCTCGATGGACAGCAGTGGTTTGATTTCGCTGCTGATCTGATAACCCGCAATGTAACCTTCGTCCTTCAGGACTTTGGCAACAGCTACCTTCAAAGTAGAAGATGGCATGCTTACGACGGACTTTTCAGCCATCTGGGCATTACGGATTCGAGTTAGCATGTCCGCTAACGGGTCCTGCATACTCATGGGCTAGACGCTCCTAATACAAAAAAATTAGCCTTGCGGCTACTACTTGTCGCCGAGCTCATCCATGCGGAAAAAGCACGGGCTCAGGCGAGCCGGGTATTCTAGACACACCCCACAAATGAATCAAGCCCCAAAAGGGGCTTGATTCAAGCTCAAGGTCACCGGCGGTCAGGATCTTGCGACCCCGAACACCGAGACTTTGATAGTGCTTACCAGCTGGCTTTAACCAGACCAGGTACGTCACCACGCATTGCAGCTTCACGCAGTTTGTTACGGCCAAGGCCGAACTTGCGGTAAACGCCGTGTGGACGACCGGTCAGGCGGCAGCGGTTACGCATGCGCGAGGCGCTTGCATCACGCGGCTGCTTCTGCAGAGCTACTGTAGCTTCCCAACGTGCTTCTGGACTTGCGTTCAGATCAACGATGATAGCTTTCAGTGCTGCACGCTTTTTGGCGTACTTGGCAACCGTGAGCTGACGCTTCAGCTCGCGGTTTTTCATGCTCATCTTGGCCATTTTCCTACTCCAATCAGTTGCGGAACGGGAATTTGAAAGCACGCAACAGGGCGCGACCTTCATCATCGTTCTTGGCAGTGGTGGTCAGGGTAATGTCCAGACCGCGGAGAGCATCGATCTTGTCGTAGTCGATTTCCGGGAAGATGATCTGCTCTTTAACGCCCATGCTGTAGTTACCACGACCATCGAAGGACTTGGCATTCAGGCCGCGGAAGTCGCGAACCCGAGGCAGGGAGATCGACAGCAGACGATCCAGGAACTCGTACATACGCTCACGGCGCAGGGTCACTTTGACGCCGATCGGCCAACCTTCACGGACTTTAAAGCCAGCGATGGATTTCCGAGCGTAGGTCACAACGACTTTCTGGCCGGTGATCTTTTCCAGGTCGGCAACAGCGTGCTCGATGACTTTTTTGTCACCGACCGCTTCGCCCAGACCCATGTTCAGGGTGATTTTTGTAACGCGTGGAACTTCCATCACGTTCGAAAGCTTAAGTTCTTCCTTAAGCTTCGGTGCGATTTCCTTCCAGTAAATCTCTTTTAGTCGTGCCATGGTCTTCTACCTAGCAGTGTTCAAGCATCAACCGCTTTTTGGGTCGACTTGAAGACACGAATTTTCTTGCCGTCTTCTACTTTGAAACCAACGCGGTCAGCCTTGTTGGTTTCGCCGTTGAAAATGGCGACGTTAGAAGCGTCCAGTGGAGCTTCTTTTTCGACGATACCGCCTTGTACGCCCGACGCCGGGTTAGGCTTGGTATGACGCTTAACCAGGTTCAGACCACCAATAACCAGACGGTTATTAGCGAGAACCTTAAGCACCTTACCGCGCTTACCTTTGTCTTTGCCGGCGATCACGATGATCTCGTCGTCACGACGAATCTTTTGCATGTCGGATCTCCTTACAGCACTTCTGGGGCGAGCGAGACGATCTTCATGAACTTCTCAGTACGAAGTTCACGGGTCACTGGCCCAAAGATACGGGTGCCGATCGGCTCTTGCTTGTTGTTCAGAAGAACAGCAGCGTTGCCATCAAAGCGGATAATGGAGCCATCAGCACGGCGTACGCCGTGACGAGTGCGGACTACAACAGCAGTCATCACTTGGCCTTTTTTCACTTTACCGCGAGGAATTGCTTCCTTCACAGTAACTTTGATGATGTCACCGATACCAGCGTAACGACGATGGGAGCCACCCAGCACCTTGATGCACATAACACGGCGAGCGCCGCTGTTATCGGCCACATCGAGCATGGATTGAGTCTGAATCATATAATTTCTCCGACCCCTAGTCCTTAGACTTCCACAGCGCGTTCGAGAACATCAACCAGCGCCCAAGACTTGGTCTTGGCCAAAGGACGAGTTTCACGAATAGTGACTTTGTCGCCGATGTGGCACTGATTGGTTTCGTCGTGCGCGTGCAGCTTAGTCGAACGCTTAACGTATTTACCGTAGATCGGGTGCTTAACGCGACGCTCGATCAGAACGGTGATGGTCTTGTCCATTTTGTCGCTGACAACACGGCCAGTCAGCGTACGGACGGTTTTTTCGGCTTCAGCCATGATTACTTACCTGCCTGCTGTTTGAGCACAGTCTTCACGCGAGCGATGTCACGCTTAACTTGCCGGAGCAGGTGAGACTGCCCCAACTGGCCAGTTGCTTTCTGCATGCGCAGATTGAACTGGTCGCGCAGCAGGCCGAGCAGTTGCTCGTTAAGCTGCGGCGCGTCTTTTTCACGAAGTTCGTTCGCTTTCATCACATCACCGTCCGTTTAACGAAGGCAGTGGCGAGCGGCAGCTTTGCAGCAGCCAAGGCAAAAGCCTCACGCGCCAGCTCTTCAGTAACACCCTCGATTTCATACAGGACTTTGCCTGGCTGAATCTGGGCAACCCAGTACTCCACACTACCCTTACCTTTACCCATCCGAACTTCGAGTGGCTTTTTGGAAATAGGCTTGTCCGGGAATACACGGATCCAGATCTTGCCGCCACGTTTAACGTGACGGGTCAGAGCACGACGCGCTGACTCGATCTGACGAGCGGTGAGACGACCACGAGCTACAGACTTCAGCGCGAACTCGCCGAAGCTGACTTTGCTACCGCGCTGTGCCAGACCACGGTTGTGGCCTGTCATCTGCTTGCGGAACTTCGTACGCTTTGGTTGCAACATTTGGCGTACCCCTTACTTAGCAGCTTTTTTACGAGGCGCTGGTGCTTGTGGTTTCAGTTCTTCTTGGCGACCACCAATTACTTCGCCTTTGAAGATCCAAACCTTTACACCGATCACACCGTAAGTGGTGTGAGCTTCGTAGTTGGCATAGTCGATGTCGGCACGCAGGGTGTGCAATGGCACACGACCTTCGCGATACCATTCAGTACGTGCGATTTCAGCACCGCCGAGACGACCGCTCACTTGGATTTTGATGCCTTTGGCACCAATGCGCATGGCGTTCTGAACAGCGCGCTTCATAGCGCGACGGAACATTACGCGACGCTCCAGCTGCTGAGCTACGCTCTGCGCAACCAGCATACCGTCGAGTTCCGGCTTGCGGATCTCTTCGATATTGATGTGCACAGGCACACCCATTTGCTTGGTCAGGTCCTGACGCAGTTTCTCAACATCTTCACCTTTCTTCCCGATAACGATACCTGGACGAGCGGTGTGGATGGTGATACGTGCAGTCTGAGCCGGACGATGGATATCGATACGGCTTACGGACGCGCTTTTTAGTTTGTCTTGGAGATACTCACGCACCTTCAGATCAGCGAACAAATAGTCCGCATAAGTCCGACCGTCTGCGTACCAGACGGAGGTGTGCTCCTTGACGATTCCCAGGCGAATGCCAATGGGATGTACTTTCTGACCCATCTCTTCGACTCCGTTACTTGTCAGCAACCTTGACAGTGATATGGCAAGACCGCTTGACGATGCGATCAGCACGGCCTTTGGCACGTGGCATGATTCGCTTCAGCGAACGCCCTTCGTTGACGAAAACGGTGCTGACTTTAAGGTCATCAACGTCTGCGCCTTCGTTATGCTCGGCGTTGGCTACGGCCGACTCCAGCACTTTCTTCATGATCTCGGCGGCTTTCTTACTGCTGAAAGCCAACAGGTTGAGCGCTTCGCCCACCTTCTTCCCGCGGATCTGGTCGGCGACCAAGCGGGCTTTCTGGGCGGAGATTCGAGCGCCCGACAACTTAGCGGCTACTTCCATCGTTCCTTACCCCTTAACGCTTGGCTTTCTTGTCTGCCACGTGCCCACGATATGTGCGGGTACCGGCAAACTCGCCCAGTTTGTGGCCGACCATGTCTTCGTTCACGAGAACTGGAACATGTTGACGACCGTTATGCACTGCAATGGTCAAACCGACCATTTGTGGCAGGATCATCGAACGACGCGACCAGGTTTTAACTGGTTTGCGATCGTTCTTTTCCGCCGCCACTTCGATCTTCTTCAGTAGGTGAAGATCAATAAAAGGACCTTTTTTCAGAGAACGTGGCACTGTCGTATCCCTCTATTTACTTGCGACGACGGACGATCATTTTGTCGGTACGCTTATTACCACGAGTCTTCGCGCCCTTAGTCGGGAAGCCCCATGGCGATACCGGATGACGACCACCAGAGGTACGACCTTCACCACCACCATGCGGGTGGTCAACCGGGTTCATGGCAACACCACGAACGGTTGGGCGAACGCCACGCCAGCGTTTGGCACCAGCTTTACCCAGCGAACGCAGGCTGTGCTCGGAGTTCGAGACTTCACCCAGGGTCGCGCGGCATTCAGCCAGCACTTTACGCATCTCACCAGAACGCAGACGCAGGGTCACGTAGACACCTTCACGAGCGATCAGCTGAGCCGAAGCACCAGCGGAACGAGCGATTTGCGCGCCTTTACCTGGCTTCAATTCGATGCCGTGTACGGTGCTACCAACTGGAATGTTACGCAGTTGCAGAGCGTTGCCCGGCTTGATCGGTGCCAGAGCACCTGCGATCAGCTGGTCGCCAGCACTCACGCCTTTAGGGGCGATGATGTAGCGACGCTCGCCATCTGCGTACAGCAGCAGAGCGATGTGAGCAGTACGGTTTGGATCGTATTCAATACGCTCGACAGTGGCAGAGATGCCATCTTTGTCGTTGCGACGGAAATCGACCAGACGATAATGCTGCTTATGGCCACCACCGATGTGACGAGTGGTAATACGACCATTGTTGTTACGACCACCAGTCTTCGATTTTTTCTCGAGCAGCGGTGCGTGAGGAGCGCCTTTATGCAGCTCCTGGTTGACCACCTTGACCACAAAACGGCGGCCAGGGGAAGTCGGTTTGCATTTAACGATTGCCATGATGCACCCCTTCCTTACTCAGCACTGCTGCTGAAATCGAGATCTTGGCCTGGCTGAAGGGAGATAACTGCCTTCTTCCAGTCATTACGCTTGCCCAGACCGCGAGCAGTGCGTTTGCTCTTACCCAGAACATTCAGGGTAGTAACACGCTCTACTTTCACGCTGAACAGGCTTTCGACGGCCTTCTTGATTTCCAGCTTGGTTGCATCAGTTGCAACCTTGAAAACGAACTGGCCTTTCTTGTCAGCCAGAACCGTAGCCTTCTCGGAAACGTGCGGGCCAAGCAGAACTTTAAATACGCGTTCCTGGTTCATCCCAGCAGCTCCTCGAATTTCTTCACGGCCGACACGGTGATCAACACCTTGTCGTATGCGATCAGACTAACTGGATCGGAACCCTGCACGTCACGTACATCAACGTGTGGCAGGTTACGAGCAGCCAGGTACAGGTTCTGATCAACCACTTCAGACACGATCAAGACGTCAGTCAGGCCCATGCCGGTCAGTTTGTTCAGCAGATCTTTGGTCTTCGGTGCATCAACAGCGAAGTCCTGAACCACAACCAGACGATCAGTACGCACCAGCTCAGCAAGGATGGAACGCATTGCTGCGCGATACATCTTCTTGTTCAGCTTCTGGGTGTGATCCTGAGGACGAGCTGCGAAAGTGGTACCGCCGCCACGCCAGATTGGGCTACGGATAGTACCGGCACGAGCACGGCCAGTACCTTTCTGACGCCATGGGCGCTTACCGCCACCACGAACGTCGGAACGGGTCTTTTGCTGCTTGCTACCTTGACGGCCGCCGGCCATGTAGGCCACGACTGCTTGGTGAACCAGCGTCTCGTTGAATTCGCCGCCAAATGTCAGTTCGGAAACTTCGATCGCTTGAGCGTCATTTACATTTAATTGCATGTCAGCTTCCCCTTAACCGCGAGCCTTGGCTGCTGGACGTACAACCAAGTTGCCGCCAGTAGCGCCAGGAACAGCGCCCTTGACCAACAACAGATTGCGTTCAGCGTCCACGCGCACTACTTCGAGGGACTGCACGGTCACGCGCTCAGCGCCCATATGACCGGACATTTTTTTGCCCTTGAATACACGACCAGGAGTCTGGCACTGGCCGATAGAGCCTGGAACGCGGTGGGATACGGAGTTACCGTGGGTATTATCTTGCCCGCGGAAATTCCAACGCTTGATCGTACCCTGGAAGCCTTTACCTTTGGACTGACCGGTTACATCAACCAGTTGACCAGCGGCGAAGATTTCAGCGTTGATCAGATCGCCGGCCTGGTACTCGCCTTCTTCAAGACGGAATTCCATTACGGTACGACCAGCGGCAACGTTCGCTTTAGCGAAGTGGCCAGCTTGAGCAGCTGTAACACGCGAAGCACGACGCTCGCCTACAGTGACTTGCACTGCACGATAGCCATCGGTCTCTTCAGTTTTGAACTGGGTGACGCGATTCGGTTCGATCTCAATGACCGTGACCGGAATGGAGACACCTTCTTCGGTGAAAATACGGGTCATACCGCATTTACGACCGACTACACCAATAGTCATGTTGTAAACCTCATGAGTGTACGGGGCTTTCACCCGCTATGGCCGCCCATTTCAGAGCGTTACACGACTAAGACCGAGTCTTAGCCGAGGCTGATCTGCACTTCCACACCGGCCGCAAGATCAAGCTTCATAAGAGCATCAACGGTTTTATCCGTTGGCTGGACGATGTCCAGAACGCGCTTATGAGTACGGATCTCATACTGGTCACGCGCGTCTTTGTTGACGTGCGGGGAGACCAGAACGGTGAACCGCTCTTTACGGGTAGGCAGTGGAATTGGACCACGCACTTGAGCACCAGTACGTTTCGCGGTTTCCACGATTTCCTGGGTGGATTGGTCGATCAGGCGATGGTCAAAAGCCTTCAACCTGATACGGATTTGCTGATTTTGCATTGGATTTCAGACTCCGGCTGCTATTCCCAGCGAGCGCAATACGCCCGTTAAAAGGAGGCGCAATTCTATAGACGGGCTACTACAGTGTCAACCCAATAAAAAAGCCCCCGCTAGGCGGGGGCTTTTTCAAGTCATCACTTATTAAGCGATGATTTTGGCTACGACGCCAGCGCCGACGGTACGACCGCCTTCACGAATAGCGAAACGCAGACCATCTTCCATTGCGATGGTTTTGATCAGGGTGACAACCATTTTGATGTTGTCGCCTGGCATTACCATTTCAACGCCTTCCGGCAGTTCGCAGTTACCGGTCACGTCAGTGGTCCGGAAGTAGAACTGTGGACGGTAGCCTTTGAAGAACGGAGTGTGGCGACCGCCTTCTTCTTTGCTCAACACGTACACTTCAGCTTCGAAGGTAGTGTGCGGCTTAACCGAACCTGGCTTGACCAGAACCTGGCCACGCTCAACGTCGTCACGCTTGGTGCCGCGCAGCAGCACGCCGCAGTTCTCGCCAGCACGACCTTCGTCGAGCAGCTTACGGAACATTTCAACACCGGTGCAGGTGGTGACGGTAGTGTCACGCAGACCAACGATTTCCAGTGGATCCTGAACCTTGACGATACCGCGCTCGATACGGCCAGTCACAACAGTACCGCGACCGGAGATCGAGAATACGTCTTCGATTGGCATCAGGAACGGCTTGTCGATAACACGAACTGGATCCGGGATGTAGCTGTCCAGAGTTTCTACCAGGCGCTTAACAGCGGTGGTACCCATTTCGTTGTCGTCTTGGCCGTTCAGAGCCATCAGAGCCGAACCGATGATGATCGGAGTGTCGTCACCTGGGAAGTCGTAAGTGCTCAGCAGATCGCGCACTTCCATCTCAACCAGTTCCAGCAACTCAGCGTCGTCAACCATGTCAGCCTTGTTCAGGAAGACAACGATGTACGGAACGCCAACCTGACGGGACAGCAGGATGTGCTCACGGGTTTGTGGCATCGGACCATCAGCGGCCGAACAAACCAGGATAGCGCCGTCCATTTGAGCAGCACCGGTGATCATGTTCTTCACATAGTCAGCGTGACCTGGGCAGTCAACGTGAGCGTAGTGACGGATCAGCGAGTTGTATTCAACGTGTGCGGTGTTGATGGTGATACCACGAGCCTTTTCTTCCGGAGCGCTGTCGATTTTGTCGAAAGCAACAACGGCCGAACCGAAAATTTCGGAGCAGACGCGAGTCAGAGCAGCGGTCAGCGTGGTTTTACCGTGGTCGACGTGACCGATGGTGCCAACGTTGACGTGCGGGAGGGTACGGTCAAATTTTTCTTTAGCCACGACAATTAACTCCTAGCCTAAAGGGGCTGAATCAGCCTTGTTTTTTGGTAACAGTTTCGACGATATGCGACGGAGCTGTATTGTATTTTTTGAATTCCATAGAGTAGCTTGCGCGACCTTGGGACATGGAACGAACGTCGGTTGCGTAACCGAACATCTCACCCAACGGAACCTCGGCGCGAATCACTTTGCCGGAAACCGTGTCTTCCATACCCAGGATCATGCCGCGACGACGGTTAAGGTCGCCCATCACGTCACCCATATAGTCTTCAGGCGTAACAACCTCTACCGCCATGATCGGCTCAAGCAACTCACCACCGCCCTTCTGGGCCAGTTGCTTGGTAGCCATGGAAGCAGCCACCTTAAACGCCATCTCGTTGGAGTCGACGTCGTGGTAGGAACCATCGAACACGGTAGCCTTCAGGCCGATTAGCGGATAGCCGGCAACAACGCCGTTCTTCATCTGCTCTTCGATACCCTTCTGGATAGCCGGGATGTATTCCTTAGGAACCACACCACCCACTACTTCGTTCAGGAATTGCAGACCTTCCTGACCTTCGTCAGCAGGAGCAAAACGAATCCAGCAATGACCGAACTGGCCACGACCGCCGGACTGGCGAACGAACTTGCCTTCAATTTCGCAGCTCTTCGTGATGCGCTCACGGTACGAAACTTGAGGCTTACCGATGTTGGCTTCGACGTTGAACTCACGGCGCATCCGGTCAACCAGGATGTCCAGGTGCAACTCGCCCATGCCGGAGATGATCGTTTGACCAGTCTCTTCATCAGTCTTGACGCGGAAAGATGGATCTTCCTGAGCGAGCTTGCCCAGAGCGATACCCATTTTTTCCTGGTCGTCCTTGGTCTTAGGCTCTACGGCAACCGAAATAACCGGCTCCGGGAAGTCCATGCGAACCAGGATGATTGGCTTGTCAGCGTTGCACAAAGTCTCACCAGTGGTGACGTCCTTCATGCCGATCAAGGCCGCGATGTCACCAGCGCGCACTTCCTTGATTTCTTCACGGGCGTTTGCGTGCATTTGCACCATACGACCCACGCGCTCTTTCTTGCCTTTAACCGAGTTGATCACGCCGTCGCCGGAGGCCAACACGCCCGAGTAAACTCGAACGAAGGTCAAGGTACCCACGAATGGGTCGGTAGCGATCTTGAACGCCAGAGCCGAGAACGGCTCGCTGTCGTCTGCGTGACGCTCCATTTCCTGGGTCTCGTCATCCGGGTCAGTACCCTTGATGGCAGGAATGTCGCTTGGAGCAGGCAGGTAGTCGATAACGGCGTCGAGAACCAGGGGAACACCCTTGTTCTTGAAGGAAGAACCGCAAACAGCCAGAACGATCTCACCAGCGATAGTACGCTGACGCAGAGCGGCCTTGATTTCCTCGTTGGTGAGCTCTTCACCTTCGAGGTACTTGTTCATCAGCTCTTCGCTGGCTTCAGCCGCAGCTTCAACCATGTTGCCGCGCCATTCGTCAGCCAATTCCTGCAGTTCAGCAGGGATAGGCTTGCGAACTGGAACCATGCCTTTGTCAGAGTCGTTCCAGTAAACAGCTTCCATAGCCATCAGATCGATCTGACCCTGGAAGTTGTCTTCGGAACCGATAGCCAACTGGATTGGCACCGGAGTGTGACCCAGACGCTGCTTGATCTGACCGATCACGCGCAGAAAGTTCGCACCAGCACGGTCCATCTTGTTTACGTAAACAAGACGTGGAACGCCGTATTTGTTGGCCTGACGCCATACGGTTTCCGACTGAGGCTCAACGCCCGAGGTGCCGCAGAACACAACGACCGCGCCATCGAGTACACGCAGGGAACGTTCAACTTCAATAGTGAAGTCAACGTGACCCGGGGTATCAATAACGTTGAAGCGGTATTGGTCTTTGTGCTGCTTCTCGGAACCCTGCCAGAAGGCGGTAATAGCAGCAGAAGTAATGGTAATACCACGCTCCTGCTCCTGCACCATCCAGTCTGTGGTCGCGGCGCCGTCATGCACCTCGCCCATCTTGTGACTTTTGCCAGTGTAAAAAAGGACGCGCTCGGTGGTGGTGGTTTTACCAGCATCCACGTGAGCAACGATACCAATGTTACGGTAGCGATTAATCGGTGTAGTACGAGCCATAAAGCCCTCGCAAAATTAGTGACGCTAAAATTAGAAGCGGTAGTGCGAGAAAGCCTTGTTGGCTTCAGCCATACGGTGCACGTCTTCACGCTTCTTAACTGCAGCACCTTTACCTTCGGCAGCGTCCAACAGTTCGCCAGCCAAACGCAGAGCCATAGACTTCTCGCCGCGCTTACGGGCGAAGTCTACCAACCAGCGCATTGCCAGAGCGTTACGACGGGACGGACGAACTTCGACCGGAACCTGGTAAGTAGCACCGCCTACACGGCGCGACTTCACTTCGACCAGCGGAGCGATGGCGTCGAGAGCTTTCTCGAAGATTTCCAGGGGATCGCTGTTCTTGCGTTCTTTAACCTTTTCCAGCGCGCCATAAACGATACGCTCGGCAACGGCTTTCTTGCCGCTTTCCATTACGTGGTTCATGAACTTGGCCAGGATCTGGCTGCCGTATTTTGGATCGTCAAGCACTTCGCGCTTGGCTGCTACGCGTCTTCTTGGCATGGATAAGCCCTCAAACGGTCTTCAGGTTCGCTCGGAATCGGTGCCCTTTCGGGACGCCTCCGACCTTACTCTTATCGACTCAGAAAAATAGAAAATCAGTTTTTACAAAAAGCCACTACTACTTAGGCTTCTTGGTACCGTACTTCGAACGACCCTGGTTACGACCTTTGACGCCGGAAGTATCCAAAGAACCGCGTACGGTGTGGTAACGAACACCTGGCAAGTCTTTTACACGACCGCCGCGGATCAGTACCACGCTGTGCTCTTGCAGGTTGTGGCCTTCACCGCCGATGTACGAGGAAACCTCGAAACCGTTGGTCAGACGCACACGGCATACTTTACGCAGTGCCGAGTTAGGTTTTTTCGGCGTGGTGGTATACACACGGGTGCATACGCCACGACGTTGCGGGCAGTTCTGCAGCGCAGGCACGTCGGATTTCTCGACGATACGCTTACGCGGCTGACGTACCAGCTGGTTGATAGTTGCCATCTACTAGCTCCACTGTTGTCTTGCGACGCTATTGTCTTGCAAGAAAAGCAAAATGGCAGGAACGAATTCCCGCCAAATTTAGGGGTACAAGAGTCTAAAGAGGATCTTGCCCCCAGTCAAGGCAAGGCCCCGACCTCCCCGCTCATCGAACCTCGACAAATTGTCTCGATTCGATGAACGGAACGGCCAGGGCCTTACGCTCATTTATCGCAGAACTCAGTTACCGCTCGAGTTCAGCGCTTCGGTCAGTGCAGCTTCCACTTCACTGGCGCTTACGCGCAACGGTTTGTCAGCATCACGGCGGCGCTTGCGCTCGCTGTGATAAGCCAGACCGGTACCAGCCGGGATCAGACGACCCACGACTACGTTTTCTTTCAGGCCGCGCAGGTAATCGCGCTTGCCGGTTACCGCCGCTTCGGTCAGTACGCGAGTGGTTTCCTGGAAGGAAGCCGCCGAGATGAACGATTCGGTGGACAACGACGCCTTGGTGATACCCAGCAGCACGCGAGTGAACTTGGAAACGAATTTCTCGTCGCCAGCCAGACGCTCGTTCTCTACCAGAACGTGAGTCAACTCCATCTGGTCGCCCTTGATGAAAGTCGAGTCGCCGGATTCAGCGATTTCAACTTTACGCAGCATCTGACGCAGGATGGTCTCGATGTGCTTATCGTTGATCTTCACGCCTTGCAGACGATAAACGTCCTGGATCTCGTTCACGATGTACTTGGCCAGCGCACTCACACCCAGCAGACGCAGGATGTCGTGTGGATCGCTCGGGCCGTCGGAGATAACTTCGCCGCGGTTTACCTGTTCGCCTTCGAAGACGTTCAGGTGACGCCACTTAGGAATCAGCTCTTCGTACGGATCGGTACCGTCGTTCGGGGTGATAACCAGACGGCGCTTGCCTTTGGTCTCTTTACCGAACGCGATGGTGCCGCTGACTTCAGCCAGAATCGAGGCTTCTTTCGGACGACGTGCTTCGAACAAGTCGGCAACACGTGGCAGACCACCGGTGATGTCACGGGTCTTCGAAGTCTCTTGCGGGATACGAGCGATAACATCACCGATCGCAATCTTCGCACCGTCCGCTACACCAACCAGGGCGTTAGCAGGCAGGAAGTACTGAGCAATTACGTCGGTACCCGGCAGCAAGAGATCCTTGCCGTTGTCATCAACCATCTTCACAGCAGGACGGATATCTTTACCGGCAGCTGGACGGTCTTTGGCGTCGAGTACTTCAATGTTGGTCATACCGGTCAATTCGTCAGTCTGACGCTTGATCGTGATGCCTTCTTCCATGCCCACGTAGGTCACGGTACCTTTCATTTCGGTAACGATTGGGTGAGTGTGCGGATCCCACTTGGCCACGATTGCGCCAGCGTCGACCTTGTCACCTTCTTTAACCGAAATCACAGCACCGTACGGCAGCTTGTAACGCTCGCGCTCACGACCGAAGTCATCAGCGATTGCCAGCTCACCGGAACGGGACACAGCAACCAGGCAACCATCCACTCGCTCAACGTGCTTCAGGTTGTGCAGACGGACGGTACCGCCATTCTTCACCTGAACGCTGTCGGCTGCGGAGGTCCGGCTTGCCGCACCACCGATGTGGAACGTACGCATGGTCAGCTGGGTACCCGGCTCACCGATGGACTGGGCAGCAATAACGCCGACCGCTTCACCAATGTTCACCTGGTGACCACGAGCCAAGTCACGGCCGTAGCACTTGGCGCAAATGCCATAGCGGGTTTCGCAGCTGATCGGCGAACGCACGATCACTTCATCGATGCTGTTCAGCTCGATGAACTCAACCCACTTCTCGTCTACCAGCGTGCCGGCAGGAACGATGATTTCTTCGGTACCTGGCTTGAACACGTCACGGGCAATAACACGACCCAATACGCGCTCACCCAGCGGCTCAACAACGTCACCGCCTTCAATGTGCGGAGTCATTACCAGGCCATGCTCGGTGCCGCAATCGATCTCGGTCACAACCAGATCCTGCGCCACGTCTACCAGACGACGAGTCAGGTAACCGGAGTTCGCAGTTTTCAACGCGGTATCCGCCAAACCTTTACGAGCACCGTGAGTCGAGATGAAGTACTGAAGTACGCTCAAACCTTCACGGAAGTTCGCAGTAATCGGCGTTTCGATGATGGAACCGTCCGGCTTGGCCATCAGGCCACGCATACCGGCGAGCTGACGGATCTGCGCAGCAGAACCCCGTGCGCCCGAGTCGGCCATCATGTACATCGAGTTGAAGGATTCCTGGTCGACTTCGACGCCATGGCGGTCGATGACTTTCTCTTTCGAGAGGTTGGCCATCATCGCCTTGGAAACTTCGTCGTTCGCCTTGGACCAAAGGTCGATCACTTTGTTGTACTTCTCGCCCTGGGTTACCAGGCCGGAGGCGTACTGACTTTCGATCTCTTTCACTTCATCAGTAGCAGCATTGATGATGCGGGCTTTTTCATCCGGGATAACGAAGTCGTTAACACCGATGGAAACGCCGGAAATGGTCGAATAGGCAAAACCGGTGTACATCAACTGGTCAGCGAAGATCACGGTCTCTTTCAAACCAACCACGCGGTAGCACTGGTTGATCAGCTTGGAGATCGCCTTTTTCTTCATCGGCTGGTTGACGACGTCGTACGACAGGCCAGGTGGAACAACCTGGAACAACAGCGCACGGCCGACAGTGGTGTCGACGATACGAGTGCCGCTCACGCTGCCGCCATCACGGTCGTTAACGGTTTCGTTGATCCGCACTTTGACTTTAGCGTGCAGTGCGGCTTCGCCGGCACGGAACACACGGTCAACTTCTTGCAAATCCGCGAACACACGACCTTCGCCCTTGGCGTTGATCGCTTCACGAGTCATGTAGTACAGACCCAATACAACGTCCTGCGACGGAACGATGATTGGCTCACCGTTGGCTGGCGACAGAATGTTGTTGGTCGACATCATCAACGCACGCGCTTCCAACTGGGCTTCCAGTGTCAGCGGTACGTGCACGGCCATTTGGTCGCCGTCGAAGTCGGCGTTGTACGCAGCACAGACCAACGGGTGCAGCTGGATAGCCTTACCTTCGATCAGTACCGGTTCAAACGCCTGGATACCCAGACGGTGAAGGGTCGGTGCACGGTTGAGGAGAACCGGGTGTTCACGGATCACTTCAGCGAGAACGTCCCAAACCTCAGGCAGCTCACGCTCGACCATCTTCTTGGCAGCTTTGATGGTGGTCGCGAGACCACGCATTTCCAGCTTGCCGAAAATGAACGGCTTGAACAGCTCGAGAGCCATTTTCTTCGGCAGACCGCACTGATGCAGACGCAGGGTCGGGCCTACGGTAATTACCGAACGACCGGAGTAGTCAACACGCTTACCGAGCAAGTTCTGACGGAAACGACCTTGCTTACCCTTGATCATGTCAGCCAGGGATTTCAGAGGACGCTTGTTGGAACCGGTGATAGCGCGGCCACGACGACCGTTATCGAGCAGTGCGTCGACAGCTTCCTGCAACATACGCTTTTCGTTACGCACGATGATGTCCGGAGCGGACAGATCAAGCAGGCGCTTCAAGCGGTTGTTACGGTTGATCACTCGACGATACAGATCGTTGAGGTCGGAAGTCGCGAAGCGACCGCCATCCAGCGGGACCAGTGGACGCAGATCTGGCGGCAGAACCGGCAGAACGGTCAGCACCATCCATTCTGGAAGGTTGCCGGAACCCTGGAAGGCTTCCATCAACTTCAGACGCTTGGACAGCTTCTTGATTTTGGTTTCGGAGTTGGTTTGCGGAATTTCTTCACGCAGACGGCCAATCTCGTGTTCCAGGTCGATAGCGTGCAGCAGTTCACGGACAGCTTCGGCACCCATGCGGGCATCGAAATCGTCGCCGAACTCTTCCAGCGCTTCGAAGTACTGCTCGTCGTTGAGCAGCTGACCTTTTTCAAGGGTGGTCATGCCTGGATCGATAACGACATAGCTTTCGAAGTAGAGAACGCGTTCGATATCACGCAGGGTCATGTCCATCAGCAAACCGATACGCGACGGCAGCGATTTCAGGAACCAGATGTGGGCAACCGGGGAAGCCAGTTCGATGTGCGCCATGCGCTCACGACGAACTTTGGCCAGCGCGACTTCAACGCCGCACTTCTCGCAGATCACACCACGGTGCTTCAAGCGCTTGTACTTACCGCACAGGCACTCGTAATCCTTTACCGGGCCAAAGATCTTGGCGCAGAACAGGCCGTCACGCTCAGGTTTGAACGTACGGTAGTTGATGGTTTCCGGCTTTTTAACTTCACCGAACGACCACGAACGGATCATCTCAGGCGATGCCAATCCAATACGGATGGCGTCGAACTCTTCGACTTGACCCTGGTTTTTCAGCAAATTCAGTAGGTCTTTCAAGGCCTTTCCTCCTGGCGGAGCAGAGAGCGGGCAATCCTGCCCCGCTCTCGATTCGCGTCACGTGTTATTCGGTTTCCAGATCGATATCGATGCCGAGGGAACGAATTTCCTTGATCAACACGTTGAAGGACTCGGGCATGCCCGGCTCCATACGGTGATCGCCATCCACGATGTTTTTGTACATCTTGGTACGGCCGTTCACATCGTCCGACTTCACTGTGAGCATTTCTTGCAGAGTGTAAGCAGCACCGTATGCTTCCAGTGCCCAGACCTCCATCTCCCCGAAACGCTGACCACCGAACTGCGCCTTACCACCCAGCGGCTGCTGAGTAACCAGGCTGTACGAACCGGTAGAACGAGCGTGCATCTTGTCGTCTACCAAGTGGTTCAGCTTCAGCATGTACATGTAGCCAACAGTAACCGGGCGCTCGAACTTGTTGCCGGTACGGCCGTCGGTCAGCTGCATCTGGCCGCTCTCTGGCAGGTCTGCCAGTTTCAGCATGGCCTTGATTTCGCTTTCCTTGGCGCCGTCGAACACTGGAGTGGCCATTGGAACACCGCCACGCAGGTTCTTCGCCAGATCCAGGATTTCCTGGTCGGAGAAGCTATCCAGATCTTCGTTACGACCGCCGATCTGGTTGTAGATCTCGTCCAGGAATTTACGAAGCTCAGCGACTTTGCGCTGTTCTTCGATCATCCGGTTGATCTTCTCGCCCAAGCCTTTAGCCGCGAGGCCCAGGTGGGTTTCAAGGATCTGACCAACGTTCATACGCGAAGGTACGCCCAACGGGTTGAGGACCACATCGACCGGGGTGCCATTGGCATCGTGCGGCATGTCTTCAACCGGCATGATCACAGAGACCACACCTTTGTTACCGTGACGACCGGCCATCTTGTCGCCCGGCTGGATGCGGCGACGGATTGCCAGGTAAACCTTGACGATTTTCAGCACGCCTGGAGCCAGGTCATCGCCCTGCTGCAGTTTGCGCTTCTTGTCTTCGAACTTGTCGTCCAGCAGACGGCGGCGATCAACGATGTAGGCCTGAGCCTTCTCGAGCTGCTCGTTCAGAGCATCTTCAGCCATGCGCAGTTTGAACCACTGACCATGCTCAAGACCGTCGAGAACTTCGTCGGTGATGTCCTGACCTTTCTTCAGACCGGCGCCGCCTTCGGCTTTGTGGCCGACCAGAGCGGAGCGCAGACGTTCGAAAGTGGCGCCTTCAACGATACGGAACTCTTCGTTCAGGTCCTTGCGGATCTCGTCGAGTTGAGTCTTCTCGATCGACAGTGCACGAGCATCACGCTCAACGCCGTCGCGGGTGAAGACCTGTACGTCGATGACGGTACCCTTGGTGCCGGTAGGCACGCGCAGGGAGGTGTCTTTAACGTCGCTGGCTTTTTCACCGAAGATGGCACGCAGCAGTTTCTCTTCCGGAGTCAGCTGGGTCTCGCCTTTCGGAGTGACCTTACCAACCAGGATGTCGCCTGCGCCAACTTCAGCACCTACGTAAACGATACCGGCTTCGTCCAGCTTGTTCAGTGCAGCTTCACCCACGTTCGGGATGTCTGCAGTGATTTCCTCTGGCCCAAGCTTGGTGTCACGTGCCACACAGGTCAGTTCCTGAATGTGGATCGTGGTAAAGCGGTCTTCTTGAACAACTCGTTCCGACAGGCAGATGGAGTCTTCGAAGTTGTAACCGTTCCAGGCCATGAACGCGATGCGCATGTTCTGACCCAGCGCCAGTTCACCCATGTCGGTGGACGGGCCGTCAGCCATGATGTCGCTACGCTGAACCCGATCACCTTTACGCACCAGCGGACGCTGGTTGATGCAGGTGTTCTGGTTGGAGCGGGTGTATTTGGTCAGGTTGTAGATGTCGACACCAGCTTCACCGGTTTCAACTTCATCATCAGCAACACGAACCACGATACGGCTGGCGTCGACGGAATCGATAACGCCACCACGACGAGCCACGACGCAAACGCCGGAGTCACGGGCTACGTTACGCTCCATGCCAGTACCGACCAGCGGCTTGTCAGCGCGCAGGGTTGGTACAGCTTGACGCTGCATGTTCGAACCCATCAACGCACGGTTGGCGTCATCGTGCTCGAGGAACGGGATCAGCGAAGCTGCAACCGAAACTACCTGCTTCGGAGAAACGTCCATCAAGGTGACGTCTTCCGGCGCCTTGACGGTGAACTCGTTCAAGTGACGAACAGCTACCAGCTCGTCGATCAGCATTTTCTTGTCGTTCATCGTGGCCGAAGCCTGAGCGATCACGTGATCAGCTTCTTCGATGGCGGACAGGAACACGATCTCGTCGGTGACCAGAGCGTCTTTCACCACGCGGTACGGGCTTTCGAGGAAGCCGTACTGGTTGGTGCGCGCATAAGCGGCCAGGGAGTTGATCAGACCGATGTTCGGACCTTCCGGCGTTTCAATCGGGCATACACGACCGTAGTGAGTCGGGTGTACGTCACGAACTTCAAAGCCAGCGCGCTCACGAGTCAAACCGCCAGGGCCGAGTGCAGAAACACGACGCTTGTGGGTGATCTCGGAAAGCGGGTTGTTCTGGTCCATGAACTGGGAAAGCTGGCTGGAACCGAAGAACTCTTTCACCGCCGCAGCCACTGGCTTGGCGTTGATCAGGTCTTGCGGCATCAGGCCTTCGCTTTCAGCCATCGACAGACGCTCTTTGACCGCACGTTCAACACGTACCAGGCCAACGCGGAACTGGTTCTCGGCCATTTCGCCTACGCAGCGAACACGACGGTTACCCAGGTGGTCGATGTCATCGACGATGCCTTTACCGTTACGGATGTCGACCAGAGTCTTCAGTACCGCGACGATGTCTTCCTTGCACAACACGCCCGAACCTTCGATTTCGGTACGACCGATACGACGGTTGAACTTCATCCGGCCGACCGCAGACAGGTCATAGCGCTCAGGACTGAAGAACAGGTTGTTGAACAGAGTCTCGGCAGCGTCTTTGGTTGGCGGCTCGCCTGGACGCATCATGCGATAGATCTCGACCAGCGCTTCCAATTGGTTGCTGGTGGAGTCGATCTTCAGAGTGTCGGAGACGAACGGACCGCAGTCGATATCGTTGGTGTACAGAGTTTCGATGCGAACAACCTGGGACTTGGCGATTTTTGCCAGGATCTCGGTGTTCAGCTCGGTGTTGCACTCTGCCAGGATTTCGCCGGTTGCCGGATGCACGATGACCTTGGCGGTAGTGCGACCCAGGACGTAGTCCAGAGGCACTTGCAGCTCTTTGATCCCGGCTTTTTCCAGCTGGTTGATGTGGCGAGCAGTGATACGACGACCTTGCTCGACAATAACCTTGCCTTTGTCATCCAGGATATCCAGGACAGCAATTTCACCACGCAGGCGGTGAGGCACCAGTTCCAGGCTGAGGTTTTCACCTTGCACGTGGAAGACGTTGGTGGTGTAGAACGCGTCGAGCACTTCTTCAGTGGTATAGCCGAGCGCGCGCAGCAGTACCGATGCAGGCAGCTTGCGACGACGGTCGATACGCACGAATACGCAGTCTTTCGGGTCGAACTCGAAGTCCAGCCACGAACCGCGGTAAGGAATGATACGCGCCGAGTACAACAGTTTGCCGGAGCTGTGCGTCTTGCCACGGTCGTGGTCGAAGAACACGCCCGGGGAACGGTGCAGCTGGGAAACGATTACACGCTCGGTACCGTTGATTACAAAGGTACCGTTCTCAGTCATCAGGGGAATTTCACCCATGTAGACTTCTTGCTCTTTGATGTCCTTGATCGCTTTGTTCGACGATTCTTTGTCGAAAATGATCAGGCGCACTTTTACCCGCAAAGGTACGGCGTAAGTTACACCGCGCAATACGCATTCTTTGACATCAAATGCCGGTTCGCCCAGGCGATAACCGACGTACTCCAGCGCAGCATTGCCAGAGTAGCTGATGATCGGGAAAACGGATTTGAAGGCCGCATGCAGGCCCACGTCGCGGAACTGATCTTTAGTCGCTCCCGCTTGCAAGAATTCACGATACGAATCCAGCTGGATGGCCAGGAGGTACGGCACATCCATGACGTCCGGCAACTTGCTAAAGTCCTTGCGGATACGTTTTTTCTCAGTATATGAGTAAGCCATCAGCGTTCCCCAGCTTGGTCACCTGCTTGTTTGGCCCCTCCCGACGGGAGCAGCCAGAAAATCGTGCAAACCCCATGGTTTGCGCCACCGCATCGGGTGGTTACAGCTCGTTATCAGCACCGACCCAGTCGGCTGCCAATAACGGAAAAAGGCCGGTGGCAAGAGCCACCAGCCATCAGCCTTTCGCTTAACGCTCGGGCTGGAGACGCAAAGTCGATGCTTACTTCAGCTCGACTTTAGCGCCTGCTTCTTCCAGAGTGGCTTTTGCTTTGTCAGCTGCGTCTTTCGAAACAGCTTCCAGAACAACGCCAGGAGCGCCGTCAACTACAGCCTTGGCTTCTTTCAGGCCCAGACCGGTCAGTTCACGTACTGCCTTGATCACGTTAACTTTCTTCTCGCCAGCTTCCAGCAGCATGACGTTGAATTCAGTTTGTTCTTCAACAACGGCAGCGACAGCAGCTGGACCAGCGGAAGCAGCGGCAGCGGAAACGCCGAACTTCTCTTCCATGGCCTTGATCAGCTCAACGATTTCCAGAACGGATTTTTCGCCGATTGCTTCGATGATTTGGTCGTTAGTCAGAGACATGACTATAAATTCCTGTATTGGGGTGACAGCCTACGCGGCCATCGAAATAAACAATAAACGCTGAAAGGAGTCGCTCAGCCTTAGGCTGCGGCAGCTTCTTTCTGGTCGCGAAGAGCCGCCAGAGTACGAGCCAATTTGCTGGTTGCGCCTTGAATCACGCTCATCAGCTGAGAAATTGCTTCGTCACGGGTCGGCAGGCTTGCCAGTACGTCGATCTGATTAGCTGCGAGGAACTTGCCCTCGAACGCAGCTGCCTTGATCTCGAACTTATCCTGACCTTTTGCGAACTCTTTGAAGATACGAGCAGCAGCGCCCGGATGATCTTTGGAGAATGCAATCAAGGTCGGGCCGGTGAACACGTCGTTGAGCACGTCATATTGAGTGCCAGCAACGGCGCGCTTGAGCAGGGTGTTACGTACAACACGTACGTAAACGCCAGCTTCACGAGCCTCTTTACGGAGTCCGGTCATAGCGCCTACTGTTACGCCACGGGCATCAGCCACGACAGCGGACAGAGCAACTTGGGCAGCCTTGTTGACTTCAGCGACGATGGCCTTCTTGTCTTCAAGTTTAATTGCCACGGGAAAAACTCCTGCTTGTTACCGTTTCATCCAACCGAGGCCAGATGTCGTTTTGGTGTCTGATTCGGTAAGGAACCGGGAGCACCATCTGCGTAGGCTTGGGGTTTAAGACTTGCGCCGCCTACGGTCTTGGATAGCCCCCGCCAGGCAGGGACCCCAATCTTTCAATTGGCGCAATCGCTTGCGCCAATCTTTGTCTTACGCGTCGAGCGAGCCTTGGTCGATGACCAGACCTGGACCCATGGTGGTGCTCAGGGTAACGCGCTTGACGTAAATACCTTTCGAAGAAGCTGGCTTGATACGCTTCAGATCAGCGATCAGGGCTTCAACGTTTTCCTTCAGCTTGACGGCGTCGAAGCCAACCTTGCCAACGGAGGTGTGGATGATGCCGTTTTTGTCGGTGCGATAACGAACCTGACCAGCCTTGGCGTTCTTAACCGCGGTAGCTACGTCTGGCGTTACGGTGCCGACTTTAGGGTTAGGCATCAGGCCACGTGGGCCCAGGATCTGACCCAACTGACCAACAACGCGCATTGCATCCGGGGATGCGATAACTACGTCATAGTTCAGGTCGCCGCCTTTCATTTCGGCAGCCAGATCGTCCATACCTACACGGTCAGCGCCGGCAGCCAAAGCGGCCTCAGCAGCTGGACCTTGGGTGAACACAGCAACGCGAACAGTCTTGCCAGTGCCGTGTGGCAGCACAGTAGCGCTACGAACGACCTGGTCGGATTTACGCGGGTCAACACCCAAGTTTACAGCAACGTCAAACGACTCGCTGAACTTGACGGTCGACAGCTCAGCCAGCAGAGCAGCAGCGTCTACAAAGTTGTAGGACTTGCCTGCTTCGATTTTGCCGGCGATAGCCTTTTGACGCTTGGTCAACTTAGCCATTACACACCCTCCACGTTAAGGCCCATGCTACGAGCAGAACCGGCGATAGTACGCACGGCCGCGTCCATATCAGCTGCAGTCAGATCCGCGTTTTTGGTTTTCGCGATTTCTTCCAGCTGAGCACGGGTAACGGTGCCAACCTTAACGGTGTTCGGACGAGCGGAACCGCTAGTCAGACCAGCAGCTTTCTTCAGCAGAACCGAAGCAGGTGTGGATTTGGTTTCGAAAGTGAAGCTACGGTCGCTGTAGACAGTGATGATCACTGGAGTCGGCAGACCTGGCTCAATACCCTGAGTACGGGCGTTGAAAGCCTTGCAGAATTCCATGATGTTCACGCCGTGCTGACCCAGAGCAGGACCAACAGGTGGGCTTGGGTTAGCCTGAGCGGCCTTCACTTGCAGCTTGATGTAAGCGGTAATCTTCTTGGCCATGAGGCACTCCAATTACGGGTTCGAACGCCTCGAAAGGCTCCCCGGTTACTTGCGCGTTTATCCCAGTGACGACAAAACCCCACAGCCTAGGGCTGCGGGGTTGGGATGCTTGCTCAGCTAGACTTTTTCGACCTGGCTGAACTCTAGCTCTACCGGAGTAGAGCGACCGAAAATGAGCACTGCCACTTGAATCCGGCTCTTCTCGTAGTTAACTTCTTCGACCGTGCCGGTAAAGTCGGCAAACGGACCGTCATTGACACGCACCGACTCACCCGGCTCGAACAACGTCTTCGGCTTCGGCTTGTCGCTACCATCAGCAACGCGACGCAGAATCGCTTCTGCCTCTTTATCTGTGATAGGTGCAGGCTTATCAGCAGTACCGCCGATAAAACCCATCACCCGAGGAGTATCCTTGACCAAGTGCCAAGTACCCTCATTCATGTCCATCTGAACCAGCACATAACCCGGGAAGAACTTGCGCTCGCTTTTGCGTTTCTGGCCATTACGCATTTCAACCACTTCTTCAGTGGGAACCAGAATTTCGCCGAAGCCATCTTCCATGCCAGCCAGCTTTACGCGCTCTACCAACGAGCGCATGACATGCTTCTCGTAACCGGAGTAAGCATGCACAACGTACCAACGCTTAGCCACGGGACACCCTTAGCCGACAATCAAGGAAACAAGCCAGCCGAGCAGGGAATCAAGCCCCCACAACAGCAACGCCATAACCAGAACAACAGCCACAACAATCAACGTGGTCTGCGTGGTTTCTTGGCGAGTTGGCCATACGACTTTACGAATCTCGGTGCGAGCTTCCTTAACCAGTACAAAGAAAGACTTGCCCTTGACCGTCTGCAGGCCTACAAAGGCAGCTACAGCAGCAATGGCGAGCAAAGCAAGTACGCGGTACAGGATCGGCGAAGCAGAGTAATACTGATTGCCAACAACGCCAACAACCACCAAAGCAACTACTACTAGCCACTTGAGCAGATCGAAGCGAGAGCCTTGAGCTTCAGCTTTAGGAGTCATCTATGAAGATCCTGTGAAAAGAAAGCCAGACACACCAAGTGAATCTGGCAGGTCAGGAGGGAATCGAACCCCCAACCTACGGTTTTGGAGACCGTCGCTCTGCCAATTGAGCTACTGACCTAAAACAAAATCAGGCCGACCATTATGCCGGCCCGAAAAAGACATTACAACAATTTACTCGATAACCTTAGCAACGACACCAGCGCCGACGGTACGACCGCCTTCACGAATGGCGAAACGCAGACCATCTTCCATTGCGATGGTTTTGATCAGAGTGACCGTCATTTGGACGTTATCACCCGGCATCACCATTTCAACGCCTTCCGGCAGTTCGCAGTTACCGGTCACGTCGGTGGTCCGGAAGTAGAACTGTGGACGGTAGCCTTTGAAGAATGGCGTATGACGACCACCCTCCTCCTTGCTCAGAACGTAAACTTCAGCGGTGAACTTGGTATGCGGCTTAACGGTGCCCGGCTTGACCAGAACCTGGCCACGCTCAACATCATCACGCTTGGTACCACGCAGCAATACGCCGCAGTTCTCGCCAGCACGACCTTCGTCGAGCAGCTTGCGGAACATCTCAACACCAGTGCAAGTAGTTTTGACAGTGTCACGAAGACCAACAATCTCAACTTCTTCCTGAATGCGGACAATGCCACGCTCAACACGACCAGTCACAACAGTACCGCGACCGGAGATCGAGAAAACATCCTCGATCGGCATCAGGAACGGCTTATCAATAGCACGCTCAGGCTGCGGAATGTAGCTATCCAGAGTCTCGACCAACTTCTTGACGGCAGTAGTGCCCATCTCGTTGTCGTCCTGACCATTCAGCGCCATCAGCGCCGAACCAATGATGATCGGAGTGTCATCACCTGGGAAATCATAAGTACTCAGCAGGTCGCGCACCTCCATCTCAACCAGCTCCAGCAGCTCAGCATCATCGACCATGTCAGCCTTGTTCAGGAAGACAACGATGTACGGAACGCCAACCTGGCGGGACAGAAGGATGTGCTCACGAGTTTGCGGCATCGGACCATCTGCGGCCGAGCAAACCAGAATCGCGCCATCCATCTGAGCAGCACCGGTAATCATGTTTTTTACGTAGTCAGCGTGACCTGGACAATCAACATGTGCGTAGTGACGCACAGCCGAATCGTACTCAACGTGAGCGGTGTTGATGGTAATACCACGAGCTTTTTCTTCAGGGGCGCTATCGATCTTGTCGAAGTCAACCTTTGCCGAACCGAAAACTTCGGAGCAGACGCGGGTCAAAGCAGCAGTCAGAGTAGTTTTACCGTGGTCGACGTGACCAATGGTACCAACGTTGACGTGAGGCTTATTACGTTCGAACTTTTCCTTAGCCATCAAAATCACCCCTAGGAGAAGAATTGAGCAGGTCAAACAAGCCATTAAAACAAAGGCAGATATTTTCATATCTGCCTTGTTATATGGAGCTCTTGAGCGGATTTGAACCGCTGACCTCACCCTTACCAAGGGTGTGCTCTACCAACTGAGCTACAAGAGCGCAACACTGTGCAGGATCTGCAAACTTGGAGCGGGTAGCGGGAATCGAACCCGCATCATCAGCTTGGAAGGCTGAGGTTCTACCACTAAACTATACCCGCGAGCCTGCAGCTCTCGCTAAAAATGGTGGAGGGGGAAGGATTCGAACCTTCGAAGTCGTAGACGTCAGATTTACAGTCTGATCCCTTTGGCCGCTCGGGAACCCCTCCTAAGCGAGCCGGCATTCTATATCATGCCAGCCTTCTGTCAAGCATTTTCTCATTAAAAACCTGAGGTTAGCTGCGTTGACATCACTTTGCGGCGTTAACCACTAAAGGTCTTCACTGCGAAGCGGGCGCCATTCTATGCAAACTATTCGGCGGGCGCAACCCCCTCGCACGGCATTATTTTATGTTTTAACTCATTGAATTCTCTAGAAAGGTTTTTCAGCTGCGAGTCATCCAGCCAACGCCGGCTTTCTGGTGCCACACGCACCCAGTAACCATCAGAGTCGGCAGGAGGCCTCAGCAAGGACTCAAACTTGATTTCCATGCCGCTCAATCGCCGCTCAACCGCCTGAGCCGCCTCCTGACGAGTAAAACCGCCAAGATAGAGGCATCCATCGTCTGCCTGGGCAGGCTTTCCTTTATCACGAGCCGCGTCAGTCGTTTCACTCAACAAGCGAATATCCTGCTGCGAACCCCTATATAAATTCAAAGGGGTTACATCCTTCGCACGCAGAGGAGCCTCTTGTTGGTGCCAGATGTAATAGAACACATTGAGAACAAGCAGCAGCAGAAACAACCAACGCATAAAAACCTCACGACAAGGGGCACGCCATAGCCAAACCTACAAACACCAGATCAGGAACCACCCTGGCCTCAGGCACGATCTCGGAAACCAGGTCTGCATCTCCTCCAGTGAGGAACACAGCAAAATCATCCCCCCAATAGCTACGCGCCAACTCCAGCTGAGTCAGGACAAAGCCTCTCAGCATCAACGAGCACCCCCGCTCGACCGCTTCGACAGTTGTCCGACCAGGAACAAGACTTTCCAGAGCGCGCTCAGCTGCTAGATCGCCATAACGAATTCTACGGGTATGGGTACGCAATTGGTTCCGCATTAGAGGCATACCTGGGCATATAAATCCTCCGAGGTGTTCTCCCCCCCTAGAGATGAAGTCCGCGGTAACAGCCGTACCAAAATCAAGCACAAGGCACGCACCCGAAGCCAGTTGGAATCCCCCAAGCATCGCCAGCCAACGGTCGAGCCCTAACCGCTCGAACTCCTCATAACCATTACGAACCCCGGACATTTCGCGGGACGGCGCCGCACATACCACCGACACACCAAAAGCTTCTGTCAGCAGAGAAATCAGTGCACTGGTTTCTTCGGCGGTCCTGACACTGACCAACCGACAAAACTTGAGAGCGAGCCCCTTGAGCGCTTTCAAGCTCTCCAACAAAGCGAGATCCGAATCAACGACGCCCTCGCCAACCACCCGCCGAACGTCCGCGTCGAGCACACGCCACTTGATAAAACTGTTTCCGCAGTCGAGCTCAAGAATCATCACGTAACCTCAGACTGAGCTCACCACCACTAAAGACTTTTTCCACACCACCCACCTTCAAGCGCAGAGCACCCTGACTATCAATACCCAGCACTTCGCCATCTATATGGTTAACACCTGCGATCAACGACACGGCCCGCCCCTGCCAGAGATGATTTTGCTCCCACTCTGCCTGGATAGCTGAAAATCCGTCGACTTGATGACGAGACAGATATGCCTGGAGCATCGCGCCCAACTCCCCGACCAAGAGATTTCGATCAAACACCTTGCCCGACTCTAGCCGCATGGACGTCCACTGCTGATCTACCTCATCGGTAATCTGCATGTTCACATTAATTCCCACACCCAGCACAACGTGACACACATCAGCAGGATCTCCCACCAGCTCGAGCAATATCCCGGCAATCTTCTTCTGACCAACCAGAACATCGTTGGGCCATTTCAATCCAGCCCCCGAAATACCAAGCTCACGCAGGGCCTGCATGACGGCGAGCCCAACAACAAGACTCAAACCCTCCAGCTGACGCATCCCACCTTCAATACGCAACACGAGGCTGTAATAGATGTTTTCCGCGAATGGACTCGCCCATTTACGTCCACGCCGCCCGCGCCCTGCAGTTTGCCGCTCGGCAAGCACCAGAAAGGGTGCCGTCTGCCCCCGCTCTATGGCGCGCAAAGCCTCGGCATTAGTGGAGTCAATTGAATCGAAAACCAGGATGGGCCAATCACAAGAAGGCGCCTGCTCTCTTATCTCGACAGGATCAAGCAGCGTCAATGGCGCAGCCAGTTGATAGCCGCGACCCCGCACTTTATGAATGGATAACCCCAGCTCAGCTTCTAAATGCTGAAGCTGCTTCCAAACGGCACTACGACTGACACCCAAGGCGACGCCCAAGGCCTGACCCGAATGGAATCGGCCATCTTTAAGAAGCTTTAACAATGTCAGCATGCAAGTCTCGCCTCACAATGAGGCCCGCATGATAGCCATGCCCCACACCATTGCATAGAAACCCTACAGGGCAGTTTTTCTGCGGACAAAACAAAACCCCTACCTGCATACGCAGATAGGGGTTTCGGAATTTAATCTTGACGATGACCTACTCTCACATGGGGAAACCCCACACTACCATCGGCGATGCATCGTTTCACTGCTGAG
>NZ_JAGYGJ010000044.1:0-54618 GCF_019947405.1 Pseudomonas sp. GL-B-26 | reverse complement strand
GGCTTGCTCGCGAAAGCGGTGTGTCAGTCAACATTTGTGTCGACTGGCACACCGCTTTCGCGAGCAAGCCCGCTCCCACAGGATTTTGCATTCGCCGTGTTGATCGCCAGCAAAACCTCCAATCTTCGAGTCTGTATACTGCGCCCTCGTCTTGAACACTGAGGTCGCTGCATGCCATCCGTTATTTCCACCGACGTTCTGATTGTCGGCGCCGGTGTCGCCGGCCTCTGGCTGAATGCGCGCCTGCGCCGCCAGGGTTTTTCGACCGTGCTGGTGGAAAGCGCCAGCCTCGGTGGCGGGCAAAGCGTGAAGTCCCAAGGCATCATCCATGGCGGCGCCAAGTACGCATTGCATGGCGCCCTGACCGGTGCCTCGGAAGCCATCGCCGACATGCCTCGGCGCTGGCGCGAAGCCCTGGCCGGTGACGGAGAACTGGACCTGACCGGCGTGCGCCTGCTGTCCGAAGCCCATTACCTCTGGTCCCCCGGCACAATCGCCGGCAATCTCACCAGTTTCTTCGCCAGCAAAGCGGTGCGCGGCCGTGTCGATCAGGTCAAGGGCGAGCAACTGCCGCCCGCCCTGCAAGACAAGCGCTTCAAGGGCAAGGTCTATCGTCTGGCGGAACTGGTGATCGACGTGCCGAGCCTGATCCAGCGCCTGGCCGATCTGGCGGGTGATGGCCTGCTCGCCGGTCAGACCATCGAACCGTTGCTGGAGGGTGGAATACTGGTCGGCCTGAAGGTTGACGAGCGCGAGATTCGCGCCCAGCGCATCGTCTTGAGCGCCGGTGCCGGTATGGCAGCGCTGCTCGAAGCGCTGGGACTGAGCCAACCCGCCATGCAACGCCGGCCGTTGCACATGATCATCGCCAAAGGTCCGGGTCTCAAACCGCTGTATGCCCACTGCCTGGGCGGCGGCACCAAGCCGCGCATTACCGTGACTACCCATCCGGCCGCCGATGGTCAGTGGGTCTGGTATCTGGGCGGTGATATCGCTGAAGCCGAAGGTGTCGCCCGCGAACCTGCCGAGCAAATTGCCACGGCGCAGAAAGAACTCGGCCAGTTGCTGCCATGGATCGACCTGAGCACCGCGCAATGGGCCACCCTTCGAGTGGATCGCGCCGAGCCACTGCAATCGGGACTGACCCGTCCTGACAATGCATTCCTTGCCGAAGAAGGCCGGCTGCTGGTCGGCTGGCCAACCAAACTGGCGCTGGCTCCGGACTTTGCTGATCGCGTCATCGCGTCCTTGCAGCGCGACGGCATCCAGCCAAGCCATCCGGCGCCGCTGCCCGAGCTGCCAAAACCGCCGATGGGCGTCCCTGCCTGGGAGCAACTGCTGCCATGAGCCAACCGACCTTGCACGATCTGCACCGCCCGTTGGGCAGCACCGGCCAGCTGGTTTCGCCACTGGGCCTGGGCACCGTCAAACTCGGCCGCGACCAAGGCGTGAAATATCCCAATGGTTTCCAGATTCCCGATGACGACGAAGCGCGCATGCTGCTGAAACTCGCGCGCGACCTGGGCATCAACCTGATCGACACCGCCCCGGCCTATGGCCGCAGCGAAGAACGCCTCGGTCCGTTGCTGCGGGGTCAGCGTCAGGACTGGGTGATCGTCAGCAAGGTCGGCGAAGAGTTTGCCGACGGTCAGTCCCATCACGACTTCAGCGCCGCTCATACCCGGCTCTCGGTCGAGCGCAGCCTCCAACGTCTGAAAACGGATTTTATTGACCTGGTGCTGGTGCACTCCGATGGCAATGACCTGGCGATCCTCAATGACAGCGAGGTCTATGCGACCCTCGCCGAGCTGAAGAGCGAAGGCAAGATTCGCGGCTTCGGTTTTTCCGGCAAAACCGTCGAAGGTGGTTTGAAGGCTCTGGAACAAGGTGATTGCGCGATGGTCACCTACAATCTGAACGAGCAGAACGAGAAGCCGGTCATTGACTATGCTGCTGCTCACGGCAAAGCCATTCTGGTCAAAAAAGCCCTCGCCAGCGGTCATGTTTGCCTGAGCCCGGGCGTGGACCCTGTTCGCGCCAGCTTCGAGTTGTTGTTTGAACATCCGGGTGTTGCCAGTGCTATTGTCGGGACCATTAATCCGCTGCACCTCGCCCATAACGTCGCGACCGTTGCCCAGGTCCTACGTAGAAACTGATGCCGCCCACGCGGCCTTAAGCAGGAGCCGACATGCCGCGTACGCTCATAAGAAAGAACCCGAGCAACTTCAAGACCCTGCCGTTATTCGTCGAAGCGACTCCCGAAGGCCTGAGTTATCAAAGCGTCGGGATGCCGCTCAATTTCTCCCAGACGCTGCAACGTCGCCGCCCGGTGACGGTCGCCGACACTCAGCGGTTTTCGCTTGAACTGGCCAACCTCGGGGTCTCGGTGCGCCTGACCCTGCATTGGCAGAATCGCGATTACTGGGTGTTGGTGCGTCAGCGTCGGCAAGACCGCGGCGACGTGGTGCTCAAGCTGATCTCCGGTTACGTGCCCGCCCATGAGCTGAACCTGCCGCTGCACACCGCGATTCAGGAAATTGCCGAAGAGTGTCTGCTGGAAACTCCGGAAGGCTGGCTCGGCGGACGTTTCAACGACACCTGGCTGCCGGCGCCCTACTCGTCCGCGCTGCATTACCGTGAAGCCCTGCCGTTTCGCCTGACGCCGCTGTCCGGTTCGGCGCGGCCGGTGCGTTGCGCCAAGATGCAGTTGATCGAACGCCCGCGGGCTTACGTGCATTTGCCGACGGCCTCGCTCCAATTGATCTATGACTTGCGCCTGGACGTACCCAAGGAGGCCAAATCCCTGAGCCTGTTCCATGTCGACGAACGACTGGAAGGCGATCAACTGGTGGCCCGCCTCGATCGAAAACGTCCCGATTTGTATTTGATGCCGCTGCAGGACGGCCAACCGATGGCCGAGCTCTACACCTTGAAAAAGGATCAGCTGTACCCGGCGAGTACTCGCGGGTTGTACCTGGCAGAGAGTTTTGCCCAGCAGGAAGGCTGGCTGGTGAGGGATGAGCGGATTCGCTGGAAGGATTGGGTGCGGCAACAGGGCTTGAGCCCGCCGGGGAAAGATTCGGGTTTGGCGCGGTTGCGTGGGAAGGCGAAGCAATTGCTGAAGAGAATCGTACCGCGGAAAAAAGTCAGCTCTTAAAGCAAAAGGTCAAAAGATCGCAGCCTCGTTTCACTCGACAGCTCCTACATTGAAATGCGATTCCCTGTAGGAGCTGTCGAGTGAAACGAGGCTGCGATCTTTTAGGCTTCACTCGGACTTGCGGATCTTCTCGACAATCGCGGTAGTCGAGCTGTTTTCCACCAGCCCCAGTACTTTCACCGTTCCGCCGTAAGCAGTCACGATGTCAGCGCCCACGACCTGCTCGATTCCGTAGTCCCCGCCCTTGACCAGCACATCCGGCTTGACCTCGCGCAGCAGGTTTTCCGGGGTGCCTTCAGCGAAGCTGATCACCCAATCCACGGCGCCCAGACCTGCCAGTACGGCCATGCGACGGTCGACGCTGTTGATCGGACGACCTGGGCCTTTCAGGCGGCTGACCGACGCATCGTCGTTGACCGCGACGATCAAGCGATCGCCCTGAGCTCGCGCCTGCTCGAGGTAGGTCACGTGGCCGGCGTGCAGAATGTCGAAGCAGCCGTTGGTGAAGACGATCTTCTCTTTATGCGCACGCGCATCATCGACCGCCAGCAACAGCTGCTCGATGCCCAGCACACCGCGCTCCGAACCTTCTTCACGCTGGATCGCGCGACGCAGTTCCGGTGCGCTGATGGCTGCCGTACCGAGTTTGCCGACCACGATGCCCGCCGCCAGGTTGGCCAGGGCCACCGCGTGGGGCAGTTCTTCGCCCGCGGCAATGGCGGCCGCCAGGGTGGAGATGACCGTGTCGCCGGCACCGGTCACATCGAACACTTCACGGGCACGGGCCGGCAGGTGCAGCGCCGGATGATCCGGACGCAACAGGGTCATGCCGTGTTCGCCGCGGGTCACCAGCAATGCGCCGAGGTCGAGGTCGTGCATCAGCTGCGCGCCCTTGCTCACCAGCTCGTGCTCATCGGCGCAACCGCCGACGATGGTTTCGAATTCGCTGAGGTTCGGGGTGATCAGGCTCGCACCACGGTAGATCGAGAAATCCTTGCCCTTGGGATCGGCCAGCACCGGAATGCCACGGGCACGTGCCGCCTGGATCAGCACCTGATGGTTTTTCAGCGCGCCTTTACCGTAGTCGGACAGCACCAGCACTTTGATGCCTTCGAGCAACTCGTCGACTTGCTCGCCCAACGCCAACGCGTCGGTGGCGAAGGGCTCTTCAAAGTCGATACGCAGCAGTTGCTGGTGACGGCTCATGACCCGCAGCTTGACGATGGTCGGCTGGTGCGCAATGCGCTGGAACAACGCCCGTACGCCAGCGCCCTTGAGGCTATTGGCCAGGCTGTCGGCGGCTTCATCGTCGCCGGTCACGCCGACCAGCGAGGCTGGGGCGCCGAGGGCGGCAATGTTCAACGCAACGTTGGCGGCACCGCCCGGGCGGTCCTCGATTTGCTCGACCTTGACTACCGGTACCGGCGCCTCAGGGGAAATCCGTGAGGTACCACCATGCCAGTAACGGTCGAGCATGACATCGCCGACCACCAAGACAGGGGCTTGATCGAATCGCGGCATGGACAACTTCATGGAGCAACCCACATACAAAATGAACAGGGGCGCGATATTAACACAGGGTTGGCGTGGGCTTGCGCATGGCATTAATGAGAGGATTTTTTGCGGCCGCCACCCCTCGGTGGCGGCCAGCGGGGGTCAGGCGATGTCGCCAACCGGGGCGTCGAGGCCCATCGCATGCAGGCGCGAGTAGTAGCCGTTTTGCGCCAACAGTTGAGCGTGGGTGCCGCGTTCGACGATTTCACCATGGTCCATGACCAGGATCAGGTCGGCTTTCTCAATGGTCGATAACCGGTGAGCAATCACCAGCGTGGTGCGGCCTTTCATGACCTGATCCAGTGCCGCCTGAATGTGCCGCTCGGACTCGGTATCGAGCGCCGACGTTGCCTCGTCGAGAATCAGCAACGGAGCATTCTTCAACAAGGCCCGGGCAATCGCCAGGCGCTGGCGCTGGCCACCGGACAGCAACACGCCGTTTTCCCCGACCTGGGTGTCCAGGCCCTGCGGCATCTCCGAGATGAAGTCCATCGCGTAAGCATCCGTGGCGGCCTTTTCGATGTCGGCACGCGGTGCGCCGGCCAGGTCACCATAGGCAATGTTGTTGGCGATGGTGTCGTTGAACAGGGTCACATGCTGCGTCACCTGCGCCACGTGGCGACGCAGATTGCGCAGACGATAGTCTTCGATTTCCACGTCATCGAGCATGATTTCGCCGGTTTCGTGGTGATAGAAGCGCGGAATCAGGCTGGCCAGGGTCGACTTGCCGCTACCCGAGCGACCGACCAGGGCAATCATTTGCCCCGGTGCCGCCGTGAAGCTGATGTTCTTCAGCACTTCACGCTCGGTCCCTGGATAGGTGAAGCTCAGGTTGCGCACTTCCAGGTGGCCGCTGACGCGATCGCGCTCGACGGTACCCTGGTCAACCTCTGGCTCGACATCCAGTTGCTCGAAAATGCTCTCGGCACCGGCAACGCCTTTCTGGATTGTCGAGCTGACTTCCGACAGTTGACGAATCGGTTTGGGCAACAGGCCTGCCGCGGTGATGTAGGCCACCAGGTCACCGGCGGTGGCATCGCCGCGCAGGAACAGCACCAAAAACATCAGCACGGCCATGGCGGTGTAGATCACCAATTGCAGCATGGGCGTGTAGACCGCACCGGTCTTGGTCATGCGCAGTTGCTTGTCGGTATTGCCTTGGCTGGCTTCGGCGAAACGACGCTCTTCATAGCTCTCGCCGCCGAAGCTGCGCACCACGCGATAGCCCTGGATGGTTTCGGAGGCCACGTGAGTCACGTCGCCCATCGCCACCTGGATCTTCTTGCTCTGCTTGCGGAATTTTTTGCTGGTGCTGCTCACCATGATCGCGATGATGGGCAGGATCGCCAGCATCACCAGGGTCAGTTTCCAGTTCATCCACAACAGGTAAGCAAACAGGAACACCACGGTCAGGCCTTCACGAATGACCACTTTGATGGCGTCCGTGGCCGCACCGGTGACCATGGTCACGTTGAAGGTGATGCGCGAAATCAGGTGCCCGGAGTTATGGGTGTCGAAATAACGGTTGGGCAATACCAGCAACTTGTTGAACAGCTCGACACGCAAGTCGTGGACCAGCCCAAGGGAGACTTTGGCCAGGTAGTAGTTACCCAGGAAAGACCCCAGACCTTGCCAGGCGGCGATCAGGATGATCAGCAGCGGCACGGCCATCAGCAACTGCAAGTCTTGCAGATAGGGAACAGTCGGGAAGAGTACCGCTTCGGGGTTGCTCAGGCCATCGACGAAATATTTGAGAATCCCTGCGAGCATGGGCTGCGTCGAGGCAAAAATCACGAAGCCGACGATACTGATGGCAAACATGCCCCAGTACGGGCGCACATACGACAGCAGGCGCAGGTAAATCTTCAAGCTCGACGGCGCAGGCGAATCAGGGCTGGTCATGAGAACCCGTTGTATGAGAAAAGAGCCCGCGAGTGTAACACAGGCCATTTTAGTCGCTGAGCTGCGGTAACATGGCCGGCTATCCATGCCTCACGGCGCCCAACCCGGAGTATTGATGCAAGCGCTTGATCACACCCGATATCTCGCCCTGCGCGAGGGAGCACAAGTCCTTGAAGCGGATGGTTCGGGGGACAAGGTTCTGCGGTTGACGGACGGTTCAATACTCAAACTGTTTCGCCGCAAACGCCTGCTGACGTCGGCCGCGTGGTACCCGTACGCCAAACGCTTTGCCGACAACTGCGATGCGTTGCGTGAACGGCACATCCCCTGCCCGTCGATTCGTCAGGTTTACCGTATTGCGAGTATCGAGCGCGATGCCGTGCACTACGATCCACTGCCGGGCCAGACCCTGCGTCAGCTGCTGGACATCCAGGGCGATGCCGATCCGTTGCGCGGTCAATTGGGGGTCTTCATGGCCACTTTGCATGAGCGGGGGATTTATTTTCGCTCGGCGCACCTGGGCAACATCGTGCTCACACCCGAGCATCAGCTGGGCCTGATCGACATCGCCGACATGCGGGTGTATCGCCGTCCGTTGCGCAAGACTCTGCGGCTGCGCAACTTCAAGCATATGGTGCGTTACCCGCAAGATCGGCAATGGCTGCTCGACGGTCACGGCGAAGTCTTCATGCACCATTATGGCCAGACTCAGAGCATCTGCTCCCCGGAGGAGCTGAGCGTCGCCCTGCAAAAATGATCTGACTGCCTTCGCCTCCGGGGAGGAGGCGAAGGCCAGGCATTACGCCAGCGCGGGTTGTCGCGTCTTCAGCGCACGAGACAGGATCATCGCGGCAGGCAGCAGCACCAGCGGCCACAACTCGTCAGGGTTACCAATCAGCAAACTGCCATCGAAATTCAGCATCACCAGCGCACACGCCAGGTACATACCCCACGCGTCGCGCAGGCGCCAGGCCTGCCAAAGGCTTGCGACCATCAGCGCTACGAACAACGCCAGCGCGACTCCGCCGCTGTACAGCCCCAGCGCTACGAAAATGTTGTGCGGATGCTGAATCGGCATCCAGCCATCGAGTACCTGAGCGGTGTGGAAGCCGATACCGCAGCCCAGTGCCCAGCCGCAGTTGCGCCACTCGCCGACCATGATATGGAAAATCTCGAGGCGGTACGAATCACCTCGGTGCCAGAGGGACTGGTACCAGGCTTCGTTGTGCACCACCAGGAACAGCAGGCCTAAAACAATTGCGCAAATTGCCACCGCACCGCCTACCAGCCGCGGCTTGTGGTAAATGCCGTAAAGCACCCAGATACCAAACAGGAACGCAGCCCCCACAAACGCAGTACGCGTCTGCAGGACGAAGGCTACCGCGAACACCGACAAAACGATGGCCAGGCCACCCTCGATATACTTTCGCTCTCTCAGCCAGATTGGCAGCGCCAGCGACAACGCACAGAACAGCCAAATGCTGGCGTAGATGACGTTATCCAAACGCGCAGGAAGCAGCGCCACCCGGCCGCCGACGGCGTATTCACCGGTTGCCCAGCCGTAGAGCGCGCTGCTGAAAATGTACAACGTCAAGATCCAGAACTGAGCGCGAATAAACGCCGCGCTGCGGAAGAACTGCGGATCGGTGAGGGCGCCGACCACCATGACGAACATCAGTACATAGAAGACGTGTTTGTAGAACTGCATCTGCCCTGCAATCGTCGCAGGCACCAGAAACCACAGAATGAACGCCAGCCAACCCCACGCCAGCGGCTCCTTGAGCAAGCCCGCACCGCGCTCCTTGATCAGGAAGACCAGGCCCGGCAATGCCATCAGGACGTAGAACAGGTTATTGGTCCACTTCGACGACCAGCCCACCACAAAGCTCAAAAGAAACAGACAGAGCACCGTTCCGAAATACGCCATGGTGTTCTTTCCTTGCTTCATGCCGCTAAATTCCATGGAGTACCCAACCTATTGCCAGACCCAAGATAAGAGCTGCGACCAGCTTCAGCCGATCGAGACGTTTACGCCGTAATTTGTTCTCCCGCTCCTTCGGGACCACCACATGTTCACCAAAACCGGTGTGCAATACCGCGTCGTTTTCCAGAATCAACGCATAGCGGTTTTCGCCAGCATACAGACGCGACAGCTCTTTCTCCCCGGAGAATCCGGAATACGGTGCATGCATCAAGTAATCCGCACGACGGCGCAACCCTGGATTAAAGGAAAAACCTTGCCACTCGGCTTTTTGCGAGCCCAGTACGTAGAAAGGAATGCCATGGCTGACTTTGCGCTCGCTCAGGAACACGTAAGGACTGTGAACCATCAGGTCATGATTGAAGCTGCGCAGCCACACCTGCAGTGCCTGCGGATCTTCCTCCAGCAGGCATTGGGACTCTTCGATGAACCCTTCGCGGTAGAAGTCCCAGTCGTCTTCACAGTGGAAAATCCACGATGTCTGCACCTGAGCGTAAGCGGCATCGATAGATCGCAACTGACCCAGGCGTGGCTTGTTGATGAAGAACTGGGTATGCGCCCTCCAGTGCTCCGGAATACAGGCCTCTACGGCGCTGTCGCCGGAGTCCTCTGTAATGAACACTTTACGGACGGGAGCCGTGTTGTACCGGTCAAATGTCTCGAGGGTACGCTTCAACAGATCGAAGCGACCGCAACTAGTGATTACTACCGAAATGTCGCTAGTCTCGCTGAACAGCATTTATTTGCACCGCTCCATTGGTTGTTTAATCGCCCGGCTTCACAGCCCCAGCGACAAGCGTAATTTTTCTTTCCAGCCCAGCGGGACATGCTCGCGCAGCGGCGCACGCAGGGCCTCGACAATCGCATGTCCTACAGCCCGGAACGTGTAACGCTGCTCTACCAAAGCCTGTCCGGCCAATGAAATGGTCTCGGTCAGCTGTGGGGACTCGCGCAACACCGCCAGTTTTTCCCTGAGTTCGTCGCGGGTTCGATAGAGCACGATGTTGTGCATATCGACAAACCCCAGCGCGCGATTCTCTGCTTCCCCTTGATCGTAAGCAAACAGCACACAACCACAGGCCATGGCCTCGAAATTCTTGATCATGTATTCGCCCATGCCGACGTCGGCACTCACGAAGTAACGGATCCGGCTCAACGTCTCGCAGTATTCCTCACCCGACTTGGTGCGGGTGATCAGCAGGTTCTCCACTTCGGCCACGGACTCGAGCATGGCCTTGCGCCCGGCATACGCCACGCTGTTGAGACTGCCGACAAAACCCAACTCGATATCCCGTTCACGCTGGCAGTTTTGCAACAGTGCCTGATCATAGCCCTTGGGCACGAAATGCGCGTCAAACCCTTCCTCACGCAAGCGCTGGCTGACCATGAAACCCGAGCTGATCACCCGTGCCCAAGGCAGCTTGCGGTAATGCTCACTGAACTTGCCGGTGTACTTGCACGGGATGTAATTCTGGTACGCATCGTGTTCCAGAATAACCAGATTGGGCAGGGTTTGGATGAACCTCACCTGTCTGATTTCTTTTTTGAAGCGCAGGAAAAATACAATCCGGTCGTAGCGGGTCACATCGACATGCTTGCGAAAGTATCCACGCAAGTCGTCCTGCTCCGCGCTGGTCAGCTCGCGCTTGTCGCAGTCGCAGTGCTCGGCGATACCGTCATACAGTCGATCGAGGATCGCTCGCTGCTCTTTCTGCACCAGAAACAGAACTTTCAATTGGTCTCTCTCTTTCCAGACAGCTCTTGGACCCAGAATAATTCGTGGCGTCGCACCGCTTTACGGAAGAACTCGTTTTCGCCGAAAGCCGGCCAGTGTCGGGCCGCCAGACAACGTTGGATCGCCCGGCGAAGTAGACGCTTGAGGGGAAGTCGGGGCTGAAGGTCGTGCATCATGCCCAACGACATAGCCTTGTGCCACTGTTTTTCGGCCGACAGACAAAGCGCCCAGGGCCGCAACGGTTCGTGATTATTGATCTGTGGCGGCAGTGTCACACCGGTCCCGGCATCACCCATTGGCCAGCGATCGTTGTCGTGTAGATGATTGGCGTAATGCAACAAGGTTTCGGGCTGCCAGGCTGTACCGTTCAGCGCCTGCATCACCGCTTGCTGTGAGCATAGATGGTCTGGGTGCGGGTCGAAACGCGGATGTGGCAAAACGATGACCTGAGGCTGGATGCGCTCGATCAACTCACTCAGGTCGGCCAGCAGATTGTTCCAGGACGGTATGCCATCGACATCACTGCCCAGGGCAAACGGATTGAACCGTCGAAAATATCGGGTATCGCCAAGCTGCGCCTCACGGGACACCACGGCCTCGGCCGGCGCGCTTTGCATGGCGGGCAATTGCAGGCAGAAATACCCCAACTGAACACAGCGCTCCTGAGGTACGCCGCCCCACAACGGAACGCTGAGACTGTCCCAGGCGCGAAGCGAGCCTTTCAACCGGGACGCTTCAACGCCATTGAGCCCCATCTGCTGATAGTGCCCGGCCTCGATTTCACCGGCGGTCAAGGTCACGATCCAGCTTTGACTGGCGCTGCTGTACAACCCGAAGGCGGCCAACTCGGCATCGTCGGCGTGGGGCGCGATCACCATCACCCGTTGACGGCTGTAATCCGGATGCTCGAACGCCCTGAGCACCGGCTCACCCAGCAGTCGGCAGAAACGCCCGCGCAGGCGTAACTCACCTTGCGACAGAACCTGCGCCTGACCACTGAGGTTGAGGTAACGCAGGCCGTTCACACCACGCTCGAAGGTTTGTCGGTCCGGGTTATCGCCCCCCGACAACTCGACCACGGGATCGAAAAAGCGTCCCAGCCAGGTGCTTTTTATCCGCAGCGCCAACACCAGGGTGGCATCGTCGACCAGCATGACGCCGTCGTCCAGGCGCAAACGCTCACCGTCAAGGTGAACCTTGGGCTGCTGGGTGTACGGTGGAAAGCTGTACTGATAATCGTCTTTGGGCGAATAAAACAAATGATCGGCGAACCATGCCTCGTGGGCAATCCAGCCCAGAACCGCGAGTACCAACGGCAGCCACCAGGTCACCAACACACCCACGGCAACCAATAGCACCAGCGCGATAAGCAGACCAATGCGTTTGTTGCGCCGATGGCGCTTGAGCAATTGCTGTTTGCGGTTCATGGGCTGACTCATACGGTGAACACCGGCACAGGATTGCACCAGCGATCCTTGTATTCACGGTCGGCGCGACCGAAAGAAAAGCGCAACGGTTTGTCCAACGCCCGGGCATGCTCCCAGGCGCTTTGCGTATTGAGAAAGCTCAGCACGCTGCCCGGACTGAATTCGCGGGTTTCGGGATCGACGCCGCCATTGATGTACTCGACGCTGATCCACTGCGGTGTCTCGACACGGTAGACCAGTTGAATCGCTATTGGCGCATCGTTGAGGAAAATCACCGAGCCGATCAGCAAATCACGCAGCAACTCGATGACCTCAGCCATGCGCTCGGCCCCCGTCGCGGGGAAGCCCCAGCGACGCTGGAACAGGTCGCAATAGATCGCCGCCAGTTCACTGCTGGAAAACTCCGCGACCGGCCGGATCACTCCGCCCGCCTCCTCCAGCAATCGCAATTCACGGCGCTGGTTGTAGCGAAACTTCTTCGACAGCTCTTCGGGAGTGCGGGCCATCGCCAGCTGTTCAGCCTGCAACTTGATGCCGGTAAAGCGGCCTTCATTCAGTGCCGACAGGTAGCGTCCACGATGACGCAGCGGCGCTTGCGCATCGGCAGCGGCCGGCAGGATGAACTCGGCATTACCGAGATCGAACAGACCTTTTTTACCGCAGCGCTTGAGCACATCCTTGGACAAGGCGAGGTCGCGCCCCCAGGTCGGGATCGCCGCTTTGACTTCACCGTTTTGCTCCCAGGCCAGGTAGCGCACAGGAATGTCGGCCAACTGCGCCAGTCGCTCGACCACCATGGGATGAGTGGCAACGCTGCCACCATAACGTTGCCAGGCCTCAGCATATGTCGAGGCGTCGACTACCGCCCAGCCACGTTCGCGCCAGCCTTGAAATCGGTTGAGCATCAGCCCCTCGGCGCCAGTTCGGTAACGTGCGGCAAACGCCAGAAAGCATCGCGCACCGCGCGGTCGGAGAAGCGCTCACGCAAGCGATCGAGCATCAGCTCGGCGCACTGGTGACGTTGCTGCTCGTCCATCGCGGCCAGATGTTGCAGCCCTTGAGCCAAGTGTTCGGCATCGCCCAGCGGAAACAGAATACCGACGCCCTCGACCACTTCCTTCGCACCGCCACACGCCGTGGCAAGCAACGGCACACCGGCAGCCATGGCCTCCAGCAGCACCATGCCGAACGGTTCGTGATCGGAACTCAGGGCAAACACGTCGAAGGCACGGAAATAACGTCGGGCTTCAGGCACCTGACCGAGGAACAGCACGCGGTCGCCGATACCCAACTCACGGGCCAGGGCCTTGAGGTCCTGTTCCAGTCGACCGGCACCGAGAATCACCAACTGGCTGCTGGTCGGCAAACCCGGCAACGCCGCAGCAAAACCGTGCAGCAGCGTGGTCTGATCCTTGTCCGGATGCAGCCGTCCGACATTGCCGACAACCCAGGCATCCGGCGCCAGGCCGAGGGTTTCCCGGGCCTCGCGAACCGACACCTGGCTGTCCTGCAAGGTCTGCACATCGATACGGTTATAGAGCGTCTGAATCCGCGCCGCCGGCCACTTCGGCAGGCAATGACGCATGTCGTCGCGCACAGCATCGGAAACCCCGAGCAGGCTCAGGCGCTTGCGGAAAATATTCGCGAAGAGTTTGCGTGTGCCGCGCTTGTAATCGTCAAACGCGTGATGCACGCCAATCACCGGCAACGACGTGCCGAGCAAGGCGATATAAATAGGTTTGAAACGGTGAGCGATGCAAAAACTGAAATTGCGCGAGGCGGCGATCTTGCGCAGATCGCTGATGGCGCCCAGCTTCAGGCCACGAATGGCCTTGGAGCTGTATTCCATGAACAGCACTTCATCGGAAGCACAGCCCGCGGCGACTTCGGTATCGGCAGCCCCGGTCAGAAAGACCGTGGTCACTCGATAACCGGTCCCCGCGAACAGGCTGGCGTACTGCCGGGCGCAGTCCAGAAACGGCCCGTCATAGCCGTGACAGAACTGCAGCACATGGCGTTCAGCCGAGCGTGTCATATGCGTCCGCGCCCTCTTTGACCACCAGGATGTCTTCCATGATCAGATACTGTAGATCGGAACCGAAGAACATGTTCAAGGCATCCGTCGGCGAGCAGATCATCGGTTCGCCACGACGGTTGAGCGAGGTGTTCAGCGACACACCGTTACCGGTCAGCACCTCCAGCGCCTTCATCATGTCGTAGTAGCGCGGGTTGTATTCGCGCTTGAGTACCTGGGCCCGGGACGTACCGTCTTCATGGACGACTTCCGGCACGCGGGTCTTCCACTCTTCCGCCACTTCAAAGGTGAAGGTCATGAACGGCGCCGGGTGATCGATCTTGATCATCTGCGGTGCAACGGTGTCGAGCATCGACGGGCAGAAAGGCCTCCAGCGCTCGCGGAACTTGATCTGGTGGTTGATACGGTCAGCCACGCCAGTCGCACTCGGGCAACCAATGATCGAACGACCGCCCAAGGCGCGCGGACCGAACTCCATGCGGCCCTGGAACCAGGCTACCGGGTTGCCATCGACCATGATTTTGGCGATGTTTTCCGGCATGTTCTCAAGCTTGCGCCATACCGGCTTGCTCGGGTGACGGGCGCATGCAGCGAGGACGTCTTCGTTGGTGTACGACGGGCCGAGGTAGACGTGTTCCATCTTCTCGACCGGCACACCACGGGCGTGGGACACATAAGCCGCCGCGCCGACCGCGGTGCCGGCATCGCCGGATGCAGGCTGCACGAACAGTTCTTTGACGTCATCGCGGGCGATGATTTTCTGGTTGAGCTTGACGTTCAACGCACAGCCACCGGCGTAGGCCAGTTTGCCGGTTTCCTTGAGCACGTCGCCCAGGTAGTAGTCGATCATCTGCAGCGAGATCTTTTCGAACAGCGCTTGAATGCTCGCCGCGTAGTGGATGTACGGCTCGTCGGCGATGTCGCCTTCGCGCTTGGGACCCAGCCACTCGATCAGCTTCGGCGAGAAGTAGTAGCCTTTGCCCTTCTCTTTATAACGACGCAGGCCGATGACGTTGGCGTAGTCGGTGTTGATCACCAACTCGCCGTTTTCGAACGAAGCCAGGCGCGAGAAATCGTATTTGCTGGCGTCGCCGTACGGCGCCATGCCCATGACCTTGAACTCACCGTCGAGCATATCGAAACCGAGAAACTCGGTGATCGCGCCATACAGGCCGCCGAGGGAGTCAGGATCGAAGAATTCCTTGATCTTGTGGATCTTGCCGTTTTCGCCGTAACCGAAAAAGGTCGTGGCGTACTCACCCTTGCCGTCGATCCCGAGGATCGCGGTTTTCTCTTTGAAACCGGAGCAGTGATAAGCGCTGGAGGCGTGGGCCAGGTGATGCTCGACCGGCTCGATCTTGATTTTCTTCGGATCGAAACCCAATTGCTCGAGGCACCAGACAATCTTGTTGCGATAGCGCTTGTAGCGACGATTACCCATCAGGATCGCGTCGAGCGCGCGGTCCGGGGCATACCAGTAACGCTTGGCGTACTGCCAGCGAGCCTTGCCGAACAGGCTGATCGGCGCGAACGGAATTGCTACCACATCAACGTCGGATGGCTTGATGCCGGCCTGCTCGAGGCAGAACTTCGCCGACTCGTAAGGCATGCGGTTCTTTGCATGTTTATCGCGCACAAAGCGCTCTTCCTCAGCCGCCGCGACCAGCTTGCCGTCGATGTACAACGCTGCGGAAGGATCATGGCTAAGGGCGCCGGACAGGCCAAGAATCGTCAATGCCACAGGGGTCTAGCCTCTTTAGTCTGCATGCAGGCGCAAGGCGCCTCAAAGATTAATGTGCCCTCGCAAAGGGCGAGAGGCAGCTAAAGGGCGGGATTATAGCGTAAACATGGCGGGAATGACCCAGCGCTTATTACCCCCGCAAATATGACCCGGGCGAAAGCAGGCGGCATTGCTCATCAGCGGCCTGACCTCCAGTAAATACTGAGATTGCCGTCGGTAGCTTGTCGGTAAACCGTATAGGGCAGGAGGACGGTATCGAAAACACCCGACAGGGTGAAATCCACCAATACGAACGGCAAAAGAACACCCGTGGGATCAGGCGCTGCATTTAATACGCAAAAGTCGAACGCCAGACCACTGTAGATACGTGGGATGGACTGACAGTAGGTCTTTTGCTGTCTAAGGCTACGAGCCGCGTCTTCGTCATCCTGCAGCACCGTAACAGCTGTCCCGCAGCCTGATAAAACCAGTGCAAGAGTGCTCAGTAATACCGTCATTTTTATCGTCAAAATCTGCCCTCCGTGAACGTCAGGCAAACTAGCATCGCGGCTATTCAGGGCACAGTTCATGGGCTCTGTAGATCATGTAGGACGATTCATAAAAACCTGTCCCTTAATCTCGGGTGGCTGTTCTGGCCCTTTCGCGAGCAAGCCCGCTCCCACAGTGGTCTGGTGTACGCCGATCCAATGTGGGAGCGGGCTTGCTCGCGAAAGCGATTCAGGCAGCGCTGGAGATATCTTTGGGAAGACGCTGATCAATGACCTGATAAAGCGCACTGCTCTCAGGCCAGTTACGCATGAACCGCGCCCGATCCCGCGCATAGGCTGGGGCGAAGCTGCTGAGCGAGGCGTGCTGACACATCGAATCCAGATCAATCAGCGCCCAGCGATCGTGCTGCCAGAACAGGTTATGCCCCTTGAAATCCCCGTGACTGATGCGCTCGCCAATCAGCTCGGCAAACAAATGATCCAGCGCCAGCAACTCGGCTTCCGGTGCCTCACCATTTTCAACGTAAGGCGCAAACCGCTCGATGATGTCAGGCCCCGGCAAATACTCGGTCACCAGATAAGCCCGACTGCGCAACCCGAGAAAACGCTTCTCCAGTAACGCCAACGGTTTGGGCGTGGCGATGCCGAGAAACGCCAGGCGATTGCCTTCACGCCAGGAGTGCCAGGCACGGCTCGGGCGCCAGAAGCGTTTGAGCCAGTGGGCAAAACCCTTGATGTTGTAGCGCTTGATCACCAGCGTACGACCAGCCACCTCGACCTTGCCGACGCTCGCAGCACCGCCGGTCTTGTACAGATGCCCCTGATCGAGCAGCGCATCGGCCTGCGCCAGCACCGGCAGCATCGCCGCCTCTTCCTCGCGGCGAATCGCCCGCAAGCCGAACGCTCCGCGCTGGACACTGAACAGCGTGCATTCGCGGCCGACCTTGATCAGGAAGTCCTTCAGTCGCCAGCTGCGCACCTTGCTGATCTGCTTCTGCAACGCTTCCATCGGCAAGGCATGCTCGCCGTTGCTCAGCAGGTAATACACCAGTAATTCTTCGGCGTAGGGCTCCAGCGTCTTGGGCAACTGGGCAAAAAACACGCCGAGGTTTTCCAGGACTTTCTGCCGCGAGAGCGGTTGGCCCGGTGTCTCCGTGCGGATTCCGGCACCGTCGATCAAATACAGCCGACCGCCCTGGCGCAGCAGGTTGTCCAGGTGCAGGTCTTCCTGCCACAGGCCCTTGCGGTGTAATTGACCAATTGCACCCAGCGCATCGGCCAATACCGCCGATTGCTCATCCGCCAGCATCGGCAGGTGTTCGACCTGTTTCCAGGCATCCCCAAGGCTTTCAGCGCCTTCAAGGAAATCAAACAGCAGCCAACCACCCTCGCCGTCCTTCAAGCCATCAGCCAGCAGCAACGGCGTGGTCAACCCTTGAGCCGCCAGCAATCGCACGCCGTCCAGCTCACGCTGGAAATGCCGCGCCGCTTTGCTGCCGACCAACAACTTGGCCAGCACCGGCCGCCCACGCCAGACGCCGGCACCGACATAACGCTGCCCCGGCAACACCCGCAACAGACTCAGCAACTGCAGCTCGGCAGGGCCGGCGGCATCGGCCAGTGGAATGTTCAGCGGCAGGCGCGGGCTGCGGCCAGCGTTTTTCAGCTCGGACAAACGCATCAGCGCGTCTCCTTATGACTGCGCCGCGCGGAGAGTCGCGCAAGCCAGCTGTCGATCAGCGAACTGTCTTGCGATTGATCCAGATAGGCGGCCAACAGCTCGCGCAACTGCGCTTCGCTCCACTCAGGCGCCCGACGCAGCAACGGCTCCAGGTCTTTGGCCCGATCACGCAAACCAAACAGCAACGGCCGGGTCTTTTCCAGGTCGATCAGTTGGGCCAGGTAACCGTCGCCGGTGGCTTGGAGAAAAATGTGCTTGGGGTAGAAGCAACCGTGAACCTGACGCGCGCCGTGCAGGCGCCGAGCCAGTTGCCCACAGGCCTGCAGAATCGCCGAATGCTGCGCCGAACTCAGGTCCGACCAGCGCTGCAACAGCGAATCCAGGTCATCCCAACCGTCCAGGGCACGGGTCAGCAGAATCGCCCGGACTTCGCCGTCGACCTTGCGCTCACCGAAAAAAGCCGCTTTCAACGCCGGAATACCGAACTTTTCATAGCGACTGATATTGCGAAATTCACGGGCAAAGCTCGGCTCGCCAAAGGGCGCATGCAAGGTGCGCATCTGGTAGTTGCTCTGGCGCTTGAGGTAGTAGCCATGACCTTCCAGATCCAGCCGAAACACGCTGCTCCAGCCACCGCGAGCGGTGTTGGGCTCGTCCACAGCCTCGAGCTGCTTGGCCCAGAGTGCGTCAAAGGTACCGAGGCCGTGACGCTCAAGCAGCGCACGGTCTTCAGCCGCCAGGAAATCAGTCATTCGCGTCCCTCGAAAAATCTCACCACGTGCCGGATCCGCTTTTTGTCGGCGGCATTCAGCCGATCACACTGGCGGTATTGCAGGTAAAAGCGCAGGCGCTGGGTAGCCGACAAGTGATACTTGGCGACTTTGTCCAGGCACGCCAGATCCTTGGTGATCCGGTACTTGAGCCAAAAGCCGCGCCAGAAATCGCCATTGGGGCAGTCGATCAAAAAAAGCCGGGGCTCATCGTCGATCAGCAGGTTGCGCCACTTCAAATCGTTATGGGTGAAGCGGTGTTCGTGCATGGTCCGGGTATAACCCGCCAGCTGCCGGCTGACGTTGTCGACCCAGGCGCGGTCCGCCAGTTTCGGATCATGCCGTTCGGCCAGGGCCGACAAGTCTTCGGTATGCGGCAGCTCACGGGTGATCATTGCCCCGCGATCGTACGCCGCACCGCGCCGTTCCAGACCCCAGGCCACCACTTCGGCGGTAGGAATGCCCCACTTGGCGAAGCGCTTGAGGTTCTGCCACTCGGCCTTCACCCGGGGTTTACCCAGGTAACGGCGCAGACCTTTGCCGGCACCCACGTAGCGTTTGACGTAATAGTTGACGCCATTGCGCTGGACGCGAATGACCTCGGACAACAGGTCGCGCGTCAAGCGTTCGCCCTGAAGCGCAAACACAGCTTCAAGACTGCCGAAATCTTCTGCCAGATCGCTGTACGCAGATTCCAGTTTCCAACCCGCCATCAGAGCGCATCCCCGTATCGCTGTTTACGGTCGTAAAGTTTGTTGGCCTTGCCTTCGAGCCAGGCGAGCAACCCGGCTTCATCACCCAGAATCTGGCGCAGGGGCTGCTGAAAATAACCCTTGAGGAAGCGCAATTTGTCGCGACGGGTCAAGCCAATGTCCAGGGCCGAAAAGTACAGCGCCGCCAGATCCTTGTTGCGCCAGCGTTGGGTAATCGTCGGACGGGTCTGGGCGCGGTGCAGGTCGATCACCGACAGCCTGAAATCGTCGGCCGTCACCGGCTTGTCGGTGTGCAGCAGAAAGTGGCAGATGTAGCAGTCGCGATGGTTGACCCCGGCGCGGTGCATCATGCCGGTCATGCGCGCGACTTCGGCGATCAGCGCGCGCTTGAGCTTTGGCTCGGGCGGGTGCTTGACCCAGTCAATGCTGAAGTCTTCGAGGCTGACAGTGGGCGCCAGCTCTTCGGTGACGATGAACGAATGCTGGTCCGCCGGGTTGCTGCCCTTCTCGCCATAAGCCACGGCGGTCATGGTCGGCACGCCGACTGCTTGCAGGCGCTGGATGGCCTTCCACTCCTGGCCCGCACCGAGCACCGGCAGCTTGGCGGTGAGCAGGTTCTTGAAGATCTCGCCCCAGCCAATGCCACGGTGGATTTTCACGAAAAAGCCATTGCCATTGACTTCGGTACGCAGGGTCCGGCGCGCTTCAAGTTCGCGGTATACCTCGCCCTGGAGGCCCTCGACTTCGGCGAACGGGTCGCGTCCGGCCCAGAGGCTCTTGAACGGTTCAGCCAGCATCAACTTCATTAAGCGTGCTCCGCCAGAATCACATCGGCCGCGTGCTGCGGCATGCTGTAGAGGTCGGCCGTCTCGGCGAAGGCCAGACCGTTGCGGCTCCAGGCCGCCCGTGCTTGAGCGTCGTTCAACATTCCGGTCAAGTACTGGGTCAGTTGCGCCTGATCGAAAGGCTCGTCCAGCACCAGACCGGCGTCGGCCTCGGCGATGTAATGGGCGTAACCACACACCGCACTCACCAGCACCGGCAACCCGGCCACCAGGGCTTCGAGCAACACGGTCCCGGTGTTTTCGTTATACGCCGGGTGAATCAACAGGTCGGCGCCAAGCAGAAAACGCGGGATGTCGCTGCGGCCCTTGAGGAACGTCACGTTATCGCCGAGCCCCAGTGTGGCGCTCTGCATCTGGAATAATTTGGGGTCATCCTGGCCAATTACAAACAGCCGGGTGCGTTTCTTCAGATCGGCGGGCAATGCGGCCAGCGCCTTGAGGCTGCGATCCACGCCCTTGGTCTTGAACCCGGAGCCGATTTGCACCAGCAGCAGATCATCGTCTTTCAGGTTGAATTCGCGACGAAACTCGGCACGGATCTCGGCGGCATTGGCCGGCGCGCGACGGTCCTGAGAGATACCCGGCGGCAGCAAATGGAAGCGCTCAAGCGGCGTGTCGTAATGCTTGATGAATAGCGGCTGCTGGACTTCGGAAATCATCAGCACTTCGGTCTTGGCATCCTTGGCGAACACGGCGCGCTCGTACTCGGCGAAGTGCCGGTAGCGGCCCCAACGACGGTACAGCGAGTTACGCAGGTTCTGCGCCTTGTCTTCGAAGCAGCCGTCGGCGGCGTAGTAGACGTCCAGACCCGGCATTTTGTTGAAGCCGATCAAACGGTCCACCGGACGCTTGGCCAGATCCGCCTCCATCCATTCGCTGAGTTTCTCGTTGCGTCGATGGTTGAAGAACGCTTTGACCGGTGCCACCAATACTTCGAAGCCCGGCGGAATGTCGCCCTCCCAGATCAGCGTGTAGACCCGAATCTGATGGCCGCGCTGCTGACATTCCAGGGCGATGCGCATGAAATCGCGCTGCAAGCCCCCAAATGGAAAGTACTTGTACAAGACGAATGCCAATTGCATCAGCGCAGCTCCTCAGCCAGTAACAACGTGCTCAGTCGGGTCGCGACACGCTCGGGATTCAGACGCGTGAAGCACAGGGGCCACTCGCGTTTAAGGTCAAACTGACGGGCATCTTCGGCCGTCGGTTGATACGTACATTTCTTTTGCATGCACGGCGCACAGGGGAAATCGCTGGCGATGTGAATCTGCGATTTACCGTAGGCACCGGTCAGGCCCGGGTTGGTCGGGCCGAACAGCGACAGCGTCGGCACGTCCAGCGCAGCGGCGAGGTGACCGAGACCGGTGTCCACCGCCACGCAGGCTTGCGCGCCGGCCAGCACTTTGCCGACACCCGCCAGATTCAGCTTGGGCAGCACTTCGACGTGCCTCATGTCTTTGGCGATGCGCTCGGCCCGGGCTTTCTCGATCGGATTACCCCACGGCAGCTTTACCGCGACACCGAGATAGCCGACGCGCTCGGCCAACTCGCGCCAGTAGGCTTCAGGCCAGTGCTTGGTGTCCCACGTGGTGCCGTGCAGGAACACCACGTAAGGATTCTTGCGCGGCAATTCCACCAGTCGCTCGACGTTCAGGCCGTAATCGCCCAAGCCTTTGGGCAGGTCGTAACCCAGGGCCACGGCGAACAGCTGACGCACTCGCTCCACCGCATGTTGACCACGGGCCACGGCCAGACGCCGGGAGTAGAACCGTGCGGCAATCGGCTCACGGGCCGAGTTTTTATCCAGCCCGGCCACCGGGGCTTTGGCGTATCGGGTCAGCAAGGCACTTTTCAGCAGGCCCTGGGCATCGATCACCAAATCATATTTGTTGGCGCGAACGCTTTGCTTGAAGCGCTTCCACTCGCCACTCTTGATGGTCTGCCAGATGTTTTTGCGCCAGCGACGGATCGCTACCGGAATCACCTTGCCCACGGCCGGGTGCCAGGTCGGGATTTCGGCGAAGCCTTCTTCCACCACCCAATCGAACTGGATGCCGGGGATCGCCCGTGCCGCGTCGGTCAACGCCGGCAACGCATGAATCACGTCGCCCAGCGAAGAAGTCTTGATCAGCAGTACCCGCAAACTATTTGACCTCGACCACAGTGCCCTGCAAACGCTGCAAGGCTTCGTTCACCGCTTGCGGCATTAGCTGGCGCAGGCAGTTGTAATGACCGAAACGGCACGTGCGATCGAAGCAGGGGCTGCATTCGATGCCCAGGCGCACGATCTCGACGTGCTCGGCCAGTGGCGGCGTGAAACCCGGCGATGTCGAGCCGTAGACCGCCACCAAGGGGCGATTCAGCGCAGCGGCGACATGCATCAGGCCGGAGTCGTTGGACACCACCGCGTCGGCGCAGGACATCAGGTCGATGGCTTCGGCCAGGGAGGTGCCGCCGCTGAGGTTCACCGACTCTTCACGCAGACCGGGAATCAGCCGCGAGCGGATGTCTTCGCCGACGGCGTGATCGTTTTTCGAACCGAACAGCCAGACTTGCCAGCCTTCGCGGATCTTCGCTTCGGCAACCTTGGCATAGTGCTCGGACGGCCAGCGCTTGGACTCGCCGAACTCGGCACCGGGGCACAGCGCCAATACCGGGCGGTCGAGGGCCAGGCCGAACTTGGCCATTGCCGCTTCGCGAGTGACCGGGTCAATCTGCAGGCTCGGCCGTGGATAAGGTGTCGGCAGTTCGGCACCCGGCTCGTAAGCCAGGGCCATGAAGCGCTCGATCATCAACGGGTAACGTTCTTTATCCAGCGTGCGCACGTCATTGAGCAGGCCGTAGCGGAACTCGCCACGCCAGCCGGTGCGCTTCGGGATGCCGGCGAAGAACGGCACCAATGCCGACTTCAGGGAATTGGGCAGCAGGATCGCCTGGTCGTACTGGCCGGCCAGGGATTTGCCGATGCGCCGACGCGTCGCCAGCTCCAAGGCACCGTGACCGAGCGGAAAGCTCAAGGCCTGGCGTACTTCGGGCATGCGCTCAAGAATCGGCCGGCTCCACTCGGGGGCCAGCACGTCGATTTCGCATTGCGGGTGGCGCTGCTTGAGACACTGAAACAGTGTCTGCGCCATCACCATGTCACCGACCCAACTGGGCCCAACGATCAGAATTTTCATGTGGTTTCCATAAACGAGCCGGGGAGGCATACGCCTCCCCGCCTCGAGAATCCAGCACCTGCAGCCTTGGCTGTCAGGTCATTTGGACGAGCCTGCACAGGCCCGCCGGATCAATTTTCTATAAAACACCGCAGATCAACTGTGGGAGCGGGCTTGCTCGCGAAGGGGTCATCACATCCGATAAAGATGTCGACTGACACTCCGCTTTCGCGAGCAAGCCCGCTCCCACATTTGAATCTTGTCGTTCCAACTGGCACGTTTCAGCTTAGCCCCAGCTCGCGCCAGATCCGCACTACCTGCCGCCGTTCGTCCACGAACTGGTCGCCTGGTATCACCCCGGCGTCCTTCTGCAAGGCCTGCCGGTGAGCGGCTGAACGGTAGGCTTTATAGGCCTCGCGCAACAGGCTGGCGTCTTCGGCGGGCATCAGCCCTTCCTCCTCCAACCCTTCCAGAATGCGGATATTGTCAGTCCAGCGCAGCAATGGCGGGTGCGATTCGGACCATGCCAGGGCCGCGTATTGCACCATAAATTCAATATCGACGATACCTCCGGCGTCCTGCTTGAGATCGAATGGCGCCGTGGCCTCGAAGGCATTTGCCCCGGTGCCCGCCGCCGTACTCTTGCTGCCAAGGTTGTCACGCATTTTGGCGCGCATCTCGCTGACCTCCTGGCGCAAGGTTGCAAGGTCCCGTGGCTTGCCCAATACCGCCGCGCGCACTTTCTCGAACGCCTGGCCTACATCCGGACTGCCCACCAGCACCCGCGCCCGCACCAGCGCCTGATGTTCCCAGGTCCAGGCTTCATTTTCCTGGTACCGGGCAAACGCTCCGAGCGAACTCACCAACAACCCCGACGCACCGGACGGCCGCAGACGCATGTCCACTTCATACAGTTGACCGGAGTTGGTCTGGGCTGTGAGCAAGTGAATGATTCGCTGCCCCAGCCGGGTGAAAAATTGCGCGCCGTCGATAGGCTTCGGCCCGTCGGTTTCTGCCTGCGGGTCGCCGTCGTGGATAAACACCAGGTCCAGGTCCGAACCATGCCCCAGTTCCAGACCGCCGACTTTCCCGTAACCGACAATGATGAAGCCGGGATCGCACAAGGTGCCGTCGGTGCGCTGCGGCGTGCCGTATTTGGTCACGGTCTGGCGCCAGGCCAGGGCCAGCACTTGTTCGAGGATCGCTTCGGCGAGCCAGGTCAGGTAATCACTGACCTTCATCAACGGCAGGCTGCCAGCGATTTCCGAAGCGGCGACCCGTAAGCGGTGCGCCAGTTTGAAATGTCGCAGGGCTTCCATTTGCTGTTCGAGGTCGTCCTCGGGAATCCGCGTCAAACGCTCGCGCAACTCGGCGGCCAGTTCCGGCGCCAGCGGCGGTTTGAACAGCCGACCTTCGTTGAGCAACTCGTCGAGCAGCAGCGGGAAGCGGGTGATCTGTTCGGCGATCCACGGACTCGCGGCGCACAAGGTCAACAAACGTCGCAGCGCGCCGGGATTCTCGGTCAGCAACACCAGATACGCGGAACGTCGAGCCACGGCTTCCACCAGCGGCAAAACCCTTTCCAGCACCAGATCCGGATTGGCGTGCTCCACGGCCTGAGCCAGCAATCGCGGAATAAAGGCATCGAGGCGCTCACGACCCAAGCGCTGCATCGCGCGTAATTGCGGACTGCTGCGCAAGCCAGCCAAGGCTTTCAAAGCCTTGGTGGCATCGACGAAGCCGCCCTCTTCCAACTGACGGCAAGCGGCCTCTTCATCCTGAGCCTCTTCCCACAACGGCAGCCATTCACCGCCGACCACCACTTCGCTTTCGGTACCTTCCTCTTCGTCGGGGTCGGCAATCACCTGACCGAAGTGCCACGCCACGCGACCGCGCCAATACATAAGCTGTTCGTGGAAAGCGGTCCAATCGTCGAAGCCCAACATAAAGGCAATGCGCGCCTGATCCTGAGCGCCGTCCGGCAGCATCTGAGTCTGGCGGTCGGCGATCGCCTGGATCGCGTGCTCGGTGTAACGCAGGAATTCGTAGCCTTCGCGCAGTTCGCTGATCACCGCCGGCGGCAGGTAACCCTGACCTTCCAGCGTGCTCAGTACTTTTAATAGAGGACGTTGCTGCAAGCTGAGGTCGCGGCCGCCGTGGATCAGTTGGAACGCCTGGGCGATAAATTCGACTTCACGAATGCCACCGGAGCCGAGTTTGATGTTGTCGGCCATGCCCTTGCGCCGGACTTCCTGCTGAATCAGCTGCTTCATGGTGCGCAGCGCTTCGATCGCCGAGAAGTCGAGGTAACGCCGGTAAACGAACGGCCGCAGCATGTCTTGCAATTGCGCACCGGCCACCTGATCGCCGGCCACCACCCGCGACTTGATCATCGCGTAGCGCTCCCAGTCACGGCCCTGGTCCTGGTAATACTGCTCCAGCGCGTTGAAGCTCAGCACCAGTGCGCCGGCCGAACCGTAAGGCCGCAAACGCATGTCGACGCGGAACACGAAACCATCGACGGTCATCGGGTCCAACGCCTTGATCAGGCGCTGGCCGAGACGAATGAAAAATTCCTGGTTATCCAGCGAGCGTTTGACCCCGACGGTTTCGCCGCCCTCGGGATAGGCGAAGATCAGGTCGATGTCCGACGACAGATTGAGTTCCACCGCGCCGAGCTTGCCCATGCCGAGAATGACCATCTGCTGCGGCTCGCCACTGCGCCGGCCAGTCGGCACGCCGAACTGCTGACAATGCCGCGAGTACAACCACTGATAGGCCTGATCGATGCTCGCATCGGCCATGTCCGAGAGGTCGCGGCAGGTCTGGATCAGATCGCACTGACGCGTCAGGTCGCGCCAGATGATCCGCACTTGATGACGGGTACGCTGACGACGCAGGGCGCGACCGAGTCCATCGTCGGTTTCCGCTGCATTCACCGCTGCCGCAATCTGTGCACACAGCTCGCCGGGCGCAAAACTTCGGTCCAGCTCACCGGACTGCACCAGTTCCAGCAACATCAGTGGATCACGGACACTTTGTTCAATCACGAAGTCGCTGGCAGCGGTGACGCGGGCGAATTGCGCCCAGCGTTCAGGCGTCCAGCCGGCCAGACCATGATCGTCGGGAAGCCCCGCGACGGCCGCACGGAACGACTGCTCGGCGCGGGTGACAAACGGCAGGAGGATGCCAGGCAGTTCGGCAAGCGAAGGGAGGCTCATGGTCTATCCTTGATCGGCGTGTAGAGGGCTGCATGTAGTGATTCGCGAGAATGCACTACCTGATCCACTGTCGAACAAAGGTTAGAAATAGCTGAAATTTCTTTATTTTTGGCAGACAGCATCAAGCTTTCACCTTTTCTGGTTGGCAAAAGACCAACCTTAACGATTATTCTCACAACGCAGCTGGAGGCCACAAGCCGCTCATCTGTAGTTTTACTACTCGTATATACATTCGAAAGGCTGAAATGCCCGATGATTTGTAGTAAAACTACACGCCGCCGGAACAACCTCTCGGCAATCCAAGAATTTATATCGTCTGCCCACAAGGCCAGTCGCAAACTCAGGCAACCGATTCTGGAAGCCTTTCCGCCCTGGAGCAAGCCATGCAAGACCTCGATCCCGTCGAAACCCAGGAATGGTTGGACGCCCTGGAATCGGTTCTCGACAAAGAAGGCGAAGACCGCGCTCACTATCTGATGACCCGTATGGGCGAACTCGCAACCCGTAGCGGTTCGCAATTGCCTTACGCCATCACCACGCCATACCGCAACACGATCCCCGTTACCCACGAAGCACGCATGCCTGGCGACCTGTTCATGGAACGCCGCATTCGCTCGTTGGTACGCTGGAACGCGATGGCCATGGTGATGCGTACGAACCTGAAAGATTCTGACCTGGGCGGTCACATCTCCAGCTTCGCCTCCAGCGCAACCCTGTACGACATCGGCTTCAACTATTTCTTCCAGGCCCCGACCGACGAACACGGCGGCGACCTGATCTACTTCCAGGGTCACACCTCGCCAGGCGTTTACGCCCGTGCGTTCATGGAAGGCCGCATCACCGAAGACCAGATGAACAACTTCCGCCAGGAAGTGGACGGTCAGGGCCTGTCGTCCTACCCGCACCCATGGCTGATGCCTGATTTCTGGCAGTTCCCGACCGTATCCATGGGTCTGGGCCCGATCCAGGCGATCTACCAGGCACGCTTCATGAAGTACCTGGAAGCCCGTGGTTTCATCCCTGAAGGCAAGCAAAAAGTCTGGTGCTTCCTGGGTGATGGCGAGTGTGACGAACCAGAATCCCTGGGCGCGATCTCGCTGGCTGGCCGCGAGAAGCTCGACAACCTGATCTTCGTTATCAACTGCAACCTGCAGCGCCTTGATGGCCCGGTTCGCGGCAACGGCAAGATCATCCAGGAACTTGAAGGCGTGTTCCGCGGTGCTCAGTGGAACGTGACCAAAGTCATCTGGGGCCGTTTCTGGGACCCACTGCTGGCCAAAGACGTCGACGGTATCCTGCAACGTCGCATGGACGAAGTCATCGACGGCGAGTACCAGAACTACAAAGCCAAAGACGGCGCATTCGTGCGTGAACACTTCTTCAACACGCCAGAACTCAAGGCGATGGTTGAAGACTTGTCCGACGACGAGATCTGGAAACTCAACCGTGGCGGTCACGACCCGTACAAGGTCTACGCGGCGTACCACGAAGCGGTCAACCACAAAGAACAACCAACCGTCATCCTGGCCAAAACCATCAAAGGTTATGGCACCGGTGCCGGCGAAGCGAAAAACACTGCGCACAACACCAAGAAAGTCGATGTCGACAGCCTGAAGTTGTTCCGTGATCGCTTCGACATTCCGGTCAAAGACGAAGAACTGGAAAACCTGCCGTTCTTCAAACCGGAACCAAACAGCGCCGAAGCCCGTTACCTGAGCGAGCGCCGCACTGCACTGGGCGGTTTCGTGCCACAGCGCCGCGCCAAAAGCTTCGACATCCCGACGCCGTCGCTGGATACCCTCAAGGCAATCCTGGACGGCTCGGGCGACCGTGAGATTTCCACCACCATGGCCTTCGTGCGGATCCTCGCGCAGCTGGTCAAGGACAAGGAAATCGGTTCGCGCATCGTTCCGATCATCCCGGACGAAGCCCGTACCTTCGGTATGGAAGGCATGTTCCGTCAGTTGGGCATCTACTCGTCCGTCGGCCAGCTCTACGAGCCAGTCGATAAAGACCAGGTGATGTTCTACAAAGAAGACAAGAAGGGCCAGATCCTCGAAGAAGGTATCAACGAAGCGGGCGCCATGAGCTCCTTCATCGCTGCCGGTACTTCGTACTCCAGCCACAACCAGCCAATGCTGCCGTTCTACATCTTCTACTCGATGTTCGGCTTCCAGCGTATCGGCGACCTCGCCTGGGCCGCTGGCGACAGCCGCACCCGTGGCTTCCTGATCGGCGGCACCGCCGGCCGGACCACACTGAACGGCGAAGGCCTGCAACACGAAGACGGTCACAGCCACATCCTGGCTGCCACCATCCCGAACTGCCGCACCTTTGATCCAACCTACGGCTACGAGCTGGCGGTGATCATCCAGGACGGCATGAAGAAGATGACCGAAGAGCAGCAGGACGTTTTCTACTACATCACCGTGATGAACGAGTCCTACCAGCAGCCAGCCATGCCGGCTGGTGTCGAGGAAGGCATCATCAAGGGCATGTACCTGCTCGAGGAAGACACCCGCGAAGCGGCGCACCACGTTCAGCTGATGGGCTCCGGCACCATCCTGCGTGAAGTCCGTGAAGCGGCGAAAATCCTGCGTGAACAGTTCAACGTCGGCGCTGACGTGTGGAGCGTTACCAGCTTCAACGAACTGCGTCGCGACGGCCTGGCCGTAGAGCGCAGCAACCGTCTGCACCCGGGTCAGAAGCCTAAACTGAGCTATGTCGAAGAGTGCCTGAACGGCCGTCAAGGTCCGGTCATCGCGTCTACCGACTACATGAAGCTGTTCGCTGAGCAAATTCGTCAGTGGGTCCCGTCCAAGGAATTCAAAGTCCTGGGCACCGACGGTTTCGGCCGCAGTGACAGCCGCAAGAAGCTGCGTCACTTCTTCGAAGTCGACCGTCATTTCGTGGTGTTGGCAGCCCTGGAAGCCTTGGCTGACCGTGGTGATATCGAACCTAAAGTGGTGGCTGAAGCCATCGCCAAGTTCGGGATCAACCCGGAAAAACGCAACCCACTGGACTGCTGAGGAGACACTCTGTGAGCGAACTCATTCGCGTACCTGACATCGGCAGCGGTGAAGGTGAAGTAATCGAACTATTTGTGAAAGTCGGCGACCGCGTGGAAGCCGACCAGAGCATCCTGACGCTTGAGTCGGACAAGGCGAGCATGGAAATCCCTGCGCCCAAGGCCGGCATCGTCAAAAGCCTGAAAGTGAAGCTGGGCGATCGCCTGAAAGAAGGCGACGAACTGCTGGAGCTGGAAGTCGAAGGTGCCGCTGCGCCGGCCCCTGCGGCTGCCGCTGCGCCGGCTGCCAAAGCTGAAGCGAAACCGGCTGCTGCTCCTGCAGCGGCTCCAGCGCCAGCTGCCGCGCCTGCTGCTGCAACCACCCTGCAAGTGCACGTGCCGGACATCGGCTCGTCGGGCAAGGCCCAGATCATCGAGATCCAGGTCAAGGTCGGCGACACCGTCGCGGCTGATCAGTCGCTGATCACCCTGGAGTCCGACAAGGCCAGCATGGAAATCCCTTCGCCCGCCGCTGGCGTGGTCGAAAGCATCAGCGTCAAGCTCAACGACGAAGTCGGCACTGGCGACCTGATTCTGGCCCTGAAAGTGGCAGGTGCTGCGGCACCGGCTGCGGCCGCGCCAGCTCAGGCAGCTGCACCTGCTGCCGCTGCTCCAGCGCCAGCCGCTGCGGCCCCGGCGGCACCGGTTGCCGACAGCGTTCAGGACATTCACGTCCCGGACATCGGCTCTTCGGGCAAGGCCAAGATCATCGAAGTCCTGGTCAAGGCCGGCGATACCGTTGAAGCCGATCAGTCGCTGATCACTCTGGAATCCGACAAGGCGAGCATGGAAATTCCATCGCCTGCCGCTGGCGTGGTGGAAAGCGTTTCCATCAAGCTGGATGACGAAGTCGGTACCGGCGACCTGATCCTGAAGCTGAAAGTCAAAGGCGCTGCGCCTGCTGCTGCCCCGGCTCCGGCCGCTGCTGCACCGAGTGCTCCAGCGCCAGCCGCTGCTGCACCTGCCGCAGCCGCACCTGCTGCTGCCCCGGTTGCAGCTCCAGCCAAGCCTGGCGCCAAGGTTCACGCCGGCCCGGCTGTACGCCAACTGGCTCGCGAGTTCGGCGTCGAGCTGAACGCCGTCGGCGCCAGCGGTCCACACGGTCGCATCCTGAAAGAAGACGTGCAGGTTTACGTCAAAGCCATGATGCAGAAGGCCAAGGAAGCACCGGCCGCTGCTGCAGGCGCAACCGGTGGCGCGGGCATCCCGCCGATTCCGGTCGTGGACTTCAGCCGCTTCGGTGAAACCGAAGAAGTGCCGATGACTCGCCTGATGCAAATCGGCGCGTCGAGCCTGCACCGCAGCTGGCTGAACATTCCACACGTGACTCAGTTCGATTCGGCTGATATCACCGACCTGGAAGCGTTCCGTATCGCTCAGAAAGCCGTTGCAGAGAAGGCTGGCGTCAAGCTGACCATCCTGCCGCTGCTGCTCAAGTCCTGCGCGCACCTGCTCAAGGAACTGCCGGACTTCAACAGTTCGCTGGCACCAAGCGGCAAAGCGATCATCCGCAAGAAGTACGTGAACATCGGCTTCGCCGTCGACACCCCTGAAGGCCTGCTGGTACCGGTCATCAAGAACGTCGACCAGAAGAGCCTGTTGCAACTGGCAGCCGAGGCCGCTGTGCTGGCCGCCAAAGCCCGCGACAAAAAGCTCACCGCTGACGACATGCAAGGCGCCTGCTTCACCATTTCCAGCCTCGGCCACATTGGCGGCACCGGCTTCACGCCGATCGTCAACGCGCCGGAAGTGGCGATCCTCGGTGTTTCCAAGGCAACCATTCAGCCAGTCTGGGACGGCAAAGCCTTCCAGCCGAAACTGATGCTGCCGCTGTCGCTGTCCTACGATCACCGTGTGATCAACGGCGCCGCTGCTGCACGCTTCACCAAGCGTCTGAGCGACCTGCTGGCGGACATCCGCACCATCCTGCTGTAACACCGACGGGCCCTCCTTCACCGGAGGGCCTATCGCGTTCCACGTTTTCCGAGCGCCACGCTCGTACCTCAACCCCGCCAGTTTGGCGGGGCTTTTTTTGCCTGAAAGAAAGCCATCTCCGTTCAGCACTCCAAGTACCAACTGCCAAAGGCCGCGCTCGCTGTAGCAGCTGTCGAGCTTGCGAGGCTGCGTTCGGCTGCGTAGCAGTCGTGAGTCCGGCTGACGCGGTTTGCCTGATGCACCGCAAGTTCTGGTTTGACGACTGCTACGCAGCCGAACGCAGCCTCGCAAGCTCGACAGCTGCTACAGATCGCATTAGGGCTGAACTGACTGGCATTGGGCCCTCTTCCGAGTTTTATTCCTACATTCATGGCTTACGCCGCCTACAACCCGAGTCCACTTCTGCTCGATATTTTTTGCGAGCCAATAACTAAGCTAAGTTCAATAAATCACCACTAAACCCTTATCAACTTATTTTGATTAGTTAGCATTACTTCGAATGGATTCGAACATGTTCAAACCGACTGTCGGCCCTATTATTGGCCACACAACAACTAACCACGCACGCATCTTCTTGCGTGGCGAACTTCAAAACAATGCACCCGTATTTGCAGGCATTCGTTATCGCCGGCCCGGTGAAGAGCGCTGGTCCCACGGTGTATTTGCAAAGTTGACGATAGTGCGTGATATGTCCGATGTCATTGCGCTCAACGACCTTGCCACTGATACCGAGTACGAGTACCAGGCAGGCTGGTTCAGCCCCATGAGCCCGGTGCACACCGTGGAAACGATTCAGGAACTGCCGCTGCAATGGCCGCGGGATATCTACCGGTTTCGCACGCAGTCCAGCAAAGCCACGATTCCACGAGCCTATATCGTCGGCTCATGCCGTTACCTGCGCATGACCGCTGGCATCCCGTCTGCACCGCATCTGGGGGACAGGATTTTCGCCTCGATCACCAATCTGGCGCAGCAGGCCGAACCACCCATCAGCGCCATGTTGATGACCGGCGATCAAATCTATGTCGATGACCTGAACCTCTTCGCTCCCGACCGGGAATACAAGGAAATACTCAGTAAGTACCGCACGGCTTTTTCCCAACCCAATATCGCCAAGTTAATGTCCAGTGTGCCGACTTACATGATCCTCGATGACCATGAAATTGAAGACAACTGGCCCGTCAACGAAAGTAAGTCCGATGCCTATTTATACAAAAACGCCATTGCAGCGTATGAGTTATATCAAGCCAGCCACAGTCCAGCGCATGAACTTCTTTCCAGCGGGCAAATAAATAGAAAACTGGAACACTATTGGTATCAATTCACCGAAGGCGATATCGAATGGTTTATCACCGACAGCCGAACCCGACGCAACCTGTCGGCCAATGATCGTCGCATCCTCGACAAAGAGCAGGAACAGGCCTTGTGCAAATGGCTGATTCACAGCCCGGCCAGGGTCAAATTCGTGGTCACCAGCGTTATGTTCTACCCCGACCGCAAAGCCCATGGCGACGACGCATGGAGGGCCTTTCCCGAACAACGTCTGCGGCTGTTGGAAATCATCCGGACCCACGGGATCAAGAACGTTATTTTCGTCTCCGGCGACGTCCACGGCTCCTTGACCAGCCGCCTGAGCCATAGCGAGGACCCACACTTCGAGGTTCACACCATCGTTTCTTCACCGCTGTGCAACAGCAAGCTGTTGCCGTACGCCAAGGCCTCCACTTTCATCCTGGACAAAGCACTGGCCCGCACCACTACCGGTGACTACAACCATGAGCTGACCAGCAAAGTGGTCAGCGAGGACAATTTTGCGCACATCGTTGTGACAGAGGGGGAGATTCATGTCACCTATCGCGACCGCAATGGCAAACCGTTGCAGTCGGCCACCATCGCCCTTCGCTGACCTGTCGCGTTCTGCGTTGCCCAAACGCCACGCAGACACTTCCACCCCGCCCCTATGGCGGGGTTTTTTTACCCGCGCTCTCATAACGCAATAACTTCTTACAGCAAATAAAAGCACATCCAAACTTCGACAGTGCACAAGTACTACAACCAGCGCCCACAAAGACTACATAAGAAAGCATCACCGACTGACAGGCAATTCGCTACGCACCTCCTTAAAGTTAACTTAGTTGCGCAAGGCAACTATTAACTTATTGAATGGAATCAAACATGAAACTTAACACCCCAACTGTCGGCCCTATTCTTGGCTATACCACACATAATGAAGCTCGTATTATGCTCGCGGGCGCATCCAGTAAAATCACAGCACTGGCGGTTGTTCGTTATCGGCGGACAGGGGAACTTAAATGGTCCACCCCACACTTCGCCGAACTTCCGGCAAACGACGACACGACCGGCGTTGTTGTATTACCTCATTTGCAATCCAATATGAAATACACTTACCAAGCCGGCTGGTGCATCCCGGCCAGCTCAACCAAACCGCAAGACATTGTCTTTGAATGGCCTGCACAAGAGCACACCTTCTGGACCGTCTCGACGCAACCCGATATCAAGCGCAGCTACATTATTGGCTCCTGCCGCTACCTCAACCTGGCCGCACAAAATCCGGTGGACCCACAACGAGGAGATTGGATGTTCAGGATAATGGCTGAGCCCAACCTTCGTACCGATGGCCTGATCATGGTCGGCGATCAAATTTATGCCGACGATCTTAACTTCGCCTTTCCGGACCGAAAACTTGAAGACTTCCTGCGAAAGTACCGGGCGGCGTTTTCACAACCCCATATCAAGAACATGATGAGCAATACTTCCACTTACATGATTCTTGATGACCATGAAATCGAAGATAACTGGCCCGCCAAGCGCGCTCCGAACGATGATGAACTGTTCAACAACGCAATGAAGGCTTATCAACTTTATCAGTGCAGCCATAGCCCCGCTCATACACTGACACCTGATAACACCATCAATCGCAAACTTGAGCATTATTGGTATCAGTTCACTAATGGCAACCTTGAATGGTTTGTGACTGACACACGCACCCAACGCAATCTGTCGCCTAATGATCGACGACTGATGGATCACACCCAAGAGAAAGCCCTGACTGATTGGTTGAAGACCAGCAGTGCTAAAGTCAAATTCATTGTTACGTCGGTTATGTTTTACCCCGACCTGAAAAACGACGGTGGCGATGCCTGGAAGTCCTTCCCCGAGCAGCGCAACAGGCTTCTAGAGTTCATTCGCCTGAACAAGATCAAAAACGTTGTTTTCGTTTCCGGTGACGTGCACGGCTCGATGACCAGTCGACTGACCCACTCCGAGGACAAAGACTTTGTTGTCCATACGATCGTGTCTTCACCGCTGTGCAATACCACGCTGCTGCCTTACGCCAAAAAGGCTGACTTCATTCTGGACAAACCGCTGACCACTGTCGGCACCGGCAGCTACAACCTCACGCTGACCAGTAACAACGTCATCGGTACGGACAACTTCGCGCGCATCACCATTGAAGGCAAGCAGATCGCCGTAGGTTTCTTCGACAACACCGGAAAAAATCTTCAGCCGGTCACCATTTCACTGGTCTGATGGCGGCACAGCTCGTCATGCGGGACGAATCCAACGCTTTCACGTCCCTCATGACAGCTGGTTTCACTTCGATATTTCAGAATTTCACTGGGCTGCCGACATATTCTTATAGCACTTGGCCTTCATGTCTCTTGTCAGTCAGTGTCGCAATGATGCAACCTTGCCGCAGGTAACAGTAAAGAGGGCGAGAGCCCGGCGCGATCAGCCTATTCGAAGTGAGTTTCCTTCCATATGAAGAGCCAACCCGATGCCGCCAGCCGTATGGTGGCCGAGGTAGTGACGCAGTTGCCTGTGCCCTCGCGGCTCGGCATGCTTCGTTTCGAACGGCTGAATGAAGCGAGTTGGGCGCTGCTGTTTCTCGATCCCAATTGCGAACGACAGTTCGGCCTGCCGGCGGTGGAACTCTGTGCTCTGGTCGGCTCGCCCTACGCCAGCCTGATGGAGCCCGAAGCGCGTTATCAGCTGCATGACGCGGTTCAGCAACAACTCACCGAAAGCCCGCACTACCTGATCCGCTACACCCTGCACACCGCCGCCGGTTCCTTGAACCTGCTGGAACTGGGCGAAGCCTACAAACAACACAATCGACACCTGCTGCGCGGCTACCTGATGGTGGTCGACGGCCTGTTCGAGGGCGAGCAACTGCTGCCGGCCCTGGACCTCGAAACCCAGAACTCTCGCCTGCAAATCGCCCTGGAACTCAATCAGCGCGCCCAGCAGGAACAGCTCCTGCACCTGGACCGGGTGCGCGCCCAGCAAGACTTGATCCTGCTGCTGACCCGCCAGCGCTACAGCAGCAACAACTCCCTGAAAGAAGCCGCCGAACTGATCACTCGCAGTGCCTGTGACATTTACGAAATCGACTGCGCCAGCCTGTGGAACCTCGAAGGTTCACTGCTCGTGCCGATTTCGGCCTATCACCGCGCCAGCCAGGAATACCTGCTGCCTAAGTCGATCGACGTCAGTCTCTTCCCTGATTATCTGGATGCGTTACACACTGGCCGCGCCATCGACGCCCACAACGCCATACGCGACCCGCGCACCCGGGAAATGGCCGAACACCTGCGCCCACGCGATGTGAATGCGATGCTCGACGCCAGCATCCGCATCGATGGCCAAGTGGTCGGCGTACTCTGCCTGGAGCAGACCGGTACGACCCGCGCCTGGCAATCGGACGAAATTGCTTTCGCCGGTGAGTTGGCGGATCAGTTTGCCCAAGTCATCAACAACCACAACCGCCGCACCGCCACCAGCGCCCTGCACCTGTTCCAGCGTGCGGTAGAGCAAAGCGCCAACGCCTTTTTGCTGGTCAATTGCGATGGCGTGGTGGAATACGTCAACCCGAGCTTCACGGCGATCACCCAGTACACCACCGAAGAAGTCCATGGTCAGCGGCTGTCGGAACTGCCGGCACTGGAAAACCTCAGCGAACTGCTGTTCGACGCGCCCTCGGCGCTGGCCAAGAGCAACAGTTGGCAGGGTGAGTTCAAAAGCCGCCGAAAAAACCTCGAACCCTACTGGGGCCAGTTGTCGATTTCCAAGGTTTACGGCGACAACCGCGAGCTGACGCATTACATCGGCATTTACGAAGACATTACCCAGACCAAGCTCGCCCAGCAGCGCATCGAGCGTCTGGCGTATACCGATAACCTGACCAACCTCGGCAACCGCCCGGCCTTCATCCGCAACCTCGATGAACGTTTCGCCCGAGACAGCGATACCCCGATCAGCCTGCTGCTGGTGGACATCGACAACTTCAAGCGGATCAACGACAGCCTCGGCCACCAGACCGGCGACAAACTGTTGATCAGCCTCGCCCGACGCCTGCGCAACAGCCTGAGCCCGAGCGGCAGCCTGGCGCGGTTCGCCAGTAACGAATTCGCCGTGCTGCTGGACGACACCGACCTGCGTGCGGGCCAACAAATTGCCAATCAATTGCTGGCGACCCTCGACAAGCCGATGTTCGTCGACAACCAGCTGATCAGCGTCACCGGCTCTGTGGGCCTGGCCTGCGCGCCGTTGCATGGCCGTGACCCGCAAACCCTGATGCGCAACGCCGGCCTCGCGCTGCACAAGGCCAAGGCCAACGGCAAACACCAGGTTCAGGTGTTCACCGAAGCGCTGAACGCCGAAGCCAGCTACAAACTGTTCGTCGAAAACAACCTGCGCCGCGCCCTGACCCAGAACGAGCTGGACGTGTTCTACCAGCCCAAACTCTGCCTGCGCAGCGGTCGCCTGTTGGGGATGGAAGCGCTACTTCGCTGGAACCATCCGGAAAAAGGCATGATCCGCCCGGACCAGTTCATCAGCGTCGCCGAAGAAACCGGGCTGATCATCCCCATCGGCAAATGGATCGCCCGCCAGGCCTGCCGCATGAGCAAAGACCTGACCGCCGCTGGCCTGGGCAATCTTCAGGTGGCCATCAACCTGTCGCCCAAGCAGTTCTCCGATCCGGACCTGGTGTCGTCCATCGCCAACATACTCAAAGAAGAAGCGCTGCCGGCAAACCTGCTGGAACTCGAACTCACCGAAGGCCTGCTGCTGGAAGCCACCGAAGACACCCACTTGCAGCTCGATCAGCTCAAGCGTCTGGGCCTGACCCTGGCCATGGATGACTTCGGCACCGGCTACTCGTCGCTCAGTTACTTGAAAAAATTCCCGATCGACATCATCAAGATTGATCGAAGCTTCATCCACGAAATCCCGGACAACCAGGACGACATGGAAATCACCTCCGCGGTGATCGCCATGGCCCACAACCTGAAACTCAAGGTCGTGGCTGAAGGCATCGAAACCGCCGAGCAGTTGGCGTTCCTGCGCCGTCACCGCTGCGACGTCGGCCAGGGTTACCTGTTCGACCGTCCGATTCCGGGCACCGAGCTGATCGAAAAGCTCAAGCGCTATCCGCGTGGCCCGATCGCCTGACAGCGGCGTAACACTCGGGCAAACTGCGTGTCTGACAATTTACATTCAACCTGACTGAGGGGACTGATCATGGTCTTGCGCTCGGAAATTCTGGTGAACAAAAACGTGCTCCCGACTAAAGAACAAGCTCTGCCTGGCCGCGAAACCCCAATGACCGTGCCGGAAAAACACTTCGTCCACGACGCCCCGTTGCTGGGCCCGTTCGCGATGGACGTGGATTTCGCGATCTTCGGCCTCGGTTGCTTCTGGGGCGCGGAACGCAAGTTCTGGCAGCGCGAAGGCGTGGTCAGTACGGCGGTGGGTTACGCCGGCGGCTTTACGCCGAACCCGACGTATGAAGAAGTCTGCTCGGGCCTGACCGGCCACAGCGAAGTGGTACTGGTGGTCTACGAGCCGGCAAAAGTCAGCTACGAAGCGCTGCTGAAGATGTTCTGGGAATTGCACAACCCGACCCAGGGCATGCGCCAGGGCAATGACATCGGCACGCAGTACCGCTCGGTGATCTACGCCACCAATCCAACTCAGTTGGCAGCCGCCAAGCACAGCGAGCAAGTGTTCCAGGCTGAGTTGACGAAGGCTGGGAAAGGCACGATCACCACTGAAATCGACGAAGCCCCGACGGTCTACTTTGCCGAGGCTTATCACCAGCAGTACCTGGCCAAAAACCCTGAAGGGTATTGCGGGATTGGCGGCACAGGCGTGACTTGCCCGATCTGATTTAGCGCAACACCTGTGGCGAGGGAGCTTGCTCCCGCTCGGCTGCAAAGCAGTCGTAATTCGGCAGGCAGGTTCTTACTGAAAGAACACCGAAACCGATTTTAGGGCCGCTTCGCACCCCAGCGGGAGCAAGCTCCCTCGCCACAAATTACTCAGCGATCAACCAATCCATCTGCCACCCACCTTGGGTCTGCCCCAACTTCTTGGACAACCACGGCAGCAGCTCACGCAATTCCTCTTCCAGCCCCCACGGCGGATTCGCAATCGCCAACCCCGAGCCATTCAGACTGTTCGGCGTATCCAGCGGATGCACCAGCAACTCGACCCGCAACAACTTCGGCGCGCCCGTACCCGCCAAGTCCTGATAAAAACGACGCAACATGCGCTGATCCTTCACCGGGTACCAAATCGCCGCCACCGTCTGACGCATCCGGCCAATCGCCTCTTTCAGCGACGCCGCACAGCGCTGCATCTCATCCAGTTGCTCGAACGGCGGATCAATCAACATCACCGCCCGCTTCTCCTGCACCGGCAACATCGCACGCGGCACATGCCAGCCTTCGCCCAAGTGAACCTTCACCCGACGATCACCGGCCATGTTGTCCTTGAGCAGCAAGCCGTCTTCGGGGTGCTTCTCGTTGAGCATCACCCGATCCTGCGGCCGCGTCAGACGCCGCGCCAACTCCGGCGAACCCGGGTAATAGCGCAACTGGCCATCCGGGTTCATGTCGTGCAGCACCTTCATGTAATCAGCGGTCAACGCCGGCAGATCCGGCTGATCCCACAAACGCGCAATACCTTCCAGGTACTCACCGGTACGGCTCGCCTGATCACCCTGCAGGTCATACAGACCAATGCCGGCGTGAGTGTCGAGATAGGCAAACGGCTGCTCCTTGCGCGACATCAAAGCGATGATGCGGGTCAAAGTCAGGTGTTTGAACACATCGGCGTGATTGCCGGCATGGAAGGCGTGACGATAATTCATGGCTGCTCCTGCGAAGGGCGGGAAGTTTACCTTGTACGGCGGCGAACGTCAGGACCTCACAGCCGAGCGGGCTATCCCAGCCCCTATTTCGGGCATAACACAAACCCTGTGGCGAGGGGGCTTGCCCCCGTTGGGCTGCGAAGCAGCCCCAAAACCTACAATCCGGTTACACCTGACACTCCACAACGACCCAGCTTACAAAAACCCCGTGGCGAGGGAGCTTGCTCCCGCTGGGCTGCGAAGCAGCCCCAAAACCTGCGATCCGGTTATGCCTGACACACCGCACTGCCCGGTTTACGACTGCTGCGCAGCCGAACGGGAGCAAGCTCCCTCGCCACAAAAGCCGCCCGGCGCTACTCCGAAGACCGAGCCTTCAATCGTCGCCCTAACACATCCAGCACATCACACCCATCCCGCAACGGAATGGCACAGAGCAAAGCAAAATCACTAAGAATGAAGGACTGACACTCGATCGAACCGCGCATGGACAAGTTCTCCATCACTTGGGTGACGGCGCGAATTCGGTAGTTGGCAGCGTCATACAAAACATCCAGCGGCGCTTGGGTGTCGACGAACAGGGTTGGCATGTCATCGCAATTGCTGGTGAGCGCCATGAAGCGGCTTTGGGGATGGGGGGTTGGTTTTTCATAGGGAGGATCGGGATGAAGTGTTTTCATTTTTTGAGACCTTGGTGGATAAATTCAAGCTACCAACGGCCTTTCCTACGGGCTTGGGTGGCAGCCGTGCGCGGGAGTAGGAAACTGAGGATCCACCAAACTCAGCCACGCCGAAGCGTGTCCCACGCACAGCCGCCGCGAACGATCTTACGGACACGAATAAAGTGCCGCAATCAAACGACAGCGCTGACGCGCGGTGAATTTCCAAGGGTTCCTACACCCTGCCACTGCATTTGCAGCGACAGCCAAAGACTATCCATGGATCTCACTTCGCACCAGTTCATGGAAACCGATATGGTTTGAAGGAAACTTCCGACGATCTTGCCCAGAAATTTCGCTTCATCCCTCACCCTATGAGTGCAGAAAAGCCAACAGGATTCACTGCTAAAGCATGCTCAAAATATGTTCCAACCAAGCTTTACCTGAGGGCCACGCATAGGGGTAATAGTAAGAACATCCAATTTCCTCAAACAAAAAAACCTGCAATTCCTCTTCACTTTGGATAGAACGTAAAACGACCTGCAACTCATCCTTCACTTGAGAAATCCTTTCTGGAGAAGATTCAGCAACAAACGATCGAACGACATCATCTTCTGACTCGTGATCACAGCTCCAATCCTCATGAAAGTAGCCAGCCAAGAACTGAAATAGTGCCGGAAATCTTGTGCTCATTACTCTGCATATCCTGTATGTATTCGATAACCATCTGGCATTCGCTGGTCCTTGCGTAAAAGTAGATAAACCCCGGATACAGGCATAAAGGTGGAAGCTCTACGTCTTAAAACAACTCCAACTGGATAAGGGACAGAGTCACTAATAATGATCTGAGTGTCTCGGCTCCGTAAGAATCTTGCTATCACTGCCTTATTGGTAGTTATGACGCTAGACATGGCTTTTTCCGCCGTTGCCCGATCATAAAAAGTAGAAGCCCTGCCAAGCCATGGCTCATCTTCAAGCCGTTGAGCTAACTGAGCATCAGATCGGCCAATGTGTTTTTCAATTAGGTGACCTCCCCGAGCCTCGTGTGCACGTAAGCCACCTCCCGGAACAATTTCACTATACGGCCCAGCGACATCTCTATCGCCAGGACACGGGTTGCATGCCAACCCCAACGGATCAACCCACCCCGTCGGGTTCGGCGTGTACTGGTACTGGTTCAGCCCGCCCGCCAACTTGATCGGATCCGGCGTCAGGTACCGGCCAACCTCCGGATCATAGTACCGATGGCGGTTGTAATGCAGGCCGCTCTCGGCATCGAAGTACTGCCCCTGAAACCGCAACGGTTGCTCGAGCTGCTCTCCCCCACCGAATGCAAGGCGAGTGACCTTGCCGTAGGCGTTGTACTTCGCCGACCAAACAATCTCGCCACCAAAATCGGTTAGTTCCTGCGGCGTACCCAGGTGATCGAGTTGGTAGTAAAACGGGCAAGCCTTGCGCGGGCCTTTGCCGTCGAGCATGGCCAGTGGGCGGAAGCTGCCCGGTTCGTAGAGGTAGCTGCGGTAATGCTCGCGGCTGCTTTCGGCGATGAGGTGGTCGCCTTGCCAGAAGAACTCGGTGGTGTTGCCGTCGACGGTTTTGCTGATGCGGCGGCCGAAGGCGTCGTAGCGGTAGCTGGCGCTGCGGCCGTCCGGGGTTGTGACGCCGACCAAGCGGTGCTGGCAGTCGTAGCGGTATTCGGTGACGAGTTTTTGCGCTGTGCCGCGGCGTTCGCGGATGAGGTTGCCGAAGGCGTCGTAATCGTAGTGGCGGTCGCCTTGCAGGAGCAGGCGGTTGCCTTTGACGGTCGCGGCGCCGGGGCGGTCCTGCATCAGCAGGTTGCCGGCGGGGTCGTGGGCGAAGCTTTCCGGTGGGTCGTCGCGGGTGTGGCGGACGCGGGTCAGGCGGTCGAGCGGGTCGTATTGGTAATTGCGTTGGCCGTGGCGGGTGTCGGCGATGCTGTCGAGATTGCCGTTGCCGCTGTAGGCATAGTCGCGGCGATACAGCGTTTGGTGCTGTTGACTGACAGCGTGGGCCTTCAATCGGCCCTGATCGTCGTAGGCATATTCGCTGAGCAACTGCCCCTGCTGGCGTTGCTGTTCGCGGCCGAAGGCGAATTGGTGAGTGGTGAGTCGCGCGCCGTTGAGGTCGATGGCCGTCAGCGCGCCGCCCTTGGCGTGGTGGTAATCGAGTTTGCTGCCGTCCGGCAGGCGCAGGCGATTGAGCTGACCGCAGGTGTCGTAGCCATAGCGCAAGGTGCCCCAGCCTTGGTGTTCGGTGATCAGCCGGTCCTGCTGGTCGTACTCAAATTCCAGCGGGTGGTCGTGACCGTCGTCGACGCTGACCAGTCGGCCGAGGCTGTCGTAGCGGTATTCAACCTTGATGCCGTCGGGCAGGGTTTTGACCAGCAACCTTCCCGTAGAGTCCCGCTCATACGACGTTACCAACCGCGAGCCGTCCTCGCCGAACTCGGTTTTCTCCAGCAGTTGGCCGTTGAGGTCGTAGGCGTATGCTGTGCGCTGGCCGTCGAATCCGGTTTCCTGTCGGATCAAGCCGTTCGGCGTGTAGTCCAGCTGATATTTTTCACCGGATTCGTTTTCGATTTCCGTGAGCAACAGCTGGGCGTTGTCGTAGCGGTACTTCAGCTGGGTGCCGTCGGCATTGATGCGGCGGCTGACCAGGTGCAGGTCGTCGATGTATTCGTAGCGTGTGACGCGGCCCAGTTCATCGCGTTCGGCGGTGATCTTGCCGTAGGCGTTGTAGCTGAAGGCGCGGCTGGCGCCTGTGGGAAGCGTCGTCTGGATCAGTCGGCCAACGGCATCCCATTGGTACTGGGTAACGGCACCGTGTTCGTCCTGACGGGTAATCTGCCGCCCCAGTGCGTCGTAGGAAAACCGCCGCACACCACCGTCCGGCAAGGTCTCTTCAAGCAGCTGCCCCAAGGCGCTCCAGACAAACACATGCCGACTGGTGTCCGCGTAGCGGATCGACAGCAGCTGACCTTTTTCATCGTAGTGAAAGTGGCTGACATGGTCGTCGGGATCGGTCGCCTCGGTGACGTCGCCTTGCGCATTGCGCTGATATTTCCACACCGCTTTACCGCGGTACCGCGCGTGAAGGAAACCGTTGCGATACTCGTAGGCCGTCGGCTCGTCTTCCGGCGGAATCAGCGCGATAAGCCGTCCGACCTCGTCGTAACGGTATTCGGTGACGGCGCCGAGCGGATCCTGCTCGGCAATCAGTCGGCCTTGATCGTCGTAGGCCTTGAGGTGTTCGCCGCCGTCCAGTTCGACCTTGCGCACCAGCCGCGCCCGGTCGTCGTGGACATAAACCTCTTCACTGCTATCGATGTTCTGGACGGTGACACTGCCCTCGTCATCCCAGACATAACGCGCGTCCATCTGCGAAAACGACGCCCAGTGGCGGACACATCGGGCCGCCTTGCCGGACCTTTCCCACTCCCAGAAGAAACTCGCCCCACCGGTCAATTGCCGCTGCAGGATGACGTGCTGATCGTCGTAGTCGTAACGCTCGCTTTCGCCGGCAGCGTTGGTGGCTTCGATCAGTTGATCGCGTTCGTCGTAGCTGTAACTGACCAGTGTCTGCTCGGTGTGCCAAGCCTCGTCGAGGGTCTGGGCCGGGACAAAAACCTGATAGTCGACGGCGACCAAATGGATGCGGTCATAGCGCAATCGCAAGGCACGGCCGGCGCCATTGTCGAGGCGTTTGATGCGGTTTTGTCGGTCGCGGGTGATGCGCAGGCGGTTGTTGTAAGCGTCGCTGATGGTTGCCAACCGACCGTTATGAAAGTGATAGAACCGTGCGTCCTCGCCAGCCTGGGCGAGGATCAATTCTTCGGGTTCATCGCCCAGATAAATCGCCGCCCGCGAGAGGCTGTTGTGGATCGCCGGGCGTTCACTGTTTGGCAGCGGAAAAGTCGTACGACGGTTTTCGTGGTCGATCCAGATGACGGAGTCGCCATCGATTTCCAGTCGATGGGCGAGACTGTGACTCCAGCCGAAACCGAGGCCGATATCGATCTCGGCGGCGCTGGTGCGATAGAGCCGGGTGAAGTCGAACGGCAGGATGCCATCCAGCGAACCGTCGGTGAGGGTCAGCAGTTCTTCGCCAGTGACCATCGATACCGGGCATTTGTTGGTGGCGGTTTTATCAACGGAATCGGCGCTATCGCCGTTGGGGTTTTTCGCCTGATCCGGGACGTTGTCGTGGTGTTCGTTTTGCTTGAGCGTGGTATTGCGCTTGGCGTCCCAACGTAGTTGCATCCGACCTTTTTTCAGACCCGCAGCCACACCGCGCGCGGCGACCGATTTGTATTGGTCGACGTACTTCATGAAGGTGTTGAGGATATTGAAAACAGCCTCGACGAAGCGCGTAGCCAGACCGGCGAGCACCTTTCCGTACTTGATTCCACGAAGCTTCAAATAGGCTACGGCGGCGGGCATGCCGACACCCGTGAGAGCCAGCGCCGAAGCAATCAGAATATCGATCAGTACCGCGACAATGGCATGGCTGGCCGCCTCTGCTGTGGTACCCGCAATTTCGCTAGACGGTAACGCCGAAAACCAAAGAGTCGCGGCACGAAACAGCAGGCAAAGCGCCGCTTCATCGCTGGCCAGCAACATGGCTTTTTCCATCGCGGCGGGTGATTGCTCCGCCAGATCGATAAGTTGCTGCGCACTGCTGCCGAGCCGCTCAAGGTGGGCACCAGGATTTTTAAGGATTTCAAAGACTAGGTTCAGGCCATCCCAAACACCCATGACTGCGGCCCAACTTCCCGTCAGCATTCCGTTGCCAGCGGCCGCAAAAGTCGACTGTGACCATTGCGGTTTAAAGCCTTCCCATTCTTTGCGCAGCCACCCTTCCAACTCTTGGGTCAGGCCATCGTAGGAAGAGAAAAGATCATCAACTTGCTGCGGTGTGACTTCGCTTTGGACGTGAATGCGGTAGAACTTGCCCTCGTCTCCCTTGAACGTCCCTTTGCCATTTTCATCAAGCGTGACAGACGTTGTTTTACCGCCGTCGATGGCAATCACATCAACCTGGATATTCCCAACGGGAACGTCATAAACCGATTCGAACTTGCTCTCGATTTCCAGCATCCCACCCTTCGGGCACTGCACGACGGTAGAGAGAAAATCGTCATCGCCACTGCTCACAGTGGTGCTGGTATTGCCGAACCGAATGATCCGCTCCATCCCCATTAGCGAAGGCAAATCAGTCGCGTGACTGGCCTTGTCTGCCGCCCGGCTCAACCAGTGCTTAAGCTGTTCACGGTAGAGGGAAAGGGTGTTTGGGAAACCGTCGAGCTCCTGCTCGATTCGTACAATCTGATCCATCAGTTCAGCTCCGCCATCAGGTAGTCCACCAAGGCTGTTTTGGGTGCTTGAGGCAGGTCCGGCATCTCAAGAAAGATCGCGACCTTGTGGCGCAAAACGCTTTCGGAAAACGCCTCGTAAAGGTCAGGGCGTTCCTCGCTCAACCACTTCAGCAAGTTGCTTATTCGAGTTGTTGCGAACTGGGTACCGAGGTGTTTGAGCAGCGATTCGGAAACTTCCCACCACGGAAAAACCCGGGAGCTATTCAGTGCTTGGCCACCGATGTCGAGCGATTGACCATTGATCAAACAGCGCCCGATCACAGGCATTAACTGCGTAGCGTTAACCTCGGCAGACTGAAGGATCGACAGCAAATAGCGCCCATCCCAAAAGCGAAAAAACACTGCGTTGCCGTTAGGCAAAAGGACTTGAGTGAGGCTGCGAAGATGCTCGACCAACACCTCTTGAGGGGCAGAAGAAACCGCCAACCACCCCCAGTCGCGAGACTCGGTGGTGGCGACCCAGTCCAGAAACTCACTGCCAGCAGCGATGATTCCCACATAAGGCATCACCGGATCCCACTCGGCGTACGCGGTGTCGGCCCAGATCGGACTGGGTGCTTGAGCAGTGACCGACTGCTGCCAGGCTTTGAACGGTTCAGCGGCACTCGCATTGCTAAAAATGGCGAACAACTGTTCCGACGGTTTAAGTGGCTGGTGCTCCAGCCAGTCATGAGGTGACATGCGATCAGGCTGCACAGACACCCTCCTTGCAGCGCTCACATTCCTCACAGAACGGCGCGTCGCTTTTCAGGCTCAGAATCTGTGCGGCACTTAGCAGTGCTGCCGGGGCGGCGACGAGTTGCAACGGCGTATCCGGCAAGGACGGTGCGGCCGCCATGGCCGGCATCAACGCACCACCGACCTGAATCGGCACGCTGCTGAAGATCCCGCCGGGACCAATATTGATCCACTGCCCGCCCCCCTGAATCGTCGCGCTGGCCCCGCCGTCAATCACCACTTGCTGACCAGCGCTGACATGGAATTGCTGACTGGCATTCAGCGCCTGACTGGTCACCCGAATGTGTCGGTCACCCACGACCACCAGGTGATCATCCAGCTTCACCTCGGTCTGGCGCTGGCCATGAGTGATGCGTTGCTCGTCAGCCTTCAGCTCATGGCGAGCAGTGCCGGTGACGACAATGCTGCGGGCGTTATCGACCTGCACCTGTTGATCATTCAGTACGTGCTGGGTCCAATTTCGCTGGGCGCGCAGGTAGATTTCCTCGGCACCTTTGCGATCCTCGATGCGCAATTCGTTGTAACCGCCGCCACCGGGACTGCTCTGGCTGCGGAAAATGCTGCGGGTTTTGTCGGCAGGCAGATCGAGCGGCACCGGGGTTGCGGCGTTTGGCAGGCAACCCATCACCAGCGGTTTATCGGCATCGGCGTCGACGAATCCCACCAGCACTTCCATGCCGACTCGCGGGATCATCACGCTGCCATAACGGTCGTGCGCCCAGCCTGTGGCGACGCGCAGCCAGCAACTGGAGTGTTCATCGAGCTGACCGTCGCGGTCCCAAGCCAGCTGAACCTTGACCCGACCGAACTCGTCGCAATGGATTTCGCTGCCGGTCGGGCCGGTGACCACGGCGGGTTGATAGCCGAGCATGCGTGGTTTTTCCGGCCCGAGTGGAGGGCGAAACGAAACGTCCCACGGTGTCGCCAGAAAGGTATTGCGATAGCCCTGGAAATCATCCGGGCCGTCGCTGGTGACTGACTCTTCCAGCACTTGCGGCTGGCGGCCACGGTGTTCGATTCCGGTGATCAACCACAGGTCATTCCATGCCTGACGCGGATGCTCGGCCAAGTGCAGGAAATGCCCGCTGACCAACGCCGATTCGTCGCCACGACCTTCGGCCTGACGGAAGTCGGCGTTGTGGCGTTCGAGTGCTCGTTGGGCCAGATGCTTGCCGTGTTCGCGGTCGGTGAATTGGCCAGGAAAGTGGTAATCCTCGAGCACCGGTCGCAGCTCACTGTCGAGGCGGCTTTCAAGTTGCAGGCGAGGTTTTTTGAAGTCGTAGTCGCAACGGGTTACCGCTGTCGTCCGGGTTTCCAGTCGCACGTTGAAACGTTTGATCGCCGGCGCATCCGCCGCCATTCCGCTGCCCGGAAGGTATAGCGTCGGCTCGGGCAGACGAGGGAACACCGTCTGGTCATCACCAAACACCAACAGGTGCCCGTCGATGCTGTGCTGAAAGTGGTAGTGAATGCCGATCTCGGCACACAGCCTCTGGATGAACGCCAGATCGCTTTCAGCGTATTGCACGCAGTACTCGCGCTCTGGGTAGTCACTGCCTAGCCGGAACTCGAAGGCATCGCGCTGGATGCCGTGATCCTTAAGGACCTGCGTGATGATCGCCGGCACGTTTTTGTGCTGGAAGATCCGCTGATTGATGCGCTGACCGAGGTAGGACAGACGCGGCACGAGACTGATTTGGTAGCCCGTCAGGCGTTGTCCGGAATCGCTTTGGCCGACGCGTAATATCTGACCATGAATGCCGGAACCCTGCGCATCAAAACTCAGAAACGCCTGACGATGCAGCAGGCTTTCAAGCTCTATGTCGGGCCGTTCGCTGACCAGTTCCAGGTCAAAACGGTAGGGCTGGCTGATGGCTTCCGTGCCCGTGAACTCAAGTACCTTGAGTTCATTCTGGACGCCGTCGATCGTCAACGTGAAACGCGGTTGATTGGCAGGAGCGAACATCCGATGTGTCTCTGCAGAATGAAGGCGGGCGATTCTGCATGAGCGATATGGGGTGTTGAGGGAGGGACAGGAAAATCAGATTCGCCCTGCTTTTTTAGAGATTTATCCTTCAAAAATTGGGAAAGAGAACTACAGACACACCCGTCAGATTGGTCGTACAGACGAAAAAAACGGCCCGCATCCAAAAGGAGGCGGGCCGTTTTGTTGTAACCGAAAGGTCAGAGCATCAGCTCATTCCCATCACTTGTTCAGACGGAAATCTGCCTCGGCAGCGGCGAAGCGCTGAAGCATGCCTTTAGTAGGCTCGCCCAGTTTGCTGACGATGTAGATCGCCAGGCTGGCGAAGATGAAGCCAGGGATGATTTCGTACAGGCCCAGCAGTTCGAAGTGTTTCCAGACGATCACGGTGATCGCGCCGACCAGGATGCCGGCCAGTGCGCCGTTGCGGGTCATGTCTTTCCAGATCACGGAGATCAGGACAACCGGACCGAACGCAGCGCCGAAACCGGCCCAAGCGTAGCTGACCAGACCCAAAACGCGGTTTTCCGGGTTAGCGGCCAGACCGATAGCGATCAAGGCAACCAGCAGCACCATGGCACGGCCAACCCAGACCAATTCAACCTGGGAAGCGGTTTTACGCAGGAAGGTTTTGTAGAAGTCTTCGGTCAGGGCGCTCGAGCACACCAGCAATTGGCAGCTCAGGGTGCTCATGACAGCAGCCAGAATGGCCGACAGCAGTACGCCAGCAACCCATGGGTTGAACAGGATCTTGGCCAGTTCGATGAACACACGTTCGTGGTTTTCAGAAACCGGCATGGCCACGGCAGGGTTTGCCGAGAAGTAGGCAATACCGAAGAAGCCTACAGCCACGGTGCCGCCCAGGCACAGGATCATCCAGGTCATGGAGATGCGGCGAGCGTTAGCGATCGACTTGACCGAATCCGCTGCCATGAAGCGCGCCAGGATGTGCGGCTGGCCGAAGTAGCCCAGGCCCCAGCCCATCAACGAGATGATGCCGATGAAGGTGGTGTTTTTCAGCATGTCGAAGTTGCTTGGGTCTTGCGCTTCGATGGCCAGGAACGTGGTGTCGATGCCACCGGTGGCCAGCAGCACGATGATAGGCGTCAGCAACAGGGCGAAGATCATCAGGGTGGCTTGTACGGTGTCAGTCCAGCTCACTGCCAGGAAACCGCCGACAAAGGTGTAGGCTATCGTCGCCGCAGCGCCAGCCCAAAGTGCCGTCTCGTAGGACATGCCGAAGGTGCTTTCAAACAGACGAGCGCCGGCCACGATGCCGGATGCGCAGTAGATGGTGAAGAACACCAGGATCACGACTGCGGAGATGATCCGCAGCAGGCCGCTTTTGTCTTCAAAACGGCTGGAGAAGTAATCCGGCAGGGTCAGCGCATCACCGTTGTGCTCGGTTTGCACGCGCAGACGGCCGGCGACGAACAGCCAGTTCAGGTAAGCACCGATGATCAGACCGATGGCGATCCAGCTTTCGGAAAGACCGGACATGTAGATAGCGCCCGGCAGGCCCATCAACAACCAGCCGCTCATGTCGGAGGCGCCGGCGGACAATGCAGTCACGACGCTGCCCAGGCTGCGACCGCCCAGAATGTAGTCAGAAAGGTTGTTGGTGGAGCGATAGGCCATGAAGCCGATCAGCACCATTGCTGCGATGTAGATCACGAACGTGATCAGTGTTGGATTGCTTACGCTCATTAAGTGATGCCCTGGCTTTGTTTTTATGTAGCGGCAGAGTGTGAAACCGCCGACAAACGACAACGTTTGTTCAGACGATTTCGGGGCCCGCGCATTTATGACTGATGTTTCCCCAGGAAAGCCATCAGCCGGTGCACCTGTCTTTTTTGACCGGTTGCACCTTGGGCGCGAATGCTATTCAACAAAGCAAATAAGGTGCAACCAGTTTCGCGAGAATAAGTTGCACCTAGTCGGATTTACTTGAAAAAGCCCTGTTTTTGCTCCCTTTTAGCGCAGTCCTGTCGGTTTACTAGAAGCAAAAGCACCAAGCAGGAGCGGTACGTTCGTACCGGAATTTATTTCCTGACGAGCTGCGTATTATTCCGACAAAAAAAGGGTTGCACCCGGTTGCACCTCGACGGTTGCACGGCTAATCTTGCCGCCAGCTGATGCCACGCGGTCGTGGCAAACATGAGGATAAAAATATGGCTACCACCACCCTTGGGGTCAAACTTGACGACCCGACCCGCGAGCGCCTCAAGGCCGCCGCGACCTCGATTGATCGCACGCCGCACTGGCTGATCAAGCAGGCAATTTTCAATTACCTGGAAAAACTCGAGGGTGGTGCAACCCTGACCGAGCTGAGCGGCCTGATCAGCAAAGACGCTGACGACGCCGGCGAAGTCCACGCCGACCACGCGCACCAGTGCTTCCTGGAATTCGCCGAAAGCATCCTGCCGCAATCGGTGCTGCGCGCTTCGATCACCGCCGCTTACCGTCGCCCTGAGCCGGAAGTGGTACCGATGCTGATCGAGCAGGCTCGCCTGCCGGTCGCCATGGCCGAAGCCACCAACAAGCTTGCCGCCTCGATTGCCGAAAAACTGCGCAATCAGAAGAGCGCCGGCGGCCGTGCCGGGATTGTTCAGGGCCTGTTGCAGGAATTTTCCCTGTCGTCCCAGGAAGGCGTGGCGCTGATGTGCCTGGCCGAAGCGCTGCTGCGCATCCCGGACAAAGGCACGCGTGACGCGCTGATTCGCGACAAAATCAGCACCGGCAACTGGCACCCGCACTTGGGCAACAGCCCGTCGCTGTTCGTCAACGCTGCCACGTGGGGCTTGCTGCTGACCGGCAAACTGGTCGCCACCCACAATGAAGCCGGCCTGACGTCGTCCTTGAGCCGCATCATCGGCAAGAGCGGCGAGCCGATGATCCGCAAGGGCGTCGACATGGCCATGCGCCTGATGGGCGAGCAGTTCGTGACCGGCGAAACCATCGCCGAAGCCCTGGCCAACGCCAGCAAGTTCGAAGCCAAAGGCTTCCGCTATTCCTACGACATGCTGGGTGAAGCCGCACTTACCGAGCACGACGCCCAGAAGTACCTGGCCTCGTACGAACAAGCCATCCACTCGATCGGCAAAGCGTCCCACGGTCGTGGGATTTATGAAGGCCCGGGCATTTCGATCAAGCTCTCGGCACTGCACCCGCGTTATAGCCGTGCGCAGTACGAGCGCGTGATGGACGAGTTGTACCCGCGCCTGCTGTCACTGACCCTGCTGGCCAAGCAATACGACATCGGCCTGAACATCGACGCCGAAGAAGCTGACCGCCTCGAGCTGTCGCTGGATCTGCTGGAGCGCCTGTGCTTCGAGCCGCAACTGACCGGCTGGAACGGCATCGGTTTCGTGATCCAGGCTTATCAAAAGCGTTGCCCGTATGTGATCGACTACGTGATTGACCTGGCTCGCCGCAGCCGTCATCGCCTGATGATCCGTCTGGTGAAAGGCGCGTACTGGGACAGCGAAATCAAGCGCGCCCAGGTCGAAGGCCTGGAAGGCTATCCGGTCTACACCCGCAAGGTGTACACCGACGTTTCCTACATCGCCTGCGCCCGCAAACTGCTGTCGGTGCCGGAAGTCATCTACCCGCAGTTCGCCACGCACAACGCCCACACCCTGTCGGCGATTTACCACATCGCCGGTCAGAACTATTACCCCGGCCAGTACGAGTTCCAGTGCCTGCACGGCATGGGCGAACCGCTGTACGAACAGGTCGTAGGTAAAGTTTCCGAAGGCAAGCTGAACCGTCCGTGCCGCGTGTACGCTCCGGTCGGCACTCACGAAACACTGTTGGCGTACCTGGTACGTCGTCTGCTGGAAAACGGTGCGAACACCTCGTTCGTCAATCGCATCGCCGACCAATCTATTTCGATTCAGGAACTGGTGGCCGATCCAGTGGCCAGCATCGAGCAGATGGCGACGCTGGAAGGCGGCTTCGGCCTGCCGCACCCGCGTATTCCGCTGCCGCGTGATCTTTATGGTGCCGAGCGCGCCAACTCCAGCGGCATCGACATGGCCAACGAACATCGTTTGGCTTCGCTGTCCTGTGCTTTGCTGGCAACCGCTCATAACAACTGGAAAGCCGCGCCAATGCTCGGTTGCGCCTCCAGCACTGAAACCCCTGCGCCGGTCCTGAACCCGTCCGATCTGCGTGACGTGGTTGGCCACGTACAGGAAGCGACCGTCGAAGACGTCGACAACGCGATCCAGTGCGCCCTGAACGCCGCACCAATCTGGCAGGCCACTCCGCCCGCCGAACGTGCCGCGATTCTGGAACGTGCCGCTGATTTGATGGAAGGCGAAATCCAGCCGCTGATGGGCCTGCTGGCTCGCGAAGCCGGCAAGACCTTCGCCAACGCCATCGCCGAAGTGCGTGAAGCCGTGGATTTCCTGCGTTATTACGCAGTGCAGGCGCGCAACGATTTCACCAACGACGCCCACCGCCCATTGGGTCCGGTGGTCTGCATCAGCCCGTGGAACTTCCCGCTGGCAATCTTCAGCGGCCAAGTCGCTGCGGCACTGGCCGCCGGTAACCCGGTACTGGCCAAGCCTGCGGAACAAACCCCGCTGGTGGCGGCTCAAGCCGTGCGCTTGCTGCTCGAAGCCGGGATTCCGGAAGGCGTGCTGCAATTGCTGCCGGGCCGTGGCGAAACCGTTGGCGCTCGTCTGGTCGGTGACGATCGGGTCAAAGGCGTGATGTTCACCGGTTCCACCGAAGTCGCTCGTTTGCTGCAACGCAACGTCGCGGGTCGTCTGGATGCTCAAGGTCGTCCGATTCCACTGATCGCTGAAACTGGTGGCCAGAACGCGATGATCGTCGACTCTTCGGCACTGACCGAACAGGTTGTGATCGACGTGGTGTCGTCGGCCTTCGACAGCGCCGGTCAACGTTGCTCGGCACTGCGAGTGCTGTGCCTGCAGGAAGATTCCGCTGACCGTGTCATCGAAATGCTTAAAGGTGCCATGGCGGAATGCCGTCTCGGCAATCCAGAGCGCCTGTCCGTGGACATCGGCCCGGTGATCGACGCCGAAGCCAAGGCCGGTATCGAGAAGCACATCCAGGCCATGCGTGACAAAGGTCGCAGCGTGTACCAGGTGGCCATCGCCAACACCGAAGAAGTCAAACGCGGCACCTTCGTGATGCCGACGTTGATCGAGCTGGAAAGCTTCGACGAGCTGCAACGGGAGATCTTCGGCCCGGTGCTGCACGTGGTTCGCTACAAGCGCAAAGACATCGATCAACTGATTGGTCAGATCAACGCTTCCGGCTACGGCCTGACGTTGGGCGTGCACACCCGCATCGACGAGACCATCGCCAAGGTGATCGACAACGTCAACGCCGGTAACGTCTACGTGAACCGCAACATCGTGGGCGCAGTGGTCGGCGTGCAGCCGTTTGGTGGCGAAGGCCTGTCGGGTACTGGTCCGAAAGCCGGTGGTCCGTTGTACCTGTACCGTCTGTTGTCGACGCGTCCTACCGATGCGATCGAACAATCCTTCGCTCGCGGCGACGCCATCGCTGCACCGGACGTTCGTCTGCGTGATGCCATGAGCAAACCGCTGAAGGCCCTGCAAGCCTGGGCTGACAGCAACAAGTTTGCCGACTTGAACACCCTGTGCGTGCTGTTCGCGGCGCAATCGCAAAGCGGGATCACCCGTGTTCTGGCGGGCCCGACCGGCGAGCGCAACAGCTACGCCATCCTGCCGCGCGAACATGTGCTGTGCCTGGCAGAAGTCGAAGGTGATCTGCTGACGCAACTGGCGGCGGTATTGGCCATCGGCGGTTCGGCGGTATGGCCGGAAGCTGAATTGACCAAGGCGTTGTTCGCACGTCTGCCGAAGGAAATTCAGGCGAAGATCAAGCTGGTTTCCGACTGGAGCAAGGACGAAGTGCTGTTTGATGCGGTTCTGCATCACGGACATTCCGATCAGCTGCGTGCGGTCTGCCAGCAAGTGGCCAAGCGTGCCGGTGCGATCGTTGGGGTTCATGGTTTGTCGCAAGGCGAAACCAACATTGCGCTGGAACGCCTGGTGATTGAGCGTGCGTTGAGCGTTAACACTGCGGCGGCGGGTGGTAATGCCAGCCTGATGACTATCGGCTAAACCGGCACAAGACCGGGCGCCCGCAATGGACGCCCGGTATGCAATATCCCCTGTGGGAGCGGGCTTGCTCGCGAAGGCGGTGTAACAGTCAATGTTGATGTCGACTGACACTCCGCCTTCGCGAGCAAGCC
>NZ_JAGYGJ010000043.1:0-56000 GCF_019947405.1 Pseudomonas sp. GL-B-26 | reverse complement strand
GGGCTTCATCTCACATTACAACCATCGCCGTTGCCATTCCGCTTCGAACCACCTGCCGCCTGCGCTGTTTGAGCAGCAAGCGGCTTAATGCTCCTACAGAGCGGTTCAAAAAAACTGAACCACTACACCGAAGGTTCGGGCCGCGTTCGGACGATCTTTTGATTTTCAGGCGAATGCGGCGAGCAAATCCTCTTCAAAGGCTTTCTGCGCATCCCCCGGCACTTGCGCGCGATGCCGGGCCAGGTGGAATGCCACGTCGAAACTCATGTCCTCTCGACGCACGGCGCGCAGCAATCCTTTGTCTTCCCAGCTGCGGGCAAAGTGGCTGGGCAAATAACCGACATGCTTACCGGAAAGAATGAAGGCGAGGGTGCCTTCAACCTGCTCCGAGCGCGCCGAACACATCTTCCCCTGGAAGGGTTCGTCGCTGCGCAGGAAGCGGTAAGGGTGATCGACCCGATCGCAAGCCTGTAGCGCTTGATCGTCAGGCGCATCATTGGTGAACAACGGATGGCCGGCGGCGCAATACAGGTGCTGGGTTTCGGTAAACAGTTCGCGGTAGTCAAAAGCGCTTTGCACTTGTGAGAAATAGCCGATCGCCAGGTCCAGTCGTTGTTGCAGCAGCAAGCGTTCCATTTCGCCGGGCATGGCGCTGATCAATTCGATGCGGACCGATTCGTCCCGTTCACGAAAGCGCCGGATCGCATCGGCCACCCGTTGCAGCACGGATTGATCGAGTGCTTCGGACAGCCCCAGACGAACCTCGCCGATCAAACGCCCGGCCACACCATTGGATTGGTGGCGGAAGGCTTCGATGGACTCGAACAGGCTGCGAGTCGCACTCAGCAGTTGCTCGCCCTTGGGCGTGATCTTGAAACCACCCTTGCCACGACTGCACAGGCGATAGCCGAGTCGGGTTTCCAGTTTGGCCATTTGCTGGCTGATGCTCGACTGGCTCAGGCCCAGCTCGCCCTGAGCCGCGCTGAAGCCGCCGCACTCCACCACGTTGACGAACAGGCGCAGCAGTTGCAGATCGAGATCGTGGAGTTGGCCGAGCATCAAACATTACTCCGGGATAAAGTCAGGATAACTAACTTGGTATTTTTCCAATGTATCCGACGACGCATTCTGCATCCACTTCATCTGGTCAGGTGTTTCGTCATGGCTCCCATGTTCAAGCTGTGTTTACCCGCACTGTTCCTCGCCATGGCCGTATCGGCCCAGGCCGAGGAAAAAGTCCTGAATCTCTACAGTTGGTCCGATTACGTAGCGCCTGAAACCTTGCAGCGTTTCGAGCAGGAAACCGGTATCCACGTGCGCTACGACACCTTCGATTCTTCGGAAGTGCTCGAAACCAAATTGCTCACTGGTGGCAGCGGTTATGACGTGGTCGTGCCGTCTTCCAGCGTGCTGGCCCGCGGACTGGCAGCCGGTGCGTTGAAAGAGATTCCCCACGAAGGCCTCAAGGGTTACGCCAACCTCGATCCTGATTTGCTGGAAAAACTCGCCGCCGTCGACCCCGGTAACCGTTATGGCGTGCCTTACACGTGGGGCACCCTGGGATTGGGGATGAATGTGGAAGCGGTAAAACAGCGCTTGCCAGACGTGCCGCTCAACAGCCTGGACCTGCTGTTCAAGCCTGAGTACGCCAGCAAACTGAAAGATTGCGGCATCGCCATTCTTGATTCGCCTCAGGAAGTGATCGGCCTGGCGCTGCATTACCTGGGCAAAAATCCCTACAGCACTGACAAGGCTGATCTGTCAGCCGCCGAGGCGCTGTTGCATCAGCTGCAACCCCATGTGCTGTACGTCGCGACCGGTCGGCAGATCAGCGATCTGGCCAACGGCAGCGTATGCCTGGCGTTGACCTACAACGGCGATGCCAGCATGGCCGCCGATCAGGCGCGCAAGGCCAACAAGCCGTTTGACGTGGCGTACCGGATTCCGAAAGAGGGCACGCTGGTCTGGCAGGACAATCTGGCGATCCCCAAGGACGCGCCTCACCCCGAAGCGGCTCGCGCCTTTATCGAGTTCATGTTGCGCCCGGAATCCGTCGCGGCACTGACTAACGAACTGTTCTTCGCGACGGCCAACCAGGCCGCAACACCGCTGGTGGATGAGGCGGTGCGTACCGACCCGGACATCTACCCGCTGGCTGATGTGCGTAGCCGGTTGTACGCCGACCGCAGCATGAGCCTCAAGGACCTGCGTCAACGCACGCGCTTGTGGACCACTTTCCGTAGCCGCCAATAATAAGGAACCCGAGATGGACGTCCCGATGCAAAACGATCAGGCCATGACCCGCGACAGCCTCTACGGCACTGCCGCCGAAAGTACCTACGCCGGTATCACCAGTTTCATGCGTCGACGCTACAGTCGCGACTTGCGCGGCGTCGACGTAGCGGTCAGCGGTGTCCCGTTCGACACCGCCACCAGCAACCGCCCCGGTGCGCGTTTCGGACCACGGGGCATTCGTGCCGCATCCACCGGGATTGCCTGGGAACGCCATTGGCCATGGGCCTTCGACCCGTTCGACCATCTGGCGGTCATCGACTTCGGCGATTGCGACTTCGATTACGGCACACCGCAGTCGGTGCCGGAAAGCATCGAAGCCCATGCCGAACACATACTCAATGCCGGTAGCGCGATGCTGACCTTCGGCGGGGATCACTTCATCACGTATCCGCTGCTCAAGGCTCATGCGCGTAAACATGGTCCGCTGTCGTTGATCCACTTCGACGCCCACAGCGACACCTGGCCGGACGAAGACGGCAAGCGCGTCGATCACGGCACGATGTTCTGGCACGCGGCCAAGGAAGGTTTGGTGGATCCGTCGCGTTCGGTGCAGATCGGCTTGCGCACCACCAATGACGATCACCAGGGTTTCCAGGTGCTGGATGCGCGACAAGTGCATCGACGTGGTGTTGATGAGATTGTCGAGGCCATTCGGGCACGGGTCGGTGATCACTCGGTGTACCTGACTTTCGACATCGACTGCCTCGATCCGGCCTTCGCTCCAGGCACCGGAACACCGGTGTGCGGTGGCTTGAGCACGGTGCAGGCGCTGGAAATTCTCGGCGGCTTGCGCGGGATTAATCTGGTGGGGATGGACGTCGTGGAAGTGGCGCCGGCCTACGACAGTGCGGACATTACCTCGCTGGCAGCGGCGACGTTGGCGATGGAAATGCTGTGCCTCTATGCGGCTAAACACAAAGTCGACCGGTAACACACGGTCAAAACTGTGGGAGCGGGCTTGCTCGCGAAGGCGCCGTGTCAGCCAACATCAATGTCAAATGATACACCGCTTTCGCGAGCAAGCCCGCTCCCACACTCGATCTGTGTCAGGCGACGGGGATGATCGGCAGATCCAGGGTTTCAGCCCCGGTGAATCGCGCCATCGACCCGGCAATGGATTCATGGGGCACGCCCATCTCCACACCACTGACCCCATCAAGCCGCGACAGTTGATCCCCACTCAATTGCACATCCAAAGCACCCAAGCTCGCATCCAGTTGTTCACGGGTGCGCGAGCCGAGAATCGGAATCAGCGCCGTGGTCGAACGCTTGGCTTTTTCCCGCAGCCAGGCAATGGCCACGTGCGTCGGGCTGGCGCCCAGTTCTGCGGCGACGGCCAGCAAGGTGTCGAGCAGGGCGGTTTCACGGGCGCTTTTCTCGGCGTGAATCAGCATGCCAAGTTTGGCGGCGCGGTTGTCGCCATCGTTGGTGCGGTACTTGCCGGTGAGGAACCCGCCACCCAACGGTGACCATAACGTAGCGGCCAGGCCCAAGGCTTCGGCCATCGGCAGCTGTTCACGTTCGGCCGTGCGTTCGGCGAGGCTGTATTCCACCTGAATCGCAGCAATCGGAGAGAACCCGCGAATCTCGGCCAGCAAATCGGCCCGAGCGATGCGCCACGCCGGGAAGTTCGAAAGCCCGGCGTAATGAATCTTGCCGGCGCGCACCAAATCGTCAAAACCACGCAGGATTTCTTCCATCGGCGTCACGCCATCGCTCATGTGGGCCCAGAACAGGTCGATGTGGTCGGTGTTGAGTCGTTTCAGGCTTTCTTCCACGGCGCGAACCATGTTCTTGCGGTTGTTGCCCGTGTGGGAAATGCCCGCAGCCGGCGTGGTCCCCAGGGTGTATTTGGTGGCGATGACCAGGCGATCCCGTTCCGCTGCGATGAACTCGCCGAGCATGGTTTCCGACTGGCCCGCCTGGTAGCCGTTGGCGGTGTCGATGAAATTGCCGCCGGCCTCCAGGTAGCCATCAAAGATGCGTTTGGCTTCGTCGCGTTCGGCACCATGGCCCCAACCGGTGCCGAAGTTACCGGCGCCCAGCGCCAGTTCCGAGACCCGCAAGCCGGTTTTGCGGCCGAAGACTTTGTAATGCATGGGATGACTCCTGAAGGAAAAGACGTTGGGGGCGAATATAAATGTCTAGCGACATGTATTTAATATGATGTCGGTAATATTGAGCGTCAAGGTACTTTTCCATTCGCAAGAAAAGGGCCGACCACCGGCCATAACGCTACTGCCACTTTCTGACAGGGTCCTCTGCTAAGCTCCGACAACTTTTACGGACAGAGCCTGCCGATCGTGTCGCGTACCACTCGTTTACTGACCTTGTTGCAAGTGCTGCGCGGCAAAAGTCGTCCGGTGACCGCGGCGACGCTTGCCGGCGAATTGGAGATTTCCGAACGCACGCTGTACCGCGACATCGCCGAACTCACCGCCCTTGGCGCGCCAATCTACGGCGAAGCGGGGGTCGGCTATGTACTGCGCAGCGGTTTGTTTCTGCCGCCGTTGATGCTCAACGCCGATGAAACCGAAGCCATCGTGCTCGGGTTGCGCTATGTGGATCAGCGCGGGGATGAGGTGTTGAGCAAGGCGGCGGCGGATGCGCTGGCCAAGATTGCGGCGGTGTTGGCGCCTGAAGCACTGGACGCGTTACGCAACCCGACGGTGTTGCCGGGGCCGCCCGGTTATGGCTTCGCGCCCAACGCCGTGCCACTGAATGTGTTTCGCCAGGCCATCCGCGATCAGGTCAAGCTGCACATCGATTACGCGGACGCCAACCAGGTGCCGAGTCAGCGGCTGATCTGGCCGCTGGCCCTGGGGTTTCTGAACGAGGTGCGAATCATCGTCGCCTGGTGTGAATTGCGCAGCGCCTATCGCACCTTTCGCACTGACCGGATCTCGGCTGCCAGCGAGCAGGGCGAGCGTTATCCGGGGCGGCGCAGCGACCTGTTGCGCACCTGGCGCAAACAGATGCAACTGGATGAAGCAGGGCGCTTCACTCCTGACAAGAACTGACACAGGCTTGTTTTAGCATGGCTCCAGAATCAACAAACAAGGAGCCGTAACCATGTCCAATCCCGCCTCTTCACTGGCACCCGCTATCGCCGCCTACATTGCTGCCGCCAATGCCCGCGACACCTCGCGGGTCGCCAGTTTTTTCGCTGAGGATGCCAATGTGTTCGATGAAGGCCAGCACCAGGTCGGTACTCACGCCATCGCGCAATGGATGCAAGACACTGCCCAGCGTTACCAGCCACGGGTTGAAGTGCTCGACGTGCAACTGCGCACCGGCAAAGTGTTGGTGCATAACCTGATCTCCGGAACGTTTCCCGGCAGCCCGCTGGAATTGCGCTACATGTTTCGCCTGAATGAACAGGGCAAGATTGCCCGGCTAGACATCTCGCTCTAACCATGACGCATGGCATACTGCCGCGCATGAATGTCGACTCCCCCTTAAGCGCCTGGCAACACGCCATCGAACAGAAGGGCTTCGTCCAGGACGAAGCCCAGGAACATGCCGTGTGGGCGCTGCAGAAATGCTACGAAGCGCTGCATGAAGGGCGCACGCCGATCACTGGCGTGTACCTCTGGGGGCCGGTCGGGCGCGGCAAAACCTGGTTGATGGACCAGTTTTACCAAAGCCTGAAGGTCCCGGCCCGTCGCCAACATTTCCACCACTTTATGGGCTGGGTCCATCAGCGTTCGTTTCAGCTGACCGGCACCGCCGACCCGTTGAAGGCGCTGGCTCGCGAATTGAGCGAGGAAGTGCGGGTCCTGTGCTTCGACGAACTGTTCGTCAACGACATTGGCGACGCCATCATTCTCGGGCGTTTGTTTCAGGTGATGTTTGAGCAGGGCGTGGTGGTGGTTTGCACCTCTAATCAACCACCGGATCAGCTGTACGCCGATGGCTTCAACCGCGACCGGTTCGTGCCCGCCATCGAAGCCATCAAGAAACATATGCAGGTGATTGCGGTGGATGGCGGCGAAGATCATCGCCTGCACCCAGGCAAAGGTTTGCAACGTTACTGGGTGGCCGCGCCCGGGCAGCCCAGCGCTCTGGGTGAAGTGTTCAAGGCATTGACCGTCGGCCAGTCGGTGTCCAGTGACCCGATCAAGGTGGGCTACCGCTCACTCGATGTCGTGCAGGCCAGTCAAACCGTACTCTGGACTCGTTACGCCGACCTCTGCGAACAGCCTTTTGCCGCCATGGATTTCATCGTCCTGTGCGACACCTTCAGCGCTATTCTGTTGAGTGACGTGCCCAACCTCAGCGCGCAAAAGCGCGAAGGGCGCATCGCACGAGGCACTGAAGACGGCGTCGAACGGGTGGTGGCGGGCGATCGCGAGTTGCCGCAATTGTCGGTGCATGACGACGGCGTACGGCGTTTCATCGCCTTGGTGGACGAGTGCTACGACCGCAAGGTGCCGCTGTGCCTCGAAGCGCAGGTGCCCATGGAATCGTTGTACACCGAGGGTTATCTGGAGTTTCCGTTCCGCCGCACCCTCAGCCGTTTACAGGAAATGCAGCTGCAACGTTTCGCCGAAGCTTGAACAAGGAGCCGCGAACATGAATCAGCCTCTGTCGCACCATTTGCTGACCATGGCCTATCAGAACGCCTGGGCCAATCATCGCCTCGCCAAAGCCTGGAGCCAGTTGAGCCCGGTCGATCTGGCGGCGCCGCGGGTCAGCTTCTTTCCCAGTCTGCGCGCTACCCTCAATCACATCCTGACCTGCGACTGGTTTTACCTGGATGCACTGGAGCGAGAGTTGCGCAGCGACGATCCGCATCCCGATTGCTACGTGTTTTTCAATCAGGACGAGCCGTTTACGCACGCAGTAGACCTCAAGCGCGAACAAGCACTGGTGGACCTCCGACTGATCGCCTATTGCGAGCAAATGCGCGATGCAGACCTCGGGAAGACCGTGACCATCGCCCGGGACACGCCGCAACATGACAGCCGCTTGCGCCTGCTGTCCCATCTGTTCGAGCACCAGATCCATCATCGCGGGCAGGTTCACGCCATGCTCAGCGGCACCCCGGTCAAACCACCGCAACTGGACGAGTTTTTCTGTGCCGGTGAGTCAGGCCTGAGGGCCGAGGATTTTGCCGAACTGGGGTGGACCGAGGCGCTGATCTGGGGCGCTTGAGCGAAAAATTACAGCAGGATCCGGTTGTCGACACGGCTGTGCCCGCGATATTGTCGGTCGGCCTTTCAGTGCGAGATGCGCTGGGGCAACTTAATGTGCGAACGAGGGTGGAAATGGAATCCGCAGAAATTCTTGTACTTCAGGCCAGCTATACCAATCCGGTGCATGCCGAGGCTATTGGACTGGTGCTAAATGCTTACGCCGAAGACCCGATGGGTGGAGGCCACTCGTTGCCCGCCGACTTGTTGAAGCAACTGCCGGCGGAACTGGCCAAACGTCCCCACGCGTTTAGCGTTCTGGCCTTTGTCGGTGGCGAGCCGGCCGGGCTGGTCAATTGCTTTGAAGGTTTCTCGACCTTCGCCTGTCGGCCGTTGGTCAACGTGCACGATGTGTGTGTGGTGTCGAAATTCCGTGGCTTGGGGTTGAGCCAGAAGTTGCTGCAAAAGGTCGAGGACATCGCTCGCCAACGCGGATGCTGCAAAATCACGCTGGAGGTGCTGGAAGGTAATGCAGTCGCCCAGGCTTCCTATGGCAAGTTCGGTTTTGCCGCAGGCATGTTCGACCCGGCGCACGGTCGGATGCTGTTCTGGACCAAAGCGCTTTAAGGTATTACGAGCAAAGAAAAAGGGCGTCCATCAGGACGCCCTTTGTCGTTACGGTTTGTAGTGCTCTGTCACTTGCGCGGTTTGATCATTCGGAACCCTGATTTCATTGGTGTTGCTGGCGATACTTTGATTCGCCTCCTGGCTCAGCCGCAGGCTCTCAAAGTAGTACCGCATGCGTTCAGCACCACCTTCGGCAAATGCAGCTGTTGAACTGAACATCATCAGGCCGGCGAGGATCATGGTTGTACGTTTCATGGTGTGCCCCTACGAGTTGTCGGGTCCTTTCGTCCATGAAGCAATGTCGAAAGGACATTATCCGCCGATTCCGTTAAATGGGAATTGCCTGCGCCTAGAGCTTCCAGTCCAGGCTCAGGGTCACCGTGCGCGGGTCACCCCAGAACACACCGTTATAGAACCCGACGTTGTCGTAGTACTTCTTGTCGAACAGGTTATCGACGTTCAGCGAGGCCGACAGGTGTTTGTCGAACTCATACCGCGACATCAGTTTGACCACGGTGTAGGCCTCCTGCCGGATGTTGGTGCTTTCGGTGATCAGCGCACCGTCGGCACTACGTCCCACCGGGCGGCTGGCGGCGCGGAACACATCGCTCTGCCAGTTCACCGCGCCACCCACGGTCAGTGCCTGCCAGTCGCCGGGCAGGCGATAGGCCGTGGATAGCCGGAACATGTTCAGCGGCTGGTTGGTATTGGCGCGTTTCTTTTCGCCATTGGCCGAGTGGGTGTAGGTGTAGCCGGCCGTCATGTTCCAGCCGGCCATGACCTCGCCCGAGAGCTCGGCTTCGAAGCCCTGAACCTTGTTGCCTTTACCGCCTGACTTGAAGAACTCGTCGCCGGTCACTGGGTCCGGTGGCACCGAGTCGTCGAGTTCGGCAACGTTGTCCTGTTTGCTCCAGAACAGCGCGGTAGCCACGTTGAGGCGTTCTTCCAGCAGGCTGCCCTTGAGCCCCAGTTCATAGTTGCTGCCCACTACCGGCTCGAGGTATTTGCGATGGCTGTCGCGGTTGTCTTGCGGCTTGAAGATGTCGGTGTAGCTGACGTAGGCCGTGTATTCGGGGGTGAGGTCGTAGAGGAGCCCGGCGTAGGGCGTCCACATGTCGTTGTGTTCCTGGCTGCTGGCATCAACGCTGCTCAGTTGCAGGTTGTCGTCGTACTTGTTGGTCTTGGTCGACACTTTCCAGCTGCCATAACGACTGCCGAGTACGGCGTGCAGGTCATCCGTCAGACTCAGGCGAGTGGCCAGGTAACCGGCCTTCTGGCGGGTGCTGTCTTTTGAACCTGAAAGGCTGGTGACGGTGTCGGGAAACTTGGCGATGTCACCCATGTATTTCCAGTCGCGGATGCTTTCGTAATCCGCGGCTCTGGGGCCGTCCACCATGTAGGGGGAATCTTCCCGGCGTTCGGCCTCGCCATAGCCGATCATCATTTCGTGTTCCCGTCCGAACAGCGAGTAAGGGCCAGCCACGTTGAAGTCATAGGCCTTCATTTTTTGCGTACTGAGCATGTGGCTGACGTTGGCGCTCATGCCACTGCGATCAGCCTCGGGGAACCCCCCGCCGCCGTAGTAGATCTTGCCGTCGGTGTCGCTCTCGCGATGGGTGTAGGCGGCCTTGGCGTGCCAGCCGGCACCCAACTGGTGTTCCAGTGTGGCGAACGCGGTTTTGTCCTTGAGCGGCCAGGAACTCCACGACGTGGCCATGTTGGTGGAGCGTCCGAGGTTGGCCTTGCCACCGTCGGCGTTCCAGTACGGCACCGTGCCCCAGGATGTGCCCTGGACGTGTTTGTTCTGATAGTCGTAACCCACGGCCAACACGGTGTCATCGGTCAAATCGGCTTCGAGAATGCCGTAACCGACCTCCCGTTGTTGCTGGTACTTGTCGCGGAACGAATCGCTGTCGCGATAGGCCAGCACGCTGCGTCCGCGCAAGCGGCCGTCGAAAGCCAGCGGGCCACTGACATCCAGATAACTGTAGTAGTCGTCATAACTGCCGCCGCTGACACCGGTCTGGACCTGCCACTGCGCCGTCGGCCGTTTACGCACCATGTTGATGGTGGCCGACGGGTCGCCCGCGCCGGTGGTCAGGCCGGTGGCACCGCGAACCACTTCGATGCGGTCGTAGATGATGGTGTCGGAATCGGACTTCATGTAGCTGAAGGTGTTCAGCATGCCGTCGATCTGGAAATTGGTGATCGAGTAACCCCGGGACGAATAGCTGACCCGGTCCGAATCGTTGTGCTGAACGACCACGCCGGTGGTCTGGCTCATGGCTTCGGACAGCGTGCCGAGTTTGAAATCGTCCATTTGCTGGCGCGTGACCACGGACACCGATTGCGGCGTTTCCTTGATCGACAGGTTCAAGCGCGTGGCGGTACTCATGGCGCCGGTGGTGTACGACTCGGTGTTTTCGGTGGTGCTGCCCAAACCCTGGGCGGTGACATGGGTGGCGCCCAGTTCGAGGGTGCGGCCGGGCTCTTTCTCAGGGCCGGTTTCAGCCAGTAAATCGGAGCACAGGGCGGCACTGCACAGGCCCAGGGTAAAGGTCATGGAACGGGTGATAGGCGCGAACATCGCAGCCAACTCCTTGTCGTCGATGGAAAAATTCCGTTTGTTCAAAGACGAAGAGGGAAGGAGGGATTTAGCGATTAACGAGAATTATTGTTATTTGTAAATGTTTCGGACAACGCAATCGCGCCATTGGCGCAGTGAAAAAGGGGCCGGAACCGGCCCCTGAAAGGATTACTGCTGAATGACTGCCACCGCCTTGGGTTTCATCAGGCTGAAGTCGATCAATGCCTTTTGCTCGCGCTCATAAGGATTGCCGATCATCAATGGCCTTGGCTTGAAACTGTCGCTGACCAGGCTCTTGCTGCGATCCAGTTCATCGAAGCTCAGACCCGCCAGATCAGCCCAGGTGTGGATCAGGTGCGAGCTGCTGTAAGGCCGCCCCAGATCACCGGCAAAGCTCCAGTCATGGTTTTCGCGCCATTTCGGCGAGGCCCAGGCCATGAACGGAATGGTGTACATCGGCGCCGTCGGTTTGCTTTCGTTGCGGCCAAGGGTGCTGTGGCCAGGAGAATCGAAAACATCTTCACCATGGTCGGAGAGGTACAGCAGGAACCCGTTCGGATCAGATTTGGCGTAGTCCTTGATCAGGCTCGAGACCACGAAGTCGTTGTACAGCACCGCGTTGTCATAGCTGTTGTACGTCGGCAACTGATCGTCGCGCACACCGTCCGGAACGCCTTTGCGGTCCTTGAACTTATCGAAGGACGACGGATAACGGTATTGATAGCTCATGTGCGTGCCGAGCAAATGCACGACGATCAGCTTGCGCGGCGCAGCGTCGGCCAAGGCCTTGTTGAACGGCTCGATCACGTCGCCATCGTACTGGGCGGCATTCTGGTTGCGGTTGTTGTTCAGGTACACCTGCTCGTCGGCCTGCTGGGAGAAGGTCGTCAGCATGGTGTTGCGCTTGGTCATGGTCTGCTGGTTGGTGATCCAGAAGGTCTTGTAGCCTGCCTGTTTCATCATGCTGACCAGCGATGGGGTCGACAGGTACAGGTCCGGGCTTTCTTCGTCGGCGAAGGTCAGAACCTGCTGCAACGCCTCGATGGTGTAAGGGCGCGGGGTGATGACGTTATCGAAGACCGCCAGTTGATCCTTGAGCTTGTCCAGTTCCGGGGTGGTTTCCCGAGGGTAGCCGTAGAGGCTCATGCGCTGACGGTTGGTGGACTCACCGATCACCAGCACCAGGGTCGCCGGCTGATTGGCCGCCGAATCCTTGAGATTGTGCAGCGGTGGGATCTTGCTGGCGCTGTTGAGCATGTCTTGCATGCCGGCCAGGGTCTCGAGGTAGCGGTGATAGGCAACGGCCATCTGCCAAGGCACCGCGGGCTCGATGCGGGTTTCGAATTTATCGAAGCCACCGGCAAGGCTGCCGGTACGCGCGGTTTGCTTGATCAGCGGGTAGCCGACGACAGCGACCACAATTGCCGTTGCAGCCACCAGCGCCCGACCGCGAGGCATGTACACCGGGCGCAAGCGAGTCCAGAGGAAGTAAGCGAAAGCGGTGTGAGCGAGGAACGCCGCCACCATCCACCAGGCAAAGTATTGAGTCATGTACTCGCCGGCTTCAGAGATGTTCGACTCGAACATAATGAAGATGACGCTTTGGGAAAACTCCTGCTGATAGATGAAGAAGTAACCCAGGCTGGCCATTGAGCAGGCCCACAGCACCACACCGATCAGTGCAGCCATGACACGTGTTTGTTTGGGGAACAGCAGCATCGGCGCAAGCCAGATGGCGCTCATCACAAAGGCCTGGCGGAACCCGGTAAAACCGGAGGTGCCTGTCAGTTGGATCAGTAGTTGGGTAATGCCGGAAAAATACCAGAAGAACAGGAACAGCCAGAGAAATCCTGTCCAGTCGAAACCTTTCGCAGACATACTGCTGCGTTTAAACAAAGCCATTCAGCGCTCCAGCCAGTAATCACTTCCATCGTCAGGACATCAATGTCACCGACGAACGGGCACCGCACGGATACCGAACGGCCATAATGAGCCGGAGTATCAACAAGCGGGCGTGAAAACTTCGTGAGTTGCCGGGGGGTGTAAAAAGGGGGACGGCAGGTCGGAAACAGCAGTGGGCTGCTTCCGAATCAAGCGAGGGGATCAGGCGTGAGGCACACGGTGAGTGACGGGCAAAGGCTGGGCCTGATTGCTTTGTGTCAACAAGCGCAATTGCGCGAGCTCCTGTTTCAACTGGTCGCGCTCGTCTTTCAACTGGCGTAATTCATCGCGACGGATCGTGACGTAAAGGGTTTGTGCTGGCCGTGCTGCGTGTACTGTGCCCATTGCTCACCTCGCAAATGGCTGCCTCAACTGTAAACCTGCCCCGCAATCGGGTGCTGACTTACTATCGGCGCTGATTTTGATTTCTTTTGCCCCGGAATGGAACTTTTTTATTTTTCATGGTCGTTGTGTCTTCGGCGCGATTAACGACGTTATCAATATGGATCGGGCACAATGCCCGGAAACTATGTGCCAGCGCTCTGGACTAACCCTCAATAGTCGCGTTGGGCTATAACCTTTGACACACATTTATTTGTAGTAGGGAGCATCAGCACATGCAACTCGGGATTATTGGACTGGGCCGCATGGGCGGCAATATTGCGCGGCGCCTGATGCTCAACGGTCATACCACCGTTGTTTACGACCGCAATACCGCCTTTGTCGACGCCTTGACCGCAGAAGGCGCCTCTGGTGTCATCGACCTGCCGGCGCTGGTCGCTGGCCTGGCCAAGCCACGTGCGGTGTGGGTCATGCTGCCGGCCGGCGCACCGACCGAAGACACCATCGACACCCTGAGCACCTTGCTCGAACCTGGCGATACCATCATCGACGGCGGCAACACCTTCTATAAGGACGACATCCGCCGGGCGAAAACCCTGTCAGAGAAAGGCCTGCACTACGTCGACGTCGGCACCTCCGGCGGCGTCTGGGGCCTGGAGCGTGGTTATTGCATGATGATCGGTGGCGAAGCCGAGGTGGTTAAACGCCTTGATCCGCTGTTCGAGAGCCTTGCACCGGGCCTGGGCGACATTCCTCGCACCAAGGACCGCAAGTCCGAAGACGATCGTGCCGAGCGCGGTTACATCCACGCAGGCCCGGCCGGTTCGGGCCATTTCGTGAAAATGATCCACAACGGCATCGAATACGGAATGATGCAGGCCTTCGCCGAAGGCTTCGACATCCTCAAGACCAAGGCCAGCACCAATCTGCCGGAAGATCAGCGTTTTGACCTGAACGTAGGCGACATCGCCGAAGTCTGGCGTCGTGGCAGCGTCGTGTCGTCCTGGTTGCTCGACCTGACCGCCGACGCGCTGGCCAGCGATCCGAAACTCGACGGTTACTCAGGCTCGGTGGCTGACAGCGGTGAAGGTCGCTGGACCATCGAAGCCGCCATGGAGCAATCGGTGCCTGTACCGGTGTTGTCGAACTCACTGTTCTCCCGCTACCGTTCGCGCGGGCAAGGCACCTTTGGCGACAAGATTCTCTCGGCCCAGCGCTTCGGCTTCGGCGGCCACGTGGAGACTTCGAAAAAATGACCCGTCTGATTCGCAATAAATCCAAGGCAGAACCCGCACCACCGACCACGCTGTTTCTGTTCGGTGCCCATGGTGATCTGGTCAAGCGTCTGCTGATGCCGGCGCTGTACAACCTGAGTCGTGACGGACTGCTTGGGGATGGATTGCGGATCATCGGCGTTGATCACAACGCCATCACCGATGAAGCCTTTGCAAAAAAACTCGAAGACTTCATTCGGGCCGAAGTGGCCGCCAAGGTCGGCAAGGGCGATCAAGCCCTTGACCCGGACTTGTGGGCCAAGCTGGCCAAAGGCATCAGCTACGTCCAGGGCGACTTCCTGGACGACAGCACCTATCAAGCCCTGGCGGCGAAAATCGCCGCCAGCGGCACCGGCAACGCCGTCTTTTACCTGGCCACCGCGCCACGTTTCTTCAGCGAGGTGGTGCGTCGTCTCGGCGCCGCCGGCTTGCTGCAAGAGTCGCCAGAAGCGTTCAGAAGGGTGGTGATCGAAAAACCCTTCGGTTCCGATCTGCATACTGCCGAAGCCTTGAACGCTTGCTTGCTCAAGGTGATGACGGAAAACCAGATCTACCGGATCGATCACTATCTGGGCAAGGAAACCGTGCAGAACATTTTGATCAGCCGATTCTCCAACAGCCTGTTCGAAGCGTTCTGGAACAACCACTACATCGATCACGTACAAATCACCGCCGCCGAAACCGTTGGCGTGGAAACCCGTGGCAGTTTTTATGAACACACCGGCGCCTTGCGGGACATGGTGCCCAATCACCTGTTCCAATTGCTGGCGATGGTCGCAATGGAACCGCCGGCCGCCTTTGGCGCCGATGCAGTACGCGGCGAGAAAGCCAAGGTGGTCGGTGCGATTCGTCCCTGGTCGGTCGAGGAAGCGTTGGCCAACTCGGTGCGCGGCCAATACGCGCCCGGCGAAATCGACGGCAAGGAGTTGCCGGGGTATCGCCAGGAAAACAACGTGGCGCCCGACAGCAACACCGAAACCTACGTCGCGCTGAAAGTCATGATCGACAACTGGCGCTGGGTCGGCGTGCCGTTTTACCTGCGCACCGGCAAGCGCATGAGCGTGCGCGACACCGAGATTGTCATCTGCTTCAAACCGGCGCCGTATGCGCAGTTCCGCGATACCGAGGTCGATGAGCTGCAGCCGACCTATCTGCGAATCCAGATTCAACCCAACGAAGGCATGTGGTTCGACCTGCTGGCCAAACGGCCCGGCCCGGCCTTGAAGATGGCCAATATCGAACTGGGCTTTGCCTACAAGGATTTCTTTGAAATGCAGCCGTCCACCGGCTATGAAACGCTGATCTACGATTGCCTGACCGGCGATCAGACGCTGTTCCAGCGCGCCGACAACATCGAGAATGGCTGGCGCGCCGTGCAGCCTTTCCTCGATGCCTGGCAGCAGGACGCGAGCGTGCAGAGCTATGCCGCTGGCGAAGACGGCCCGCAGGCTGCAGAAGATCTCCTGACCCGCGACGGTCGCGTCTGGCACGGTCTCGGATGATCGACGCACCGCAGCCTCCCATCCATTTTCTGCTCAGTGATATGGACGGCACCTTGTTGCTGCCCGATCACAGCCTCAGCCAGCGCACCCTCTCAGCCGTCCGCTCCTTGCGCGAAGCAGGCGTGCTGTTCAGCCTGGCCACCGGCCGTCCGCCCAAAGCCATGTTGCAGCAGATTGAAGCCTTGGGCGTCGACCTGCCAACGGCAGCGTTCAATGGCGGCACCATCGTCAACCCGGACGGCAGTTTGCTGGTCGCGCATTACGTGCCGGCAACGGCGGCGCTGACGGCATTGACGCTGTTTGCCGACCGGCCGGACATCGAAATCTGGGTGTTCAGTGGTGGCGACTGGTTGCTGAAAGATCCGAACGGCCCAATGGTGCCTCGTGAACAGCACGCCCTGGGTTATCCGCCAGTGGCGGTCGAGAGTTTTGAGCCGTACCTGGAACGCATCGACAAGATCGTCGCCACCAGCAGCAACACGCAGTTGTTGATTGAGCTGGAAGCGCTCCTGCTGCCCAAAGTGGAAGGCCAGGCACAAGTCTCCCGTTCACAGCCGATTTATCTGGACGTGACCGCGATGCAAGCCAACAAGGGTGCAGCGCTGGCGACACTGGCCGAATTTCTCGGTGTGCCGCTGGAGCAGACCGCGGCGCTGGGCGATGGCGGCAACGACCCGGCGATGTTTCACCGCGCAGGCTTGTCGATTGCCATGGGGCAGTCGGAAGAGGCGGTGAAGCGCCAGGCCGATGTTGTCACTGGAACCAACACCGAAGACGGTGCGGCTCAGGCAATCGAACGCTACATCCTGAAACGCTGAAACCTTTGTACTCGACAGCTCCTACAGGTTGATTGGTGTTACAGCCAGAAACTCACTGCATACCAGCCAAGAACACCCATCACCACGGTGTACGGCAACGCCATCCACACCATCCGTCCGTACGACAGGCGAATCAGCGGTGCAATCGCCGAGGTCAGCAGGAACAGAAACGCAGCCTGACCATTGGGCGTCGCCACGCTCGGCAGGTTGGTGCCGGTGTTGATCGCAATCGCCAGCGTCTCGAAATGCTCACGGCTCATGTGGCCGGAGATGAAGGCCTGTTTGACCTCGGTGATGTAAATGGTCGCGACGAACACGTTATCGCTGATGGCCGACAGCAAGCCGTTGGCAATAAACAGCATGCCCGGCTGTTGATCCGCTGGCAGCGCCAGCACCCACTGGATCAAAGGCGTGAACAGCTGCTGATCGTGAATCACCGCCACCACTGCGAAAAACACCACCAGCAGCGCTGTGAATGGCATGGCGTCCTTGAACGCGTTGCCGATGCGGTGCTCGTCAGTGATGCCAGTGAATGCGGTGATCAGCACGATCACCATCAAGCCGATCAGGCCGACCTCAGCAATGTGGAACGCCAACCCCGCAATCAGAATCAGCGCTGCCAATCCCTGCACGATAAGCGCTGCACGTTGGCGTGAGGTGCGTTCGGCATTGTCTTCGGCGGCGTAATTGGCCAGAACTGCACGCACGTTGTCCGGTAACAGCGTGCCGTAACCGAACCAGCGAAGTTTCTCCAGCAGGACGCAGGTCACCAGGCCTGCCACCAGGACCGGCAATGAAACCGGGGCGACTTTCAGAAAGAACTCAGAGAAGTGCCAGCCCATCTCGTGGCCGATCAGAAGGTTCTGCGGCTCACCGACCAATGTGCAAACACCGCCCAGTGCGGTACCCACGGCACCGTGCATCAGCAGGCTGCGCAGAAAGGCGCGGAATTGTTCGAGGTCGGCGTGATGAAGGGTGGGCAGGTGCTGGTCATCGCCAAACTCGCTGTCCTGACGCGGATCGTTGCCGGAGGCGACGCGGTGATACACCGAGTAAAACCCGACGGCTGCACTGATGATTACGGCGGTCACGGTCAAGGCATCGAGAAACGCCGACAGAAACGCCGACAGGAAGCAGAACATCAACGCCAGCAGTGGCTTGGAGCGAACCCCGAGCAGCAGTCGTGAGAACAGGAACAGCAGCAGGTCTTTCATGAAGTAGATGCCGGCCACCATGAACATCAGCAGCAGGATCACCGGGAAGTTGTGCACCAGCTCGTCGTAGAGTGCCTGGGGCGTGGTCATCTTCAGCAACAGTGCTTCGATCAACAGCAAGCCACCGGGCATTAACGGATAACACTTGAGCGCCATGGCCAGGGTGAAGATGAACTCCAGCACCAGCAGCCAGCCAGCCGCCACCGGGCCGACGGTCCACAACACCAGTGCGTTGAGAATCAGGAAACCGACAATGCTTGCCTTGTACCAGCGGGGTGAATGCCCGAGAAAATTGTGTGCGAACGCCTGAGCCATTGAACCGGGCATTGGCTACTCCTTGTATTAAGAAGCGCGCAACTTGCCGTAAGCAGGAGGGAAGATCAAGTGTAGGAAAACTGTGCAGGCCTATCCCAGATAGCGTGCGACGATCGCCCGATAGTTGCCATCCAGTGAATAGCCTCCGACGACAATGTTTCCATCGGCCTGCATGACCACTGAAGTCGCGGTATCCAGACTGCGGCCAAGGCGTGTACGAACCCAGCCGGCGCCTTTACCGAAGCTGCGATCGAGCTGCCCGTTGGGCAGATACCGCGCCAGAATGAAATCCGCCTCGACACCACCAATCGTGGCCCCGACCGTCACCACGCAGCCGTCCGGCAGTGCCTGTGCGTCGGTCCACTGGCAGCCGCGGTGACCGATCTCCAGCAATCGGGCCTGGCCTCCATTGCAATGAATGTCCGGGCGACCGTTGCTGTGTACTTTCAGTGCCAGGCAATGCATCGGGTCGCGGCTGCTGCCAAAACACTGCACATCGCCATTTTCCTGTTGGACGACCTGGCTGACCTGAGCGCTATACCTCCGTGCCTTGAAGGTCATGAAACCATCCACGGCGAAACAATCGTCGAGCCTGCCGTCGGTGTGATAGCGGGCCAGCAGACCTTCTTCAGGGAAATTGATCGACCCGCCCACCAGGATCCGGCCGTCTCGTTGCACCATCAGGCTGCTGAGCCAGGTGTTCATCAACAAGTGCCTGACAATCACGAAGCCACGACCGTTGAAGGTGTCGTCCAGTGAGCCGTCGGTGTTGAGGCGTATCAGCATGCCGACATGATCGGACAGTTCGAAGTGATGATTGGCCTGCAGCAGGATTCGACCATCCTCCTGCACGCAGATATCACAACCTTCTGCGCCCGATACGCCGGGGGGGAGCCAGGTGTCACGCACGCCTTGGGAAAGACCGCCCGGCAGACGCACGACGCAGCGGCCATTGTCGCCAAAACATTGAACCGGCCGACCATGCTGATCAAACAGGGCGAGGGCGGGTAGTGTCCAGTGAGCATTTTCGTAGTGCAGGCCGGCCACCAGAATGTGCCCATCGGGCAGTACGTGGACTTTGCCGGCCATGGCCTCGAAGCCGTGTTGAAATTGCCCGATGACGCTGCCTTGATTGCCGAACGCCAGATCTGCCGAGCCGTCCTCGAGCAAGCGAGCCAGGCCGAAGCGGCTACCGCCTGGCGTTCCGACCTTCGCCGCCACCAGCAACCTGCCACGTGAATCAATCGCGACCCCGTTGGCCATGCTTGAGAGGCTGCCAGCGAAATACACCTGGGTTTTGCCAGACGAGGCAAAGGTTGTATCAAGTTTGCCGGCGTTGTTCAGGGTTGCCGGTAATGCAAACGCGGTCTGGATTGACATGCACGCAGCTCCTTGCAAGTCGTCCTGAACCGGGAGTTTGGGTGGCGACTGTAAGGAAACATTCAATCCCTGAACGGCTGGATGCACAACTGTCATAACTAACAGGCGGAGGGTCACTGTGTGCCAGAACAGTGTCTTTTCGAACCACTGACAAGCCTGCCAAGTAGTTAGGCGCGTGCAAGTTCGAATAATAATCGGGGGAGGGCGCGGGTTACCGTTGGGTAACCCGCAAAACGCTTAGTGTGGCATCGACCACGATTGGAGTTTGTAACCCCCTTCGCTCAATTCCGCACGTGCCGCTTCAAGCAGGCATTCAAGTTGCGCTGGATCGGTATAGGCACTGCTTGGGATCTGCTTGCGGCCGATGCTGCGGGTGTTGGTGCGATCGATAACGGTAAGGCTGAGTTCGCCATTGCCGTCTTGTGGGGCCCAGGCCACGCATTGGAACGGTTGGAATGCGCGGTCGGCAATCAAAAGAGCTTCGTTGATGCGGAGCGGGGCGTTCATGGGTTTTTCTCTCTGTATGCCCAATCAAGTGATGTGCCGTCGGTTGGGCTTACCGTTCGGCTGGTTACTTGTACTGATGCCCGCAACCGGGGGGCGGGTCACATACAAGTAAAAGAAATATCAACTTTCTTTCATTGGCTCAAGGTGTGGACAGGATTTGAAAGCTGAATGAAAGGAAGGACTCGTTAGGTAACTGACTAAATTGCTTCTTATAACTAATAACGCAACCGCTCTATAGTCAAACGGTACAAGGTCGCGTCAAATTATTGCTATTGTTACAGCCAGGTCCGCCAAACGACTGTTTTTGATAATGTTTCATAAATTTGGCGCCAAGGAACAGTCATGATCGAAGTGCCTGCCTTACGACGTCTGTTAGTAGTGGACCCGTGCGACGACTGTTATCGTCTGTTGCCGGGTTTGCGCTCTGTCGGTTGGGACGTTGACAGCTGCACCCTGGAAAACGTTGCCGACAAAACCTGCGATGTCGGCCTGTTGCGTTTGCAGCCTTTTCAACTCGAACGCCCGGAAGCCGTCAAAGAGCTCATCAGCCGTAGCGGTACCGAGTGGATCGCCGTACTCAACCAGGAAGTCCTGCGATTGCAAAATGTCGGGGACTTTGTCTGCGAATGGTTCTTCGATTTCCATACCTTGCCATTCGATGTGTCCCGGGTTCAGGTGACGCTGGGCCGAGCGTTCGGGATGGCGCGCCTGCGTGGGCAGGGCACGGTTCACATTGATCAGCCTGAACACGAACTGCTTGGCGACAGCAAACCCATTCGCGAACTGCGCAAGTTGCTGAGCAAGCTGGCGCCCACCGAGTCTCCGGTATTGATCCGTGGTGAAAGCGGTACCGGTAAAGAACTGGTCGCCCGCACGCTCCATCGACAATCCCAACGTCACAGCAAACCCTTTGTCGCGATCAATTGCGGCGCAATTCCCGAACACTTGATCCAGTCCGAACTGTTTGGCCACGAGAAGGGGGCTTTTACTGGCGCCCATCAACGTAAGATCGGGCGGATCGAAGCGGCTAACGGTGGCACGTTGTTTCTCGACGAAATCGGTGATCTGCCCCTGGAGCTGCAGGCGAACCTGTTGCGTTTCCTCCAGGAAAAGCACATCGAGCGGGTGGGCGGCAGCCAGCCGATTCCCGTGGATGTGCGGGTGTTGGCCGCGACCCATGTCGACCTTGAGGCCGCGATCGAGAAGAAACGCTTTCGTGAAGATCTGTATTACCGCCTGAACGTGTTGCAGGTCGCGACCGCGCCCCTGCGTGAGCGCAATGGTGATCTGTCGATGCTGGCCAACCACTTTTCCCATTTCTACAGCCATGAAACCGGCCGCCGTCCGCGCAGCTTCAGTGAAGACGCCTTGGTTGCCATGGGTAAGCATGACTGGCCGGGCAATGTGCGCGAGCTGGCCAACCGGGTACGTCGCGGGTTGGTACTGGCCGAAGGCCGGCAGATCGAAGCGCGAGACCTGGGGCTGATCAGACCGCAGGCCGTTGCCGCGCCGATAGGCACACTGGAAGACTACAAGCACCGGGCAGAGCGCCAGGCCTTGTACGATGTACTTAACCGCCACAGCGATAATTTGAGCACCGCCGCCAAGGTGCTGGGGATATCCAGGCCTACCTTCTACCGTTTGTTGCACAAGCATCAGATACGTTAGACGCAAGATCTACTACAAAAAAAGCCCCGCTGGGATTGAAGTCGCAGCGGGGCTTTGTTGTTGTGGATTAGAAGTAGTACGGGAATTTCAGGCTGAAGGAAAAGTCTGGCGAGTCGTCGGTCAGGCCGATGGCCAGGTTGGGAACGATCGTCAGGTTATCGGTTGCTGCCAGGGTCATGCCGATGTTGAAGTTAGCCGAGTTGTAATCGCTGTTCGTAATCGATTGCCAATCGCCACCGTCCGGCTTGATCTTGCTCTTGCGGGCGAACTGATCGGTGAACGAGAACGACATACTCATCTTCTCGTTCAAGGCGAATGCAATGCCGGCGCCGACCTGCCAGGAGTTGCCCAGTTTCACGTCCCCGGGCACCTTGGAGTTGACCTGAGGGCTGATGTCGCTGAAAGAGTCTTCCATGTTGTAGGTGTAGGCCAGGCTGCCGAATAGCACGGCCGGATCGAAGGTCTTGACCAGCGAGATACCCGGGGTGATCGACCAGACACCATTGCCGGTAGGCAAGTCTTCGGGTACCGCGAGGTTATCGTTGTTCGGCTCTTGGACCAGCTTGATGCCGTATGGATCCTTACCGGTAGGCGCCTTGACGCGCAGTGTAACGACCGCATCGGGCAGGTTGACCGACTCATCCAGAAACTTGTAAGCAACGCCAACGTTCACATCGCCGATGGTCGGGTCGCGGGTAACGGTGGCGTCCGACGTCACCGGGCCTGCGCCACCGGCGCCACCGGAGGAGTACGTTGATTCGCGATAAACCACGGGGACGTTAATGTCGAACTGCCAGCGTTGTCCCGTGTTGTAGCGGGCGGTCAGGTCCAGGGTCCAGTTATCCGACTTGATGCGGTCAATGTCGATGTTGCCGAGAAAAATCGAGTCCAGTGCCAGAAAGCCATTGAGCGTCAGCGCACGGGTATCGTAGTGCGTGTAGGTCACGCCAGTTTCGAAACTGAACTTGCCACCACCGAAGAAGCCGCTGGCTTCGTCATACAGGTTGGAAACGCTTTGCGCAGGCTCCGAATCATCCTTGAGCGATTGGCCGTATGAGCTGCCTGTGGTTCCCGGCGCACCGGCGGCCACCGTCTGGCCACCCCTGGTCGTTTCGGCAGGGGATTTGGTCAGGCGTTTGGGAGCCGGTGTCGCAGGTGCTTCTTCGACTTGGCGAACGCGTTGCTCGAGTACCATCAGCGCGTTCTGTTGTGCTTCGTAACGTTGTTTCAACTCCATGAGTTCTTGTTTTAGCATCTCGACCTGGGGGTCCGGTGCTGCGTATAGCAGTGTCGCCGGGGCCAGGCTACTCAAACAAACGATGGCTCTGAACGTCAACGATCGGTGCATGGGTTAGCCGTCCCTACTGACTTCATCTGATGAGACTGAGCGTAGATCAGAATCCTTGAGTGCGAAGACCTTTGAGCTGGTCCAGGTTGCCGTTCAGCGACCCGCCTGTCGCCACGTTGTCACGCAGCACGACATGGAGGGACGTGAGGTTGCTGACCTGGTTACCACCGCCGAGCAACGTCGTGTTCTGCATCAGTCCACCCTGGCCCAGGCGTTGTACGGTACTGCCCTGATTGTTGTTGGCCACGATGTTGAGTTGCACACCCGTACCGGCCGAGGAAATGCTCAGTGAGCCCGCGCCATTGGCGCCGACCAACGTCGAGCCTGCGGCCAGTGCCTGGCCCTGCTGTTGTGTTGTTGGCGCTTGGTTAGCCTTCGTGACGGTGATATCAACGTTGTTGTAGGCAGTGTTATGGTCGCCGGCAGCACGCACGACCTGAGTGACGCCTTCGGTGCTGTTGAGGCCGCTGCCGCCAGTGACGATGCCGGTGCCTTGCGAACTCGCTGAGCCATTACCTTTTTCGTTGATTATCGACACATAGAACTGTGGCGTGATGGTCGATTGTTGAATTTGCATCGAGGAAGTTGCCCCGATCACTTCACCGTTGGCATTTTGCCAGGTGGTGGTCATGACAATGCCGAAACTGATGATCCGTCCCGGCATGACATAGCGGCCTCGCAGGCTCGCCAATTCCTGATCGTTCAGTTCAATGGGTTTGAATACCTGCGCCTGGGTCGGCAGGCTGGCGGCCAGGCAAACCATCGCCAGCCAGATTGGAGTCTTCATTGGAATGCTCCCGGAGCGTCGTGCTCCCTTGTTATTAGAAGAAGTCGCTTTGGATGAATCCGAAATCCATCAACTCTGTGTCTTGCACCGGGCTGAAGGTGTTGATGCGGTTCTTGGCGGTCAGTGGCAGGGGTGGGTCGAGCAACGCATTGGCTTTGTCGTAGCCCTGGCCGATGACGGCAAAGATGATGCCGTTCCAGCCTTTTACAAAGTCTTCTACTTTGTAACGTTTATGACCGAGTACCGGATCGCCGATATAGACCCAGCCCTGATGGACTCTTTGCATGACCACAAAATGTTTGTAGCCACGGATATCCATGAGTACCACAACCGGAATTCTGATCTCGCTCAACGTTTCCGTCGCTACCCGGTAACCACGGGCCCGCATGCCGAGACTTTCCACGTAGCGCTTCATGTCGAGCATGGAAAAGCCCTGGACGCGGACAAGATCCTGATCGGAGTGTGCCAGCATGCCTTCGATGATTTGTTCTTCATTCACGTCCAGCCAATAGGCCTGGCGCAATATCGTCGCCAGCGCAGCTGCGCCACAACTGAAGTCGGTTTTCTGTTGGACCAGGTCGGCAAACTTGCGCTCGCGTATGCTTTGGATCGGCTTGAACACCACCGCGCCGCCCGGCAGGACGGAAAGTGGTAGTTGCGCAGCCTCGATCACACTGGCTACGCAAAGCAAAAATGCCAAGGCGATAATGCGCATAGTGGGACGCCTTCTGGTTGTGTTGAAAAAGGCCCCCATAAGGGGGCCTCCAGAGACAACAATTAGAACGACTGGTTGGAGATAGCCAGCGAGTTGCTTTGTTGGTTACCCACACCGGCAGCCACGTTGACGCCCAGGTTGCCACTGCCGCCATTCACCGAACCACTCAGGGTTGCAGTGTTGGTCACAGGGTTGGCCCAGCCAGTTGGAGTCAGCACTTGATAGGAGTAGGTGTTACTCAAATCATATGAGCTGCTTTCACTGTAGCTTTTCGCTTTTGCGTACTCAGATTCGGACGACTTGCTGCCCGATTTTTCGTACGAGGAGGCGGACGATTTTTCCCACGATTTATCGAAGGATTTTTCGAACGAGGAGTCGGTGGAATGTGATTTCGATTTATCGATCGATACATCGAGCGATGCGTCAAGCGATGCGTCAAGCGATGCTTCGACACTCACACTGCGGCTTTGCTCGCGACGACCGTTATCCCAAGTAACAGTCTTGGACGCATCAAAATCAGCGTTCACATCAGCGTTCACATCAACGTTCAAGTCAAAACTGCTGCTAGAGCTCCTATCCGTACTCCTGGAGCCGCTCACATCTACGCTTTTGGAACCGCTGGCCTCAGAGCTCCTGGATCCGGCCGCGGCCCAGCTCGAAGAAGCGCTTTGACTGCCGCTAGCCTCGAATGACTTCTCTTTAGAGAAACTACCGCTGGCCGTTTTGGTAAACGTCAGCGTATCTATGGTGTACGTCCGATCAGCGTTGTTATTCACTGTCAGGCCAGGACCGCTTTGATTGGCAGAGGCGCTGGCTGATGCGTTACCCAGCGGGGCATTGGAGTTGGCAATTGCCATAGTGTTTTTCTGTTGGTTGAGGTCGCCGCCAGCAATGTTGATCCCCATATTGCCGCTGCTGCCATCGCCAGATCCGCTCATCACGGCAGAGTTTTGGGTGCCGTAGTTGTAGACCTTGTTGTTGTTGCTGTATTGCGTGACTCGAGCGGTGGCTTCGGAATTGCCGAACACGAAGCTGTTATCGAGGCTGGAGGTGGAACCAGCGTTTGCGATGGCGGCCGCGTTGTCTTGTTGGTTGCCGGCGCCTGCTGCCACGTTGATGCCGACGTTGCCGCTCGCGCCTGAGCCAGAGCTGCTCATCTCGGCGGAGTTCTCAGTCCCTTCGTTGAGGATGCGGTTGCCGGTACTGGACTGCCTGTCGTTCGCATTGGCGGTCGCGTCGGTATGGATCCATGTTGGAGGAGGAGTGTGGTGATTGTTGTGATGACCATTATGGTGACCACGCCGATCGTTCTGTCCAGCTTGTGCAGCAACAGCCAAGACCGCAGCGATTGCAAAAACCAGAGGTTTTATTGCCATCGAAGGTTTCATGGTGGTTCTCCGTACTTATTTTAGGTTAAGTGTTGTACCTACCTGTTTGGGTCAATCCGTGACCCGTACGCTCAGGGTGTTGGCCGTTCGGTTTCCCACCCCGGCGCTCTGATTCAACTGGATCACCCCACGGCTACCGGTGAAGGCCTGATCGCTGGTAGCGACCTGGCGATAGCCTGGTGCAGAGTCAGTTGGATCGGAGTTGGTGATCAGCGCCACGTTCTGTTGCCTGAGGACGCTGTCGTCGATACTTTGCGGCTGTGTGCTGATGCTTATCCGCAGGGCATTAGCTTGCTGGTTGCTGGCGCCCGCGCTCTGGTTGACGCCCAGTACGCCGTTGCCGTGGCTGAAAGAATCGCCTTGAATGCTGGATCGAGCATCGATACTGGGGTCGACCACCGTCCGCAGCCGTTGGCGAATCTGTGTGGTCGCGCTGGCTCCATGGCCAACGGCGATGGCCCGGGCGTTAGCCTGTTGCTGTAGATCGCCGGCAGCCTGGTTGACGGCGAGGTTGCCCTGGTACTGCATGCCCGAACCGTCGATTTCGGCGTTATTGATGACGGGAGGTTGGGCAAAGGTCGATGCACTGCAAAACATGGCGATAATCAGCAGCGTACGATTCATCTTAACGGTCTCCCGTCATGACTTTCATAGCACCCAGGCCTTGCTGGACGCTTGAATTGACCATGTTGGCAATACCGTTGCCGGCATTTCCCGAACGTCCAGCGGGGAGGTTGGAAAGCTGGCTCTGGTTGCTGATATTGCCGCCCAGGTTGCTGGAACCTTGAGCGACCAGGCGTGTGATGCCTGCACCACTGGCGACACCGGCAAAGTCTCCGTCGCTCAACTCGTTCGTTTGACTGTGGATAGTTTTGGACGGGTTGGCATTGGCGGTCGTGGGGCTGGGGTCGGGCATCACCGGCGCACGCGTTGCCATGCGCGGTTGGACATCGCGTTTGATAATGATGATGCCGTTGTCAGCGTGTACAGGCAGGCAGACACTTGAGCCCAGTGCGCATCCGATCAGCAGGAGGCTATAGATGTTGTTTTCAAGTTTCCCCACGGCGGCAATTCCTTCTGTAAGTGGAACGCTGGCCCTTATCAGCGTTGCGAGGTAGAGAGCAGAAGGTGTGCCGGTTTTTTTTTATCTTTTAAAAACAGTTGGTTGGCTTTAATTGTCGAGGTGGTCAAAAAATTTAGTAACGCCATTGAGACAGAGCCACGCAAAAACGCCGTCCAAGCTGGCGGTTTTGCTCGCTAAGGGCGCTGAAGGCGGGTTGTATCAGTGGTTTAACATTTTCTTGCTGGAGTGCTCGAGTCGCTCTAGCTCGCTGGTTTTAGCAAGGATGGGTGTTTCAGGAATGGACATTGGCGGCAGGGCGGGGAGTCCGCTGGTCAGGCCTTGAGCAAGCGCGTCACAGCCTCGAATGCTGCGTCCTTGCGCTGTTGCCAATCACCTTGCAGTACCTGGCAAGGCTGGCGGTGCAGGTCAAGCCATTGGCGGCTGGCCTGGAAAAACGCCTGGCGTTCTGCCAGTTGCGGTTGGCAACGCTGCCCGTCGTCATGCCAGGTCACGGTTTCAGGGCTCAGCAGCAAATGCAGGTCGTAGTGCCGTGCCAGCAATGCTTGTTCGATCCACGTCGGGCAAGCGCCAAACAAAGTCTGGCTCCAAAGGATATTGCTTAATAGGTGTGTATCGAGAATCAACAGGGATGGTTGTCTGGCGCGTGCTTCATCTTCCCATCTCAGCTGGCCATGTGCTATGCGTGCAATGTCATCGTAGCAGGTTTCCCGGGCTTCGCTTTCGATGAAGCGCCGAACGTACTCGCCGACCAATATGCCGCCAAAATTGGCGTGAATCTCACTCGAAAGCCAGCTTTTGCCACTGGACTCGGGGCCTGTGAGTACCAGAACTTTCATGTGCGCAACGCCGGATCGGCCCGCCATTCCCGCCAGCCTTGCACGGCAATCAGGGCGAACAGCGCGTAGAGCCCGGCGGTCAGGTACAGGTCTTTGTAGATAAACAGCCCGACGAAGATCACATCCAAGGTGAACCACAGCGGCCAGCATTGAATGCGTTTTTGCGCCATCCATAACTGCGCCACCAGGCTGAAGCCAGTCAGTGCCGCATCGAGCCAGGGTTGTGCGGCATCGGTCCAGTTCGCCATTGCAGCGCCCAGCAACAGACTGCCGATCGCGCCAATGAGCAGACTCAAAGCGACCGATTTACCGTCGAGCAGGCTGACCTGCCGACCATGGTGCGCGCCCCTCGCATGCGTCCACTGCCACCAGCCATAGAGCTGCAATGCGGCGTAGATCACCTGCAGGAGCATGTCCGAGTAGAGCTTCACCTCAAAAAAGATCCAGCTATAAAGCAGCACCATGACCAGGCCGATCGGCCAGCACCAGGGGTTCTGTTTGACCGTCAACCAGACGGCAATGACACCGAGGGCAGCGGCAAACAGTTCAAGCCCGGACATGGAGGTTCCTTGGGGGAAGTCGAAGAGGAGCGGATTGTAACGGCAGGCGCTGCCAAGTAGAACCGGCGTGCGCCGCCCTGTGTAGCAGCTGTCGAGCTCGCGAGGCTGCGTTCGGCTGCGTAGCAGTCGTGAAATCAGACACCGCAGTGTGTCAGAAAAAACTTGCAGGCAGGATTGACGACTGCTCCGCAGCCGAAGGCAGCCTCGCAAGCCCGGCAGCTGCTACAGGGCTGTCGTTACACCCGGAACTGCTTGAGCAGCCCGTTCAACTGCTCACTCAATTCCTTCAGATGAACGCTGGCCACGCTCGACTGTTCAGCCGCCAGCGCCGTGCTGTGAGACAAACCGGCCGCCTGGGTAACGTTCTGGTTGATGTCCTCGACCACATGCGCCTGTTGCAAGGTTGCGCTGGCGATGGAAGCGTTCAACCCGTTGAGGTTGCGCAGCGCCTGGGCAATGGCATTCAGGCTTGCACCGGCCAGGCCGGCCTGCTCGATGGTCAACTGCGATGCGCGGCTGCTGTCGCCGATCACTTTGACCGCCGCTTCGGAGTGGCTTTGCAGGCGTTCGATCATCGACTGGATCTCGGCCGTGGACTTCTGGGTACGCTGGGCCAGCAGTCGCACTTCATCGGCCACCACCGCAAAACCGCGACCTTGCTCGCCGGCCCGGGCGGCTTCGATGGCCGCATTGAGGGCCAGCAGGTTGGTTTGCTCGGCGATGGAGCGGATCACTTCGAGGACGCTGCCGATCTGCGTGCTTTCGGCGGCCAGGGTACGAATCACCTCCACCGCCTGGTCGATGGTGGACGACAGCTTGTCGATCTGTTGCAGGCTGCCATCGATATTGACCTGACCTTGCTGCGCCTGAGACTCGGCGTCGCGCATTTCGCTGGCGGCGTGCTCGGCGTTTTTCGCGACGTCGTGTACGCCATACGTCACTTCATTGATTGCTGTGGCCACCAGTTCCATTTGCTGGGACTGTTGCTGACTGCGTTGCTGGGCCTGGGCGGCGTCGTTGCCCAGTTCGCTGGAAGACTGGCCCAGGGCACTGGCAGACACTTGCAGTTCCCTGATCACCAGTCGCAGCTTGGCGGTGAAGGCGTTGAAGTGACGTGCCAATTGCGTGACTTCATCCTGGCCATGGGTGTCGAGGCTGTGGGTCAGGTCGCTCTCGCCGCTGGCGATGTTGGCCATGGCGTTCACGGTTTCCTGCAGTGGACGCACGATGCTGCGGGCAATCAGGATGACCAGCAGCGCCATGATCAGGGCAATCACCAGCCCCACGAACGAAGCCTTCCAGACCTGGCCATAGAACTCGGCCTGCATGTCATCGATATACACGCCCGAACCGATCACCCAACCCCAGGGTTCGAAGAGTTTGATGTAGGAAGTTTTTTCTACCGGAGCGCTGGCGCCCGGTTTCGGCCAGCGATAGTCGACGGTGCCGGCACCCTTGGTCTTGGCGACGGCGACCATTTCGTTAAACAGGGCAAAACCGTCCGGGTCGCGGATCGCCGAGAGGTTCTGGCCATCGAGTTTCGGGTTGGCCGGGTGCATGATCATCACCGGCGTCAGATCATTGATCCAGAAGTAGTCGTTCTGGTCATAGCGCAGACCGCGAACGGCGCTCAGAGCTTGCTTCTGTGCAGCATCGCGGGTGAGTGTGCCGGCGGTTTCGAGGTCGTGGTAATAGGTCAGAATGCCACTGGCGGTTTGCACCACATGCTGGGTTTTCTGAGCCTTGGCGTGGTACAGGTCATCGTGAATCTGCTTGAGCATCAAGACGCCCAACGTCATTAGCATCAGGACGGCCACGATCAAGATGAGCCACAAACGTCGGCTGATCGACATACTGCGCAAGCTGTTCATAACGCTGTCACTCCGGTTTCTTTTTCTTGTAATAAATGATCGCCAGCATCCAACCACACTTTGCCAATCGGTCATATCCGACCCAAGTCCAATAACGCGGCAGCGTTAATCAGACTTGTCTGATAGGATTTCGGCCCCGCACGGAAAAACCTGAATCCAAGTTGATTTTTCACGGAATTTTTATGGTTTCGGCTGGATTCTATGCGCGCGGTGCAGCAGCGACGCTGACCGCAGTCAACGTTCTGAAAAAAATATTTACGGGGCATGCCGTAGCGCATCGCTTCTTGGGGGATTGATGGATCTTTGGACTGCCTTTTCGGCATTGATTCTTGGGGTTGTAGAAGGGCTGACGGAGTTTTTGCCGATTTCCAGTACCGGGCACCAGATCATTGTGGCTGACCTGCTCGACTTCGGTGGCGAGCGGGCCATGGCCTTCAACATCATTATTCAGTTGGGGGCGATTCTGGCGGTGGTGTGGGAGTTTCGCCGCAAGATATTCGATGTGGTTATCGGTTTGCCGACGCAGCCGAACGCTCGACGCTTTACCGCGAACCTGCTGATCGCCTTTCTGCCGGCTGTGGTATTGGGGGTGATTTTCGCTGATCTGATCCACGAGTATCTGTTCAACCCGATCACCGTGGCCACGGCGTTGGTCGTGGGCGGTATCGTCATGCTGTGGGCTGAGCAGCGTCAGCATGAAGTGCATGCCCAAACCGTTGACGAAATCACCTGGAAAGACGCGCTGAAAGTTGGCTTTGCCCAGTGCCTGGCAATGATTCCCGGGACCTCGCGCTCCGGCTCGACGATCATTGGCGGTTTGCTGTTCGGCTTGTCGCGCAAGACCGCCACCGAGTTTTCTTTCTTTCTGGCGATGCCGACCATGGTCGGCGCGGCGGTGTACTCGGGCTACAAGTATCGCGACCTGTTCGTGCCGTCTGATTTTCCGGTGTTCGCGATCGGTTTCGTCACGGCGTTCATCTTCGCGATGATTGCCGTCAGAGCCTTGCTCAAGTTCATCGCCAGCCACAGCTACGCAGCGTTCGCCTGGTATCGCATCGCATTCGGCCTGGTCATCCTGGCCACCTGGCAGTTTGGCTGGGTCGACTGGACCGCGGTCAAGCCATGAATGACGCCAGCGCGCGCAACAAACCCGGACGCAAGCCCGCAGGAGAGCTTCGCAATCTCCAGCTGAAACTGTTGGTGTTTGCGGTCCTGTGCGCGCTGCCGCTGTACGGCTCGATGTCGTTGTGGTTGCGTGGGGTTTCCGTGATTCCCTTGGCGGCGTACGGAGTGGTCAGCCTGCTGGCGTTCTTGCTGTACTGGAGCGACAAGCGCAAGGCGCGCGCCGACCATTGGCGCACACCTGAGAACGTGTTGCATGCGGTGGAGCTCGCCGGTGGCTGGCCGGGCGCCTTGCTGGCGCAGCAGCTGTTTCGGCACAAGACGCGCAAGCTCTCGTTTCAGCTGGTGTTCTGGATCATCGTGCTGATGCATCAGGTGTTCTGGATCGATCAGCTGTTTCTCGGCGCCCATCTGTTCGCGCTGCTTTAAAGCAGCAGTCCGACCTGGGTGCGCTTGGGCAACTTGCTCACCACCAATTGATGGGAACGCTGCAACAAGCCTTGCAGCTCTTCAGGGCCCAACGGGTAGGGCGTTTCCATGATGATCCACTGAGCCCGCGCCAGATACGGCGCCGGGCGGATTCCCGGGCGGTCGCAATGACCGAGAAACAAGTCCTTGTCGACCTTGAAGGCCAAGGATTCGCCCCGCAGATTCTGCAAGGCAAACATCTTGTTCCCCGCAATCGAAAACACCCGTACGCCACCCCACTTGTAGTCTTCCCGCGCACCCGGCAGCGCGAGACAGAATTGCGCGACATCCTCTTCGCTCATACGTCCAGCCTTCATATCAGTCGGTCCCCACAGGCATTGAATGATTCGATCAAATGGTCGAGCCAGGCGCGTACGGCCGGCATCACCCCGCGCCGATGAGGGTAGACCGCTTGCAGCCAGCCGCCAGGCAGCGACCAATCAGGCAGCAACTGCACCAGCGAGCCGTTTTCCAGTTCCTGCTCGCAATACATCATCGGCAGCATGGTAAAACCCTGGCCGGCGAGGGTGCAGGCCTTGCGCACGATAAAGTCATCGATGCCCAATCGCGCTTCGAGAGTGAAATCGCAGCTTTTGCCCTGTTGGTCGAGCAGGCGGATATGCACCATGCGGTCGGCCTCCAGGGCGCCGAGCACGGGCAGGTTTTTCAGGTCTTCGGGGTGGTTGATTTCACGCCCGTGCAAAAAACCGGGGCTGGCGACCATCGCCATCTGCGCCTGACGCAAACGTCGGGTGACCAGCAGCGGATCCTCATCGCCCAACTCACGTACTCGCAGCGCCACGTCGACGCCCTCGGTCACTAGGTCGACGCGGCGGTTGAGCAACATGACCTCCAGTTGAACCTGAGGATACTTCTCAAGGAAATCGCTGATTACTGGCGGCAGAATTTCGTGGGCCAATCCGACGGGGCAGGACACTCGTAAACGCCCGCGAGGTTCGCTGGACATGCTGGCGACGGCTTCATCGGCCATTTCAGCTTCCAGCAGCATCGCCTGACAGTGCCGCAGGTAACGTTCGCCCACGGCGGTCAGCTTGAGTTGTCGGGTGGTGCGTTGCAGCAGGCGCGCGCCAAGGCGCTCTTCCAGCTCGGCGATGCGCCGCGACAATCGCGACTTGGGAATTCCGAGCAAACGCCCGGCTGCCGCGAAGCCACCGGCTTCAACCACCTTGGCGAAGTAGTAGAGATCATTGAGGTCTTGCATGGTGGGAGCTCTATTGTTCTATCAGTGGGACGAACTATCGCATTGTCGCAGTCTAATCAGCTATTGGTTTCGTCTGTAGGATTCTCCCCATCAGATCGCCTCGTAGCGATCCTCACCTGGAGATCCCACATGAAACTGCTGCATATCGATTCGAGCATTCTTGGTGACAACTCGGCTTCCCGTCAGCTGAGCAGCGAAGTCGTTAAAGCCTGGCAAATCGCCGAGCCGACTGCCGTGGTGACCTATCGCGACCTGGCCGCCGATGCCATCAGCCATTTCTCCGCCACGACCCTGGTTGCCGCCGGTACCACCGCTGAACTGCGCAACGCCGCCCAACAGCACGAAGCCGAGCTGAGCGCCACCACCCTGGCCGAATTCCTCGCCGCCGATGCCGTGGTGATTGCAGCTCCGATGTACAACTTCACCATCCCGACCCAACTCAAGGCCTGGATCGACCGCATCGCCGTTGCCGGTCAGACCTTCCGTTACACCGAAGCCGGCCCTGAAGGCCTGTGCGGTGGCAAGAAAGTCGTGATCGTATCGACTTCCGGCGGTCTGCATGCGGGCCAGGCGACTGGTGTTGCTCACGAAGAGTACTTGAAGGTGCTGTTCGGCTTCATCGGTATCACTGACCTCGAGTTCGTCCGTGCCCATGGCCTGGCCTACGGTGACGAAGTCCGCACCAAAGCCATGAGCGACGCTCACACGCAAATCAGCGAGCAGTTGTTCGCCGCTGCGTAAGGCTTCTGTAAAGAAAATCAAACAGCTCGAGCAATACCCAAAAAACTCTGTATTCTGACCACGCAAGTGCCAGATGCGGAGTTTTTTGTTTCTGGCTGTTTCGGAATTTCATTAAATAGTGGCCCGAGTTATGCAGTCGAGGATTAACGTCCCCGGTCAGTAGCCAGGTGGAGCCTCCCATGGTGCGTCTTTGTGCAACCTTGCTGATTTGCCTGCTCAGCAGCCTGAACTCAGTGCACGCCGCGCCTGCGCCGCATCCTCACTGGAGCGTCGGTTTCCATGAGATGAGCTTTCTCGACCCTCTGGACTTGCAGCCGATGCGCGCCATCGCTTTCTACCCCTCCAGCGACAAGGAACACTCCAGCATCCTCGAGGGCTACACGGTCGAAGCGGGCGAAGATACCCGAGTCGCCATCGGCCGTTTCCCGATGCTGATGCTGTCCCACGGCAACACCGGAACCCCGCTGGCCTTAAACGACCTCGCCACATCGCTGGCACGCAAAGGGTTTGTGGTGGTGGCGGTGATCCATCCCGGTGACAACTCCAAAGACCACAGCCGCCTCGGTACGTTGAGTAACCTTTACGGTCGGCCCATCCAGATTTCCGAAGCCATTACCGCGACGCTGGGCGATCGAATGCTCGCGCCCTTCGTCAATGCCGATCAGGTGGGTGTGATCGGTTATTCGGCGGGCGGGGAGACGGCGCTGATTCTGTCCGGCGCTACACCAGACCTGGACCGTCTGCGCCGCTATTGTCAGGAGCGCCCGGACGACCGCGATGCCTGCAACACCCAAGGCGAATTGATTGCTGACCGTGATGACTTGCAACCGGTGGCCGACCCTCGGGTTCGCGCCTTGTTGCTCATGGCGCCGCTGAGCCTGAAGTTTGGTCGCCATACCCTGGCCGACGTGCATGTGCCTGTCCTGCTCTACAGCGGCGACGGCGACAAACTGGTGGCGTTCGACAAGAATGCCGCGGCGCTTGCGCGCAAACTGCCGATCGCACCGGACTTCAAGTTGCTGGCCGGGGCAGGGCACTTTGTGTTCCTGGCGCCGTGCAATGAAGAGCAGATCATCGCCATGCCGGCGCTGTGTACCGATGCCGATGGCGTAGACCGCAAAGACATCCATCGCACCATGGTGTCCGAAGCGGGGCGTTTCTTCTCTCACGCGCTTGGCAAACCGACCCGGGCCGGAATGCAGACGGCGGATCAGTGAAATTCACACCATTCGCGGCCGATCAGGCCATGGCGCGGCGTTTCAGTAACAGGGTCAAACCGAGTCCTGCCACCGACAACAACGCCGCGCTGAAGAAAATCCATGTGTACCCGAGGTTCAACGCCACGGCGCCCATCAACGGCCCGGCAATCGCCAGCGCCAGATCGAAAAACACCGCGTAAGCACTCAGTCCCGCCCCGCGACTGGAGTTGGGCACTTGCTTGATCGCTTCGACCCCCAGCGCCGGATATACCAGCGACAGACCGAACCCGGTCAGGCCTGCGCCGATCAGCGCATAACCGGTCGAAGGCGCGAACCACAGCAACACCAGGCCCACCGTTTCAATGCTCATACAGGCAATGGCCGAGGTGAATCCACCGAAACGGCTAATGCTGGAGATGAACAACAGTCGCGCCAGAATGAAACAAACGCCGAACACCGTCAGGCAATAAGCCGCGCCGGCCCAGCCACGGCTGACGTAATAAAGGGTAATAAAAGTGGTCAGCGTGCCATAACCGATGGAGGCGAGGCTCAGGCTCGCACCGAACGGCGCAATGCGCCCGAACACCGCCCAGAACGGCAGGCGTTCGCCGCGAATCACCGGCACCGAGGGTTTGTTGCGGATCAGCAACAACGCCGCCAGCGCCAGCACCGACAGCGCGATCCCAAGACTGGCGAACCCCAGTTCGCCGACCATCACTACCCCCAGCGGCGCGCCAATGGCGATGGCACCGTAGGAGGCGATGCCGTTCCAGGAGATCGATCGCGCGGTATGTTCAGCGCCCACCTGACCCATGCACCAACTGATGGTCCCGACCCCGATCAAGCCTTGGGCGATCCCCAGCAACAAACGGCCAGCGATCAGAATCAACAGACTCAGCAACGGAAGACTTTGCAGCAGCGTTGAAATCAACGTCAGCACGCCGCTCAACACAATCCCCGATAACCCGTAAACAATCGCCCGTTTCGTGCCGATGCTGTCCGACAGGCGCCCGGCCATCGGGCGGCTGAGCAGGGTGGCCAGGTACTGCGAGCCGATGGTCAGCCCCGCGATGATCGCGCTGAAACCCAGCTGCTCATGGACATACCCCGGCAACACCGCAATCGGCAGGCCGATGCAGAGGAAGGCAATAAAGGTATAAAAGACAATGGAGACGATCTGCAGGGTGATCGCCATGGAGCTTTGCGGGGGTAGTTGCTGCACAGACATGAGGGCTCGTTCGCGGGCGGCGGTAGGAGACCTGCATCATGGCGCGGGCTGCAAATAAAAGGAAGCAGGCTAACTATGTTCGTAGGCTTTGAGGGCCTCTTCGCGAGCAAGCCCGCTCCCACAGGGGAACGCCTTTCACATGTGGGAGCGGGCTTGCTCGCGAAGGTCTCGGCACCAAAACATCCCATGTCCCTGAAATGCAAAAAGCCCCGTCACAAGGACAGGGCTTTTTATTTATAGCGAACGCTTAGAACACAACGCCCTGGCTACGCAGGTAGTCGTCATAGGTGCCACTGAAGTCGATCACGCCGCTAGGGCTGAGTTCGATAATGCGGGTGGCCAACGACGATACGAACTCACGGTCGTGGCTGACGAAGATCAGCGTGCCCGGGTAGTTCTCCAGCGCCAGGTTCAGCGCCTCGATGGATTCCATGTCCAAGTGGTTGGTCGGTTCGTCCATGATCAGCACGTTCGGCTTTTGCAGGATCAGCTTGCCGAACAGCATGCGACCTTGCTCACCACCGGAGATGACCTTGACCGACTTGAGGATCTCGTCGTTGGAGAACAGCATACGGCCGAGGGTACCGCGAACGATTTGCTCGCCGCCCTGGGTCCATTGGCCCATCCAGTCGAACAGGTTGCAGTCGTCTTCGAAGTCGTGCGCGTGGTCCTGGGCGTAGTAGCCCAGTTCCGCGGCGTCGGTCCACTTCACAGTACCGGCATCCGGGGTCAGTTCGTTGACCAGGGTGCGCAGCAGGGTGGTTTTACCGATACCGTTCGGGCCGATGATCGCGACGCGCTCGCCAGCTTCAACCTGGAAGCTGAAGTCCTTGAACAGTGTCTTGCCATCGAAGCCTTTGGCCATGCGCTCGACGATGACCGCCTGACGGTGCAGCTTCTTGGTTTGTTCGAAACGGATGAACGGGCTCACACGGCTCGAAGGCTTGACCTCGGCCAGCTGGATCTTGTCGATCGCCTTGGCGCGGGAGGTTGCTTGCTTGGCTTTCGAGGCGTTGGCCGAGAAGCGGCTGACGAACGATTGCAGTTCCGATATCTGCGCTTTCTTCTTGGCGTTGTCCGACAGCAGTTGCTCGCGGGACTGGGTCGCCACGGTCATGTATTCGTCGTAGTTGCCCGGGAACAGGCGCAGCTCGCCGTAGTCCAGGTCAGCCATGTGGGTGCACACGCTGTTCAGGAAGTGACGGTCGTGAGAGATGATGATCATCAGGCTGGAGCGCTGGGTCAGGATGTTTTCCAGCCAGCGGATGGTGTTGATGTCCAGGTGGTTGGTCGGTTCGTCGAGCAACAACACTTCAGGATCGGAGAACAGCGCCTGAGCCAGCAATACGCGCAGTTTCCAGCCTGGGGACACTTCACTCATCGGGCCGAAGTGCTGCTCGATGCCGATACCCAGGCCCAGCAGCAATTCGCCAGCACGGGATTCGGCGGTGTAGCCGTCCATCTCAGCGAACTCGGTTTCCAGTTCAGCAACGGCCATGCCGTCTTCTTCGGTCATTTCCGGCAGCGAGTAGATGCGGTCGCGCTCGGCCTTGACCTTCCACAGCTCTTCGTGACCCATGATCACGGTATCGATCACGGTGAATTCTTCGTAGGCGAACTGGTCCTGGCGTAATTTACCCAGACGCACGTTCGGCTCGAGCATGACCTGGCCGCCGGACGGCTCGAGGTCGTCGCCGAGGATTTTCATGAAAGTCGACTTGCCGCAACCGTTGGCGCCGATCAAGCCGTAGCGGTTGCCCGCGGCGAATTTGACCGAAACGTTTTCGAATAGCGGCTTGGCGCCGAACTGCATCGTGATGTTAGCTGTAGAGATCAAAGGTTTTTCCTGCGAAGCATTCAGAGTAGCTAGGGTTGCGGCAGTACCGATTCAGTACCCGTTTCCGGTTTTCGAACCACAGGAAATGCATCCCGGTCAGAAGCGGAAGGTCCATCTGGCAATAAGTGGACAGCAGCATATGGAGCGCTTGGCCCGAGTCGAAGTGCGCTGAGACGGGGTTCATTCCCGTCATCAACCAAGGGGGGCGCGTAATGTTTGGCGGCGATTGTACTGGTCTGGCTCTTTAAACGATAGGGCGTTAAGGCCGCACGGCCACTTTGGCAGCATCAGTGGACAGATTTTCACATCTGAAGGTTAACTATTGGTTACAAACTGTGGCTAAAATGCCATCTATCACCTGATGCCGACAGGCGGCACAGGCTCAAGGACGCGCCAGTCGGGTCCGCTATCTCGTATTCAGACGCTGCACAAGTCCCTCGTGCCGATGGGCCGGCAAGGGACGCAGTTTGTTCACTTCTGACGTGTGACGATTTTTGTGAAATTGATCATTGCCGCTGTTTACGTTGCATCCATTGCGTACGTCCACTTGCGCGGACGCGTGCGCCACAAGCTGGGCCGCCAACTGAGCGACCACTCGACGTTTCTGGCGCCGATCAACTGCTTCCTTTATATGTTCTCGAAAATCCCCAACAAGCCTTATCTGAACCCGGCCGACTTTCCCGATCTGAGTCCCTTGCAGGAACATTGGGAAGAAATTCGCGCCGAGGGCCAGAACCTGCTCAGGGCCGGGGAGATCAAGCGCTCGAATCAATACGACGACGTCGGCTTCAACTCGTTCTTCAAGACGGGCTGGAAACGTTTCTACCTGAAGTGGTACGGCGACAGCCATCCTTCGGCGATGAAACTATGCCCGCGCACTACTGAACTGGTGCAAAGCATCGGCTCGATCAAGGCTGCGATGTTCGCCGAGCTGCCACCGGGTTCGAAACTGGTCCGTCACCGCGATCCGTATGCCGGTTCCTATCGCTATCACCTGGGTCTGGAAACACCGAACGATGCCGGTTGCTACATCAACGTCGATGGCGAGAACTACCACTGGCGCGACGGTGAAGCGGTCATGTTCGATGAGACCTTCATTCATTACGCCGAAAACACCACCGAGCAGAACCGCATCATTCTGTTCTGCGACGTAGAGCGGCCGATGAAGTATCGCTGGGCGGCGGCGTTCAATGGCTGGTTCAGCCGTAATGTGATGTCGGCGGCGGGCGCACCGAACGATGCGGGTGACAAGACCGGCGGTATCAACCGCTTGTTCGCCAAAATCTACAAGATTCGCCTTCGCGGCAAAGCGCTCAAGAAGCGCAACCGCAAGCTCTATTACCTCGAAAAGTGGGCGATTTTTGGTGGTTTGCTGGCGATTTTCGTTCTGATCTGAAGATTGTTTCACGGCGTATGGCCTCTTCGCGAGCAAGCCCGCTCCCACAGTTGACCGCGATCTAATGTGGGAGCGGGCTTGCTCGCGAAGAGGTCATAACATTCACCGCAAACCTTCAATCAGCCACGAGAAGTCTTCGTGGCTTTTTTCTGCGCGGCGGGTTTTGCGGCCGGCTTCGTTTTGCCCGTGCTCTTGCCCCCAAGACTACGTTTAAGCAGCTCGGTCAGATCGATAACGTCTGCGGTTTTGCGTTCCTCTTCGCCAGTCGCCGTTTCGACATCTTCGATTTTTCCTTCGTTGGCCTTTTTCTCCACCAACGCCATGATCTTGTCTTCAAAACTGTCGCGATAATCCTCGGGTTTCCAGTCTGCGCTCATGTCCTGAACCAGTCGTTTGGCCATGTCGAGTTCACCCTTGGCCAGTTCGGGCTTGGTGACTTCGCTGCCCAGCTCGAGGGTGTCCAGACTTCGCACTTCGGCGGGCCAGCGTAGCATCACCAATACCATCGCCGATTCCAGCGGCATCAGCGCGGCGAGGTGCTGGCGCGTGTGCAGCACAACATGGGCGAGGGCGACTTTGTTGGTTTTGCTTAGTGTTTCGCGCAACAGCGCATAGACCTTGCCACCGCGTTTATCCGGCGCGAGGTAGTAGGGCGTATCGATGTTTTGCAGGGGAATCTGCTCGCTGTCGACAAAGGAAAAGATGTCGATGGTTTGAGTGGACAACGGGTGCGCCGACTTGATTTCCTCTTCGCTGAGGATCACATACCGACCCTTTTCATACTGCACACCTTTAACGATGTGTTCCTTGGTCACTTCCTTGCCGGTGACCTTATTGACGCGCTTGTAGCCCACCGGGTCCATGCTGCGACTGTCGAGCCAGTCGAAATCCACCCCGTGCGAGGATGTCGCCGAGACCAGCGCCACAGGGATATGCACCAGACCGAAACTGATCGCGCCTTTCCAGATTGCCCGTGCCATGGTCGTCTTCTCGCGTGTGATGTTCAGGTGACCTGTGGCCTGGCGCAAAAGTTTCAGTGGCTTGCAGCCCGGTCTTGTGGGGGATCAGGGGCGTACTCAACTTCGTGTTACATCTTGCCGGGGAGGTTTTAGTTAACAAATTCGAACCCCGGGCGTAGCGTGATATCGAAGTTCCTATCCACGCTGATGTCGAGAGGCTCGTCATGAACAGATTTGTGCTCGGCTGCACCGCGTTGGCGTTGAGTGGCTGGCTGAGCAATCTGGCCCAGGCCGACACCGCGCCGCCACCTTCTTCACTGCTGTTGGCCCAGAGCCCGACAGGCAACGCCAGCAATCCTTACAACAGCCCGATTCGCCGGGCCAATCCCAACAGCATGCAAGGCACGCAACCCAGCGCGCCGGTCATCCGTGGGCCGAACACAGTGCCCGTGCCGCGGCCACCGACGCTTGATAATGGTGGCATCGGCAACCGCTATCCCCAAGGTCGGGAGCCTCCCGCCACTCCACCGAAATTCATTCCCAATCCACCTCATCGAGACGCAGACACCAACTACCGTTGAACGGCACGGCAGCGTTCTTGCCAGCCATTCGAACGACAAAAGGAATCGTGCATGTCGCGTAAAACCCTTCTGGCCACACTGTGTGCCAGCGCACTGATCACCGCCGCGGCGCCCGTTTTCGCGGCGCCGACCCAGAACCTGAAAAGCGAACAGGGCACCCTTGAGGTGACGACAATGACCAAGGGGCTCGAACATCCCTGGGCCTTGGCGTTTCTTCCCGATCGCCAAGGGATGCTGGTGACCGAACGGCCCGGCAACCTGCGGGTTGTCAGCGCCGACGGTAAACTTTCCGCACCGCTCAGTGGCGTGCCGAAGGTCTGGGCCAAGGGGCAGGGCGGCTTGCTGGATGTGGTGTTGTCGCCCGACTTCAGGCAAGACCGCACGGTCTATCTGTCGTATGCCGAAGGCGGTGGTGAGGGCGGCAAGGCCGGGACGGCGGTTGGTCGCGGACGTCTGTCTGACGACCTGACGGGCATAAAGGATTTCAAAGTGATCTTTCGCCAGGAGCCCAAGCTTTCGGTCGGTAACCACTTTGGTTCGCGCCTGGTGTTCGACCGTGACGGCTACCTGTTCATCACCCTTGGCGAGAACAACGACCGGCCGACTGCCCAAGACCTCGACAAGCTGCAAGGCAAGGTGGTGCGGATCTACCCGGACGGCAAGGTGCCGGACGACAACCCCTTTGTCGGTCAGGCCGGCGTACGCCCGGAAATCTGGTCCTACGGCCAGCGCAATCCACAAGGCGCGGCGCTCAATCCCTGGACCGGCACCCTTTGGGAAAACGAACACGGTCCCCTGGGTGGCGATGAAATCAACATCATCGAACGTGGCAAGAACTACGGCTGGCCGATGGCAACCCATGGCATCAACTATTCCGGCCAGCCGATTCCGGAAGCCAAGGGCAAGACCGCCGAAGGCACCGTCGCCCCGCGCCACGTCTGGGAAAAGTCCCCCGGCCTCAGCGGCATGGCGTTCTACGACGCTGACCGCTTCAAGGCCTGGCAGCACAACGTGTTTATCGGCGCGTTAGTGAGCCAGGAGTTGATCCGCTTGCAGTTCGATGGCGACAAGGTCGTTCACGAAGAGCGATTGCTGGGCGAACTCAACAAGCGCATTCGCGATGTGCGGCAAGGCCCGGACGGGTACTTGTATGTGCTGACCGATGAGGACGATGGAGCCCTGTACAAGATTGGACTGAAGTAACCGACACCTGTAGCAGCTGCCGAAGGCTGCGTCCGGCTGCGTAGCAGTCGTAAATCCAGACACCTCGGTCTGACTGAGCTGCCGCATTGGATGATTTTACGACTGCTACGCAGCCGGACGCAGCCTTCGGCAGCTGCTACATCTATGGGGGCTCGGGCTCGGGCTCAGGCGGTTGGCAAATTGACTGCCTTTCTCCGATCCTGCAACCCACGCACCACCAAGTACAACAGTGGCCCGATGGAGACGAAAACTGCGGTGATCAAAAGGTAGGGAACCACCGACCACCCCGACTGCCCCCGCTTGCGCGCATCGGTGTACATCCAGATGCCCGCGAGCGTCGCCAGCAGGTACAAATCAATCACCACCTGCGCCGTGTCGGGGCGCGACATCAGGCTGATGCCGAAGTCGATCAATGACTGTTCGGCCTGAAGCATCACCGAAACGGTGTAGCCGGCGAACGCAATCAGGGTAATGAGGGGCAGGGCGACAGACTTCATGGTTTCCTTCCTTGGGACGATGAGCGTAGTCGTCAGCCTACAGAGGTCGAGGAAAATTGGCCATTGACTTGCCATCAGCGTCCGGCTAATTTCCGGACATGACTTCCACTGTATTGCGCTGCCAGCCAAGCATTATTACCGCCATTCCTTATTTGGCGGGCTAGCTCACGACTGCAGCACCCAACCCGCCCTAGAGGCGGGTTTTTACTTTCTGCCTCCTGGGCTCCGATCAACGTCAGGAGACGACCATGAGCACGACCACCGCCCAGCAGACCTTGCTTGAGCACTACGTGAAAAAGATCCTCGCCGCGCCGGTGTATGAGCTCGCGGTGCGTACGCCGTTGCAACCGGCGCCAGCATTGTCCGAGGCGCTCGGCAATCAGATCCTGCTCAAACGCGAAGACCTGCAACCGACCTTTTCCTTCAAGATCCGCGGTGCCTACAACAAACTGGTGCAACTGAGCGATGAGCAAAAGGCTCGCGGGGTGATCACCGCTTCGGCGGGCAATCATGCTCAGGGCGTGGCGCTGGCGGCGCGTGAACTGGGCATTGCGGCGACCATCGTCATGCCGCGTACGACGCCAGAACTGAAGGTGCATGGCGTACGCAGTCGGGGCGCCGACGCTGTGCTGCATGGTGAGAGCTTTCCGTTTGCCCTGGACTATGCGCTGAACCTGGCGCGGCAAACCGGTCGCACCTTTGTCTCGCCCTTCGACGACCCGGACGTGATCGCGGGGCAGGGCACCGTCGCCATGGAAATCCTGCGTCAGCATCAAGGTCCGCTGGACGCGATCTTCGTCCCGGTGGGAGGTGGCGGCCTGATCGCCGGCATCGCGGCGTACGTCAAATACCTGCGACCTGAAGTCCGCATCATCGGCGTCGAGTCGGAGCATTCCGCCTGTTTGTATGCGGCATTACAGGCCGACGAGCGAGTTGTCCTGCCGAACGTAGGCACTTTCGCCGACGGTGTCGCCGTCGCCCAGATCGGTGCTTATGGTTTCGAGGTCTGCCAGTTTTGTGTCGATGAGGTGTTGACGGTCAGCAACGACGAGCTCTGCGCCGCCATCAAGAATATCTACGACGATACCCGCTCGATCACAGAACCTTCCGGCGCCTTGGCCGTGGCCGGAATCAAAAAATACGTGGCGCAAACCGATGCCCGTGGTCAGACACTGGTAGCGATCGACTCGGGCGCCAACATCAATTTCGACAGTTTGCGCCATGTGGCCGAGCGCGCCGCATTGAGCGGCGCCCCGGCGTGAGCGGTATCAGGCCAGCAGCGGGCGCAGGAAGGTCCGCTCGTAACTGACGATAAACTTCTTCTCGACCAGCGAAGCTACGAGCGCGGCGCTTTCGGCGTCAGTCATCGCGACATGCCGGTAGCTTTCGTAGTCCGCCAGCGAAGGAAAGCTGAACAGGCAGTAGGCGATATTGCTCGCACCCTCGGAAGGCAGGAAATACCCGTGGTGCGTGCCGCCCAAACGCTCGACGATGCCGAGCCAGGCTTTGGCGTAGGCTTCGAATTCGCTGAGTTGATACGGATCGATCACATATTTGACGTGGCAGGTAATCAAAGTGGCGCTCCTGTAGAGGGACAGAACGGTTATTCCTGGGCGGTTTTCTCGACCTTGCCCGACGCCGACCAGATCCGGTAGCGAACTTCGACGTCTTTCGGTACATAGAGCACGATCGGCAGTTTGCTGTTGTAGCGCAGCATGAAACCGTCACCGACCACCGGCACAAAGTCCTTTTTACTCTTGCCGTCCGGGCAGGCCATCATCGTACTCATCGGACCGATGACTTTTTCCAGTCGGTAGAACGGGTAACCCCAGCCTTCGAGGTTTTTCTCCTCGAGAATGCCGCCCAGGCGTTGGCGATTACAGTCAACGGTCAGGGTTTTGCCGGCGAGGATTTCGACCTGGTAGCCGTCTTCCTGAGTCTGTGGGGCAAGGTGAATGACCTGACGGGTGAAACCGCTTTCGGGCTTCGGAAACGGCGCAACCTCTTCGAGTTTCGCGGCGTGAGCGATGGTCGACAGCCCGGCAAAAATCAGCCCGACGGTAGTGATACAGGTCAAAGAACCCATGATGCCTCCTTGCGTGCGAGTGGGGTCAGCGGAAACTGATTTGATTGGCCGCATTCTTACTGGCGTCGTCGGCCAATGCAAACGTGTCGCTGGATGTATGCACATTGCAGGGGCACCACAGCGCCTTTCTTGCAGAGTGCATGAGGCCATTTAGCAGTCGTTTGGCTAAATCCTTGATTTACCGATGAGCTGCAGGGCGAAATTCTGGGCATGTTTTATGCTGTAGCTGGTCTTGAGCTGACCGGAGATTTCATTGAGTCAGTATCGATAGTTGATTGGCAGTCTCATATTAAGGAGAGGGTCGCCATGTTTCTTTCTGCCTTGGAGCTTCGCAATATCATTGAAAGCAGTTTTTTGCCGAAACGTTGTCAATGCACGCTGTCGCCGGACCTGTCGATGACCGTCAAGGTGTATTCCGATCGTCAAACCGATCACCTCGATCTCATGGTGACTGGAATAAATGCCAAACAGCTAAATGGTTGCCGAGAAATCAATAACCTGATCGCTGGACTGCGCTCTGACATGCAGCACCAGACCATTGCCCAGACGCTGCATCCAGACAGAAAATCGCTTTAACCCACGGTTTCGAGTTCCATCGACACGCGCTTGGTCTGGAGAAACGCCAGACCCAGTGCCAGTTCGACCACCACCGCCAGCAAAATGCCTGGACCGGCATGGCCATTGAGCCATTCGCCGAAGCCCAGTGCTGCCAGCCCCCAGCAGCCGACCATGAAACCATTGCTCAGCGCATGGCGGGTGATCGAAGGCGATTCGTTTCGAACCAGATAAAACATCACACCCAGCGCCGCGAACAGCATTGCACTGCGCCGCGCGACAACGCCGACCGCCAACGAGTATTCGATGCTCCAGATTGACAGCAACCTGTCCGGCATCAAACCCCAGACCAAGGCCAACAGAAAACACAGCGCGGCGGTAAAAGTCGATAAGGTACGAAACGATAACTGCATGGCGAATCCTTGCGGCAGTGGGGGGAGGCGCAGAGCATAGCGCCAGAACCCCTCACAGGAATACCGCAAAGTGTTGAATCAGACCTTTCAGTCAGTTCTGATAACTGCAGGCGTCGGAAAGTTTACGGTAGGAGATTTCCGCGGGCTTGCCCGAGGTGCTATCGATGTACTTCATGTCGGCTGTGACCACTTTGCAGTCCAGCGTCGACGGTTCGGTCAAGGTAATGACCTTGCCCACGTGCAGCGGCATACCGTAGTGGTACGGCACCGCCTGGGAGCTCGAAGTGTCATTGGCCTGGGCCAGGCCGGCAAACGCGGTGCAGGCGAGGGCGGTGGTGATCAGCAAGGTGCGCATGTTCATGAACGTTCTCCGATGCAGGCTTAAAGTCAGCTCGACGTTTAGTCGTCGAACCTGCCGCACTGGGCGTCAGAGAACTCTGAGGGCGTGCGGTCCAGTAAAGTTTTGGACCGCGGGGTTAAGCGATGGTTAACCCGACTCAATGCCGCCTGTCGTGAGGAGGTTTCTGACAGAGGTTTCATGTGGGTAAAAAAACTGAGGGAGGTTCGGCCCGTTCCTACACGGTCGGACTCTTTGTCGTCTTTCGCCGGCAAGCTGCCAGCGTTTACTGTTTGGCCTCGCTGCAAAATCAGCGAGCAGGTTTGGTCACCTGATTAACACTGCACATATGTGCCATCATTCGCGCTGCGGACTTCTACGTCTCGTAGTACGTTGCAATGGTGGCTGTGTGCAGGACGCTTTCGGGCGAGCCGTTTTGAGTGTTAGCGGTTGACCAAGCCTGTACACAGCCGCCTCCATCGTTTGGTCACGGTGCTGGCGATTACTAATTAATGCTCGAGTAATTACTATGCCAACGCTAAATGCATTCCCTGATCGCTATCACTCAATCAAAAGCAGCGTTACCGACACAAACCCAATGGTCATCGATACCGAGGCCAATCCCCAAGACATTCTCGAAGCCGCTTTACAGCGTGTCCGAGCCGCCAGCCAGTTACTCGAAACGCTACATTGCCAATGCTTCAAGAACGGTGATGTTCAAGATATTCCGCACATTACCCACGCGCTTTATCTGCTGACGCAAGATGGGTGCGATTTGCTGCTGGTTGCGCAGCAGCAGATGATGGGGTGGAAGGCGCCGGTCTGACGCTATACCTCAACGAACAAGCCAAGCTCCTTAGGAGCTGGCTTGTCTGGGAGGATTGAGTTATCAAGAGACTTTATCATTGGCCAAAAATTAATAGAAAAATCAGTATCCAAGTTTGTCAGGATAAATAGATATTCCGATCACGAAGATGGCTATGAAAAAATAAGCTCTCATAGTGTTAATAGTTCATAGCTTGTCAGGGAAAAACGACAGCGGAGGGTGGCTGGATTTCCAGTTCTCCAAAAAAACTTTAGCTTCTTTTATTTGCTCAGGTGACATTTTTTTCGCGATGTCGGGTAGCACGTCCTCAATATCTCGTCGAACATGTCCTCCGCCGTCAAGTTCATAAATGAGAGAAAGCAGAGCGTATGATTTAACAAGGTCTAACTTGAATCCATAATTAGACGGATCCTCTCCCAAATAAGAGCCATATCCAAACACTCCCTCGACATATCCTGAGGCAGCAGCTTTTTCGTTCCAGAGTCTGAAACTTTCCAGATCATTTTTTTCAACTGAAACTGCTGCTAGCCCCATCATCCCTGGTGGATAGCCACCTTCCGCTGAAGCTTTCATCCAGCGCTCCACAGCCGCTAACCGACTTGCAGGGAGTAGAAAAAATCCGCCTCCTTCTTGATATTTCGTTGCTAGGCTAAATTGTGCGAGAGAAAATCCGTTTTTTGCTGATTTTTCAAGCCATTTATCATCGCCGGTAACTCTAAACATCAAATACATCGATTCTGCGTTTCCTTTCGCAGCTTCTACACTAGCGGTATCTAAAGCCATTTTTCGCCACTCACCAGGCTCCTTTCTATCTTTTGGGCAGTTACCCATAGCGACGCAGAGATCATTTGTATCTCCCGCGAGCCTTATCATTGAGTAGATATCGCCTTGAAGGGCTGACGCCTCATAGGCGTTCTTAGCTTCAGGAGTCATGTATCGTTTGCTTTTACGAATGGCCTCACCCAAATAATATTGGGCTTCGTGATCACCTGCTTGGGCCGCTAATTCAAGGAATGGCACTGCCGAGGTCGCTTTGAACTGATTGTAAAGCGTAATGCCCTGCATCTTGGCGGACTTCAGGTCCGAAGTAGGCTGCGCGTTAACTTCGAAAGATATTACGATCGCGAAGAGGGCTATGAAAAAATAAGCTCTCATAGTGTTAATAGTTCATAGCTTGTCAGGGAAGAAGGATAGTGGTGGGCGGGTTGCTTTCCATTCCGTCAGGGTTTTTTTTGATTTTTCGATCTGTTCAACAGTCATTTTTGCCGCGATTTCGGGAAGTTCGTCTTGTGCAAATTCTCGCATGCCGCCCCCACCGTCTAGTTCAAGTACCCAGGAAATGGATGCATAGGCAGTTACTAGGTCCTCCTTAAAGCCATATTCCGGCGATTGACCTGCTAAGTAAGACCCATAACCATATACAGCGCTGACATATCCAGTCATTGCAGCTTTTTCGTTCCACGACCTTAATTGCTCCCAGTCCTTTTTTCGACCCTGAATCGCGGCATACGCCAACATACCTTGAGGGTTGCCACCTTCCGCAGATGCCTTCATCCAACGTTCGACCATATCCGCGCGTTTTGACGGTGTCAGGAAGAAACCTTTACCTTCACGGTATTCCGCCGCTAGATAGTACTGCGCTAGCGCAAAACCTCCGTCTGCGGATTTTTCAAACCATTTGTCGTCTCCGGTTATCCGGTACATCAAATACATAGCCTCAGCGTCGCCTTTTTCAGCTTCTTTCGTAGCAGCCTCAAAAGCACTTTTGGACCACTCGCTTGGCGATTTTTTTTCACCTGAGCAATTGTTCATCTTAACGCAGAGATCGTTATTGCGTTGAGACAATCTTATCATTGCATATATATCACCTTGGCGAGCAGAGGCTTCATATGCGCTCTGGGCTTCTGGCGTCATATATTTGTTGTTTTTGCGTAAAGCTTCGCCCAAGTAGTACTGAGCCTCACGATCGCCAGCTTCCGAGGCAATTACCAGGAAGGGGATAGCAGTAACAGCTTTGTGCTGATTGTAGAAAGTTATCCCCTGTGTTTTTGCTGCTTGCTGTATCGAGGAAAGTTCGGCGGCTGCTGGATTCGCAAACGCAATAATCAACAGTGCGGTAAATAGACTTTTCTTCATCAATGTTAACGGCTCAATTTTTCTGGGAAAAACGACAGGGGTGGATGAGTCGCTTTCCAGTTTTTTGCAAATTCGTTAGCTTCTGAAATTTGTTCCGGTGTCATTTTTTCCGCAATTTCCGGCAGGGTTTCTTTTACGTAGACCTGTACATCTCCGCCACCGTCAAGTTCAGATAGTAGCGAGGTCAGTGCATAACCTTTAACCCTATCTAATGGGAAGTCAAAAAGCGATGGTGAATGGGCTGAATATGCGCCGTAACTGCTGACGCCTGACTTGTACCCTTTTTTAGCTGCTTCGACAATCCAATGGCGAGCGACTGTTAAATCACCTTGGTCTTCATAAATAAACGCAGCGTATTCCATCATTGCAGGGGGGTAACCTCCTTCTGCAGATAGTTTCAGCCAATTTTCAATTGCCTCATGCCGCTTCCACGGCAAGAAGAAACCGTCTCCTTGCCTAGCCATAGTTATAAACACCGGCTTCATATCCAGAAGAAGCCGCTTGCTCTACCCAATATCGGGCCTGCTCTAGATCTCCTTTTTCTCGGTATATTCCAAAGAGCTGCATCATTGCTTTAGGGTTTCCGCCTTTTGCGGAGGCCAAAAACCAAGTCTCAACCGATTGCTGGCGCTTCCAAGGTAGCAAAAAACCTTCTCCTTGACGGTCGCCGATAGCCATCCGATATTGCGCGACGGGGCTTCCAGCATTAGCAGATTTTTCTAACAATTCGGGTGTCATCTTTTCCGAGATAAGAGGAAGTTTTCCTTCGACATAAACTTTGACGTTTCCACCTCCGTCTAGCTCTTTCAGTAACGATACCAGTGCATAGCCTTTTATGAGGTCGATAACCAAGCCCGATCCAGAGAGATTTCATACATCAGATACATGGACTCAGGGTCGCCTTTTTCCACGCCGAGCAAAGCTGTTTTGTTGGCTTGTACCAACCATTCGGCGGGTGTCTTTTGTCCTGCTGGGCAGTTTTTTAATTGTTGGCAAAGGTCGCTGTTACTGCGACCTAACCGAATCATTGCGTAAATATCACCATGCGCTCCCGAAGCCTCATACCACTTCAGTGCTTCAGCATCCATGTAGCGGCTTTTCTTTCTGAGTGACTCAGCCAAATAATATTGCGCTTCGTGATCTCCCGCCTCAGCAGCAACGGCTAGAAAAGGAGTAGCAGAAATAGCTTTATATTGATTGTAAAGTATCAAGCCTTGCTTCTTGGCCAATCCTTGGGGCTGTGTAAGTTCAGTTTGGGCGTTAGCTGCAAGTGTCAGGGCTAATAGTCCAAATACAAGAAATACTTTTCCCAATGCTAACGACTCAACTTGTCAGGAAAAAACGAGAGCGGAGGGTGTGAATTCTTCCATTCAACAGCAAATTTATTTGCTTCCTTGAGTTGCTCGGGAGTCATTTTTTCTGCGATTTCTGGAAGAACTTCTTCAACATAGGTTTGAATATTTCCGCCTCCGTCTAGCTCTTTGAGCAGGGAAGTGATTGCGTAACCTTTGATCAGGTCAAGTTCGAAATCAAATAGAGAAGGAGCGTGAGCCAAATAAGCGCCGTAACTGCTCACGCCGCTTTCATATCCATGTTCGGCGGCTGCTTTGATCCAATGGCGAGCGACCGTAAGATCACCCTGGTTTTCATGAAGATAGACTGCATACTCCATCATCGCGCGTGGGTTTCCGCCCTCAGCAGATGCTTTAAACCAGTTGCCAACAGCCTCTTTGCGCTTCCAGGGAAGCAAAAATCCTTCCCCTTGTTTATCGCCAATGGCCATCCAGAATTGGGCTGTGGCATCCCCGGCATTAGCAGATTTTTCAAGCCAAGCTCGGTCCAAAGATAGTTCGTACATAATGTACATCGCTTCCGCATCACCTTGCTCTGCCTTGGGTTTCGCGAGATTAGTTGCTTCAGTCAGCCACGCTGCGGGATTTTTCTTTGCTGCAGGGCAGTTCTCCATAGTTTTGCAAATATCATTTCCGATCCGCCCTAGTTGGATCATTGCATAGAGATTACCTTTGTCAGCGGCCGCTTCGTACCATCTCTGAGCCTCAGAAGTCATGTAGCGGTTTTTTTTTCTCAGCGCTTCACCTAAATAATATTGAGACTCTGAGTCATCGGCTTCAGAGGCGGCAAGTAAATAAGGAATTGCTAGGGTGGTTTTATATTGATTATAAAGGATGATCCCTTTTTCTTTTGCCGTAATCTGCTCTGATGTCATAGCTGCAAAAGCTTGAAGCGACATAAATGATAAGAAAAAAATAAAAAAAACTTTGAGTTTTGTCACGGTGAAGACATCCTTTTTTCTATTGGGAAGGCCCGGTGTATGTTGCCAATCCTGTTGGGATATAATTACGTCCATGAAATTTAGTGCGTTGACAAAAATTATCAAGATTTGCACCTAGGATGGAAACATGTTTTGTATAGCGTTCGCGCATTCTGTTGTTTTCAGGTTTGGCTAAGCTCAATACAGCCTCCGCCATGAAGTTATCCAAGTTAAGGCGGTTGACGCAGTAATCCTGTCCGCTTTTCGGAGCTTTCACACCAAAGCCGTTCATTCGCATGCATATTTTTTCAAACTGACTTTGCGCTTGATCGATTGTATTTTGTTGCGTGGCATTCTTAACTATCCAGCCAAGTATGAGTTCAATTGCTTTTTGCTGAAGCAAATGCGCTTGATCCCGGTTGTATGTGCGCGTGCCTTGCGTCGATCCGTCGGAAGAAGAATTATTGGTAGTGACCGTGAATGAGCTCGCACGGCTAGTCAGGGTCATTAGCAACGGCCCTAGAGCCTCAGGAATTGCATTGATGCACCAGCTTTCCATTTCTGATGGGTTATCGTACTCGACAATTGCATCAGCAATCGGTCCGCCCTTGCCACCGCGAGTCATCGCCTCGTAGAGATTCATTACGATATCCCAGCCCATCAGGTAGACCATTTGTACGTCTAGTCCGGCAACGCCCAGCAGGTTTAGTGTGGACGCATAATCTGCTGCATCCGGTGCCATCCATAGAATCCGTTTGCCTCGCGTCTTATGCAGTTCGCGACGATACAAGTTGAGGATATCCACGACGGCCTCATAGCCAATTTCGAGCTTAAAACTGCCACTGGCCCCAGGCCCAAGCACGACCGCGGCCTTGAGATTGAGGATAAACCGTCCTTTATCCAAGGAAATTTGGGCATTCCCTTGAAAGCCTGCACCGAGTGCAGCGCCTACGGATCCATTCAGTTTGGCTAGTGTTAACCATTGGCTGGCACTCTTGGCATCTTTGCTGCTGTTGATTCCGGTCGTAGGCGCGGTGCGCAGCGCTGCGAGCTCTTTCGGGGGGGCCCAGTTCAGGGCGCCGGTGAGCTCGATTGCGGCTTGTATGCCGCCGAAGATGTTGAAACTGGCCTTGGCGCCATTTTCAATTTGTACGTTGGCAGCACGTCCACTGACCATTTGCCCTGAGGTTTTTGTCTCTGTGTAGGTGCCAGACTTGGATTTGTACTCGAGATCGGGGGTAGGGCTGGTATCCCCACTTTCGGCTTTGGCTTTTTTCATCTCCTCGTGATCTTTGCGCTCAGCTTTGGCTGAAGCATCTTCACGTTGTGCTGGTTTTACCGGGCTGAGTGTTGCGCCATATTTCATATTGCCCAGGATAGGGTTTAGCTCAACGCTACCGGCCAGCATCAATGACGCTCCCGCATACCCCCAGGCTCTTACGCCGAAATGGAAAGAGAAGCGTCCGAAATTCATGCTTTGAACTTGAGAATTGCCTTCCAGGTAGTATTCAAGGGTGGTGTCTTTGGCTTTTTCTCGCGATGGCATGTCGATTTTCATCAACTCTACCTCGCCACGCGCCAGATCAAGGCTCAAGGCGACGCTTGCAGACACTTGAAAACCTTCTGCGGCAGTAAATTTGGGGCCTTCCAGTTTTACCTCACCATGAAGCTTGGACTGTGGTGGCGTCAAGCAACGAACAAATTGCGCTTGAGGACTTTTGTCGAACAACCTCACTTCACCACGAATGCTTTTCTTGAATACCAACTGCTTGAGGTGGTCGCCCCAATCGTTAAGCGTTGCACTGTCTTCAAGTTCGGTAACCGTCCAGCCCTGTTTTTTCAGAGAGTCGTGGAATCGTTTTACTTCGAACCAGCCTTTGGCATCAAACCAGTCACCTTGGTCATCGACACAACGAGCGCCTTGAGCGATCAGCCACTGGCGAAACACTCCGCGGGCGGAATTTTTGTCGGCACCGTCGGCGCCGTTTTTGGGAAGGCTTTCGAGAACTTTTTTCGGTTGTCCCTTAGCCTTATCCAGATCCTCTTTCATGATTGTTGGTGCATCTTTGAGGTTCATCAAACTGAACCAACCTAAAGGGGTACCTTTAGTGTCAGAGCGACTGACCTCGCGCAGGGGAAAGCCGGCGTTGACCAAACGGTCTACCGGTTGCGGTTGAAATTGCTCCGGATCCCAAAGCAGATGGCGTCGAATAGGCGCAGCTGCGACGTTATTTTGGGCTTGCTCCCGCAACTTATCCTTAACTGTTTGCAAGCGGTCCCATTCTGCGCGCTCTGTGTCCACCAGACCTGCTGGTGCCTGTGCGTTCTGGCCTGTTGCTTCGATCCAGTTTTTATATTTTTCCTGCAGTCGGGAGGTGACTTCCGTTTGTTTCTTTTCTGTCTCTACGTACAACTTGAATTGCGAAATGCCTGACGGAAGATCATCCGAAATTAACGCGAACTCTGGGAGGGCGATACCGTATTCGGAAGCTTTGATAATGGCATTAGTGTATTCGTGGTAATCAAGCTTATCGGCGTTCTGATAGTACTCGACGACGTAGCCGACGAGATCCGCCGAGCAGGTGACCATGCAACTGCGCAGGTTTTCAATTTGTTGCTTATGTGCGGTAAGCGCTTTTTCGACTTCATCCACCGGGAACTGTGTGAAATCCTTATTGCTGAATAACGCCTTGCGAGCTTTCAGGTAGCTCTGGACGCGAGAGCGTGCCTCTATGGCATTTTCCGAAAACAAGGTGCCACTTTCGTAGGTGTAGCCTTGAAGCTCCGCTTCGGTAATAGCAACTCGCTTGAGTGCAGACCATTCGGCACGCAACTTATGAAAGGCGTTCACTTCATCGTTGATGTGATCTTGGGCGTCGACATCAGCGATAAGTCTTTCCATGCGCGAGTTCGCCGTTTCATCCTGGGGAATCGCTTTAGGTGCAGCTTTTTGTGATTTGGCATTGGCCTCGATCTTGCTGCGCCGAGCCATCCCAGGATCCATCTCGATGTTCTGAGCCTCTATTTCCTCCATCCGTTGGCGCTGCTCGCCCTTGAGGAAATTACTCAGCTTTGGTTCGAGGAAGTACTCAAGCAGTCCTGTGTCCTGAAGTCCCTTGATCCGCTCTTCACGGGACTTGGTCGGTGCAATTTGCTTTTCCAGCGCATGCATGGCCTCTTTCATTGACGCAGCCGCGCGCTCGGGCAACAACCAAAACTGTTGTTCATCTGTTGCATAGATAGCAGTGGCGTAGGTATCGGAACAAGGCTTTGGATGTGGCTTGAAAGTCGTTGTGCAGGACTCCGAAAAGTCCTTGGGCGGGTTCAGTGTGGTGACTTCTTTTGTTGAAGTTGGAGCGTCCGCCTTTGCGGTTGGTGTCGCAGACGCCGCTGGAGCCGCTGTCGATTGCGCGGCAGAACCCACCTGAGCACTCTTGGGAACACTAAGATTCCAACCCGGCTTAATCGCATTCGGGTTGGTAATGAAGGGATTCATCTGGCGCAGTTGCGCAACATTGGTGTTGTAGCGAGTAGCAATCTGGTTGAGTGTTTCACCAGGATTGACTGAATGATTGGTAATTTCCATGATGCTTCCGTTCTGTTGTTGCGTCGGGTTCATTGGGGATTGGCGGATGCTGTTTGCATCAGCTGCTCAACCTTGATGAACGACTCTTCCCTGGATTGCAGGATGGCCATTGCTTCTGGCCGTGTTTCAAGCAGCGGTCCGTCGACGACAGAGGCGAGCTTGAGCAAATGGTCACCTTCGTAGATGTTGTTTTTGAGCAAAAGGTCCAGGTTCTCGGCAATTTCATTGATCCGATCATCAGCGGGCTCACCGAACGCGGCATATTGCTCATCGACCCAATACAACCACCCCAGTCGCGCTTGAATCTTTGCTGCGTTGTCGGGAAGGTTGAACGCCGGGCCATCGCCACGCCACTTCAGTTCCGATTTCGCCGTCCACGACAGCCACGCGCCACGCTCTTTGCCGAAGTGGCTCGGGGCAGGGCTGTACACCGCTTGCCAAGGACCGAACAATTGAATGGACGCGTCACCTGCGGTGTAGGCCAACGCAGCCCAGAGGCTCGGTTTGTGATAGCTCAGCAGGCTTTGGCCGCCGGAACCGTCGTTGGCTCGTAGCAACCAGCGCGCGTGTGCGAGGGCCTGAGTGGCGTCTTCTGCGACCAGGGCAATGCCCGAGTGGTTTTCTTCGCACAATCGCGTGGCTTCGACTGCCAACCGGCTGCCCCAAGGTGCTGTGAGCCAGAGTGGACCTTCATTGGCGATTTCCGCAAAGTCAGTGCTGCTGAACAAGGCTTGTGCATTCATCGGTTCGCCGATGCGATACAGACGCGACATCGCCTCGGGTTGGCGTGCGCGATCGATGATGAAACACAGGACCTGACTGGACTGTTCCCTGGGCAGCGACTCGAATCCATAACGAGGTGCGGCCAGCAGGGTGTTCATGGCGGTTACATGCATGTGCAATCCTTACGGCTGCAGGCGCCGTTGCTCTGTTTGCCGCACAACGGCGTAATGCCCGACTCATTGAGACGACTGGGGAGAGGCGCTTTGCCCGCGACATCCGCATCCGCGACCTTCATCGGCCCCGGCAACAATGGCGCAGCAGGCGTCCCCGACCCCGACCAACCGCTGATCACCGGCTGCCTGTACCACAAGGAAAACATCGTCCCGTACGACCTGCCGGCGAACAAGACCCGCAGCACC
>NZ_JAGYGJ010000042.1:0-57960 GCF_019947405.1 Pseudomonas sp. GL-B-26 | reverse complement strand
GCCCCATCTAACACCCATACCCCATTGCGCAGGTGCCCCATGAGCGACCAGCAAGAATTCCCCGAAGACCCGAGCGAATACGCCGACCCAGAGAACGCCGAACACCACTCCACCGGCAAAGGCCTCGCCCTGCCAGGCCAGAACCTGCCGGACAAGGTCTACATCATCCCGATCCACAACCGCCCGTTCTTCCCGGCCCAAGTGCTGCCGGTCATCGTCAACGAAGAACCGTGGGCTGAAACGCTGGACCTTGTGAGCAAATCCGATCACCACTCCCTGGCCCTGTTCTACATGGACACGCCCCAGGAAGACCCGCGCCATTTCGACACCTCGGCCCTGCCGCTCTACGGCACGCTGGTCAAGGTGCATCACGCCAGTCGCGAAAACGGCAAACTGCAATTCGTCGCCCAAGGCCTGACTCGCGTGCGCATTCGCACCTGGCTCAAACACCATCGCCCGCCATATCTTGTCGAAGTCGAATACCCGCATCAGCCCACCGAGCCGACCGACGAGGTCAAGGCTTACGGCATGGCGCTGATCAACGCGATCAAGGAACTGCTGCCGCTCAACCCGCTGTACAGCGAAGAGCTGAAGAACTACCTCAACCGCTTCAGCCCCAACGACCCGTCGCCGCTGACCGACTTCGCCGCCGCCCTCACGTCGGCCACCGGCAGCGAGCTGCAAGAGGTGCTCGACTGCGTGCCCATGCTCAAACGCATGGAAAAAGTCCTGCCGATGCTGCGCAAGGAAGTCGAAGTCGCACGCCTGCAAAAAGAGATTTCCGCCGAAGTTAACCGCAAGATCGGCGAGCATCAGCGCGAGTTCTTCCTCAAGGAACAACTCAAGGTTATCCAGCAAGAGCTGGGGCTGACCAAGGACGACCGCAGCGCCGACATCGAACAGTTCGAACAGCGCCTGGAAGGCAAGGTTCTGCCGCCCCAGGCGCAAAAACGCGTCGAAGAGGAAATGAACAAACTGTCGATCCTCGAGACCGGTTCGCCGGAGTATGCGGTCACCCGCAACTACCTCGACTGGGCGACCTCGGTGCCGTGGGGCGTGTACGGCGAGGACAAACTTGACCTCAAGCACGCACGCAAGGTGTTGGACAAACACCATGCCGGCCTCGACGACATCAAGGACCGCATCCTCGAGTTCCTCGCGGTCGGTGCCTACAAAGGCGAGATCAGCGGCTCCATCGTGCTGCTGGTGGGTCCGCCGGGCGTGGGCAAGACCAGCGTCGGCAAATCCATCGCCGAATCCCTCGGTCGGCCGTTCTACCGCTTCAGCCTCGGCGGCATGCGCGACGAAGCCGAGATCAAGGGCCACCGCCGCACCTACATCGGCGCGCAGCCGGGCAAACTCGTCCATGCGTTGAAAGATGTCGAAGTGATGAACCCGGTGATCATGCTCGACGAGATCGACAAGATGGGCCAGAGCTACCAGGGCGACCCGGCCTCGGCGCTGCTGGAAACTCTGGACCCGGAACAAAACGTCGAATTCCTCGACCACTACCTGGACCTGCGTCTGGACCTGTCGAAAGTGCTGTTCGTGTGCACCGCCAACACCCTGGACTCGATCCCCGGCCCGTTGCTGGACCGCATGGAAGTGATTCGCCTGTCGGGTTACATCACCGAAGAAAAAATCGCCATCGCCAAGCGCCACCTGTGGCCCAAGCAACTGGAAAAGGCCGGCGTGTCCAAGGGCAGCCTGAGTATCAGCGACAGCGCCCTCAAAGCGTTGATCGACGGATACGCCCGTGAAGCGGGGGTTCGGCAGTTGGAAAAACAACTGGGCAAACTGGTGCGCAAAGCCGTTGTGAAACTGATCGACGAGCCGAAAGCGGTGATCAAGCTCGGCCCGAAAGACCTCGAAGCCTCACTCGGTCATCCGGTCTTCCGTAACGAGCAAGTGCTGTCCGGTACCGGCGTCATCACCGGGCTGGCCTGGACCAGCATGGGCGGCGCGACGTTGCCGATCGAAGCCACGCGCATTCACACCTTGAACCGCGGCTTCAAACTCACCGGGCAACTGGGCGATGTAATGAAGGAGTCGGCGGAAATCGCCTACAGCTACGTCAGCTCCAACTTGAAGTCGTTTGGCGGTGATCCGAAGTTCTTCGACGAAGCTTTCGTTCACCTGCACGTCCCGGAAGGCGCGACCCCCAAAGACGGCCCAAGCGCCGGCGTAACCATGGCCAGCGCCCTGCTCTCGCTCGCCCGAAACCAGGCACCAAAAAAAGGCATCGCCATGACCGGCGAACTGACGCTGACCGGGCATGTACTGCCGATTGGCGGGGTACGCGAGAAGGTGATTGCAGCGCGGCGGCAGAAGATTTTCGAATTGATCCTGCCGGAGCCTAATCGCGGTAGCTTTGAAGAATTGCCGGATTATCTGAAGGAAGGGCTTACCGTGCACTTTGCCAAGCGGTTTGCGGATGTGGCAAAAATTCTGTTCTAACTCCCGTAACTGATCGTTCCCACGCAGAGCGTGGGAACGATCTCTCCTCCTCGTCACAATTTGTCTCATCTTCAGTTATGCTCGCCGTTCGTCGTGAATGCCGGAGCCACTGACCTTATGTCCCCCATCCGCCTGTTTGTCCCCCTCGCCCTCGCCTTGCTGGCCGCCTGCGCCACGCAACCGAAACAGAACGTGACCGTGGAAAAACAAAGCGAATGCCCAGTGCAACTGCACAATGGGCAAAACCTGATCCTGACCCTGCCAAGCAACCCGACCACAGGTTACCGCTGGGCGATCCAGGATTCGGCCGGTGGCGTATTGCGCGCACTCAGCCCCGAGGTCTACAGCAACCCGCAAGACGCGGGGATCGTCGGCAGCGCCGGCCTCTCGACCTGGCGCTTCCAGTCTTTCGCCGCGGGCACTGGCCGTTTGCGCCTGACCTACTCACAGCCATGGGCACCAGAAGTACCGGCAGTGGAAACCTTCGACTGCGCGATCTCGGTTAACTGATCGTGGGCTGGCTGATTCTGGCGCTGATGGGCGCGGTGACGTTCCTCTACGGCGTCAGTGTGCATGCGGCGTTGCTCTGTCTGCTGGTCAAACCGCTGCCAGTATTGGCGCTGCTCGGTTGGTTGCACGACGCACCGCCCAGCGAATATCGACGCTGGATCAGCCTTGGATTGATTTTCTCTCTGGTCGGCGATGTGCTGCTGGCATGGCCCGGGGATTTGTTTGTGTTCGGTCTCGGGGCGTTTTTGGTCGCCCACTTGGCGTATCTGAAAGCCTATTTGAGCGATTGCCGGCGGGTGGCGTTGTTACCGCTGATCATCGCTTTGGGCGTCGGCGCGGTGTTGTTGGGGATCTTGATTTCCAATGGGCTGGGTCCGCTGCTGATCCCGGTGATCGTCTACGGTCTGGCGATCAGCGCAATGCTCTGGCGCGCACTGGCCCGACTCGGCACCGACTTGCCCAAACGCTCGGCGCTGCTGGCGGCGGCAGGTGCGGTGGCGTTTGTGTTTTCGGACAGCGTGATTGGCATCAACCGGTTTGTCGCGCCGTTTCATGCGGCGCCTTACGTCATCATCCTCAGCTACTGGCTGGGACAATGGGGAATTGCGGCCTCGGCGTTCGGCCCGAAACCGCGCTGAATCCTTCGCGAGCAAGCCCGCTCCCACATTTGATTAGTGTTAAACGCACTTCTTGTGTCCGACGCAGAACTACTGTGGGAGCGGGCTTGCTCGCGAAAGCGGTCTCACTGAACACGCAAACCTCGGATCCTGCCCGGCGGTTTATCAGACAACCCGCGCATCCCCCCGTCAATTTGGCTAAAATGCCGGCCTTTTCCACCTACGCCGCCGGAACCGCCGTGAGCAAAGAACCCGATCGCCTTTTCGCCCAGCCTCTGGCCCAGGTGCCTGACTTCGCCTTTAACGAGGACGTGGTGCGGGTGTTCCCGGACATGATCAAGCGCTCGGTGCCGGGTTATCCGACCATCGTTGAAAACCTTGGCGTGCTCGCTGCGCAATTTGCCCAGCCCAACAGCGTGCTCTACGACCTCGGCTCGTCCTTGGGCGCCGTGACCCAGGCGCTGCGCCGCCATGTGCGCACCGACGGCTGCCGCGTCATCGCTGTGGATAACTCGGCGGCGATGGTTGAACGCTGCCGCGAGTACCTCAATGGTCAGGACTCGATGTTCCAGGAGCTGCTGCCGGTCGAAGTGATCGAAGGCGACATCCTGGCCCTCGAATTCCAGCCAGCCTCGGTGGTGGCGCTGAACTTCACCCTGCAATTCATCGCCCCGGAACAGCGCACAGCGTTGCTCTCGCGCATCCACCAATCGCTGTTGCCCGGTGGCGCGCTGATTCTGTCGGAGAAGCTGCGCTTCAACGACCTTGAGGAACATGCGCTGCTCACCGACCTGCACGTCGCGTTCAAACGCGCCAACGGCTACAGCGAACTCGAGATCGCCCAGAAGCGCAGCGCCATCGAAAACGTCATGAAGCCCGACAGCCTCGAAGAACACCGCGAGCGCCTGCTGGCCGCCGGGTTCTCGAAAGTCGTGCCGTGGTTCCAGTGTCTTAACTTTGCCTCGTTGATTGCCTTGCCATGATTGATCTGTCCCCCCTCGCCCGCCGGTTGGCCGGCACACCACTGGCCGACTGGGCCAACACGCTGCAAGCGCAACTCGACAAAAAAATGGAAAAAGGTCATGGCGATCTGGAGCGCTGGCAGAGTGCGCTGGACGCCTTGCCGAAGATTCAGCCGAGCGAAGTCGATCTGCTTAATGGTCTGACGCTGGACACCGATTGCGATGACAAAACTCGTGCGCAGATGCGCACTGCGCTGATGGGCTTGTCACCATGGCGCAAAGGACCGTTCGATCTGTTTGGTGTGCATGTCGACACCGAATGGCGTTCGGACTGGAAGTGGTCGCGTGTTGCACCGCATCTGGATCTGAAGGGCAAACGCATCCTCGATGTCGGTTGCGGCAATGGTTATTACATGTGGCGCATGCTCGGTGCCGGGGCCGATAGCGTGATTGGTGTCGATCCGAACTGGCTGTTTTTCTGCCAGTTCCAGGCGGTGCAGCGTTACCTGTCCGAACCCAATGCCTGGCACCTGCCGTTCCCCTTCGAAGACTTGCCGCCGAACATGGAAGGCTTCGACACGGTGTTTTCCATGGGGGTGTTCTATCACCGTCGCTCGCCGATCGAGCATTTGCTGGCGCTGAAGGATTGCCTGGTCAAGGGTGGCGAATTGGTGCTGGAGACGCTGGTGATTGAAGGCGATCAACAACAGGTATTGGTGCCGGAAGACCGTTACGCGCAGATGCGTAACGTGTGGTTCCTGCCGTCGGTGCCGGCGCTGGAGCTGTGGCTGCGCCGGGCCGGATTCACGGATGTTCGCTGTGTGGACGTGAGCGTGACGACGGTCGAGGAACAGCGCGGGACAGAGTGGATGAAGTATCAGTCGCTGAGCGATTTCCTTGACCCGGAAGATCACAGCAAGACGGTTGAAGGGCTGCCGGCGCCGATGCGTGCCGTGATCGTCGCCCGCAAGTAAAACACCGATCTCCCTCCCTATGGAGATCAAATGTGGGAGCGGGCTTGCTCGCGAATACGGACTAACATTCAACAGAGATGTTGACTGATCCACCGCTTTCGCGAGCAAGCCCGCTCCCACATTGGGTTGGTGTTTAGTCAGAAGGTTTGGCTCTGCGGGCTTTGAAGAATTCGCTGAGAACAGCCCCGCACTCCTCAGCCAACACTCCGCCTTCATACAGCACCCGGTGATTCAAAAATCCCTGGGTAAAAAACTGCCCCTGACTCTGCACAATCCCGGCCTTCGGCTCCAGCGCCCCATACACCACCCGCGCAATCCGCGAATGCACGATCAGCCCGGCGCACATGCTGCACGGCTCAAGCGTCACGTACAGCGTGCTGCCGGGCAGACGATAGTTGCTGGCTGCCAACGCGGCCGCGCGGATCGCGACCATCTCGGCGTGAGCGCTCGGGTCATTACCGCTGATCGGGCAGTTAAAACCCCGACCGATGATTTCACCGTCCTGAACCAGCACCGCGCCCACCGGCACTTCACCCAGGGCCGCGCCTTGGGCGGCCAGGGCCAGGGCTTCGCGCATGAAGTCACGATCACGGCTGCGGTCGATGATTGCGGTGGGACGTATCTGACGCATTACGCCACCTCGATGGCGGCCATCAGGCCGGTTTCCATGTGGTCGATCACATGGCAGTGGAACATCCAGATCCCCGGGTTATCCGCCACCAGCGCCACTTGCGCGCGCTCGTTTTTGCCCAGCAAGTAGGTGTCGGTGAAGTACGGGATGACCTTGTGCCGGTTCGACGCAATCACCTTGAAGCTCATGCCGTGCAGGTGAATCGGGTGTTGATACTGAGTCATGTTTTTCAATTCGAAAATGTAGCTCTTGCCCTTCTCGAGCTTGGCAATCGGGCGGTCGGCGCAGGTTTTGTCGGTGATGTCCCAGGCCTTGCCGTTGATCTGCCACAGGCTCGGCGGCTTGCCATTGTCGACGTTCACCGACACTGAGCCTACCCATTCGAAATTGAAGTTGAGTTTCTCCGCGTTGGCCAGGTCCGGCTCGGCCACCGGGTTGGCGGGCAGCGCGGGAGGCCATTCGGTCGGCGCATCAGTGTTTGCCACCGAGCGGAAGGTGCCCAGTCGTACCGGGCCGTTGCGCAGGGACAGCTCTTCACCGGCCGGCGGGGCCTTGATCGCCAGGCAAATGCGCATGCCCGGGCCGAGCCAGTATTCCTTGCCCAACGGGCGCGGTTCGATGGGGTTGCCGTCCAGCGCGTAGATCTGCGCTTCGACACCTGGAATATTGAGGCGGTAAGTCAGGGTGTTATCCAGGTTGAGCAGGCGCACCCGGGTGATCTGCCCGGCGGGCAATTCGATCACCGCTTGTGAGACACCGTTGATCGTCGACAGCCGTCCCGCCGTGCCACCACGGGCCGCTTCGCGAGGAATGCTGAACGCGACAAAAGCGCCCTCTTCATCGACGTGCCAGCTCTTGAGGCTCAAGGTTTTCTCGTACTTGAAGCCGGTAGGCTCGCGCTCTTCGATGATCAACGGGCCGACCAGCCCGCGGCCGAGTTCTTCGCTGCTGTTCACATGCGGGTGATACCAGTAGCTGCCGGCGTCGGGCACGCGGAATTTGTAGTCGAAGTATTCGCCCGGCAGCACTGGAAGCTGCGAGACGTAGGGCACGCCGTCCATTTCCAGCGGCAGACGAATGCCGTGCCAGTGAATGGTAGTGGCAACCGGCAGGTGGTTGATGAAACGTACCCGCAGCCATTCGCCCTGACGCACGCGTAACTCGGTGCCCGGCGCCGACGGACCGAACGCCCAGGCTTCGGTCTTGTGCCCGGCCACCAGTTCGACGTCCAGCGGTGCGGCGATCAACTCATAGTCGTGGCCCGCGTCGGCGTCGGCCATTTTGCCCAACCAGTACCGCGACGCCCCCCCCGCTCCGACACCAACGACAACAAGACCGGCCAGGCCACCGAGGATTTGGCGACGGGTAAAGGACATGAACTCAACTACCTCACGTATCAGCGACAGGCCCGTGGGCCTGTAAAAGGCGAATACGATACACCTGCGGTTGAGAAACAGTAAGGGCGACCAAGGGCCGCACATCACCCTGTGGCGAGGGAGCTTGCTCCCGCTCGGCTGCGCAGCAGTCGTAAATTGGCTGATGCATTTTGTCTGTTAAACCTCGGTCGCCGGTTTTGAGACGGCTTCGCCGTCCAGCGGGAGCAAGCTCCCTCGCCACAGGGATCGGTTATGGCTTGAGGCCAGTGATGAGATGCACCACCCCATCATCCAGCATCATGACTCCCGGTACACCGGCCATATTCAAAGCCTGCCGATCCATCCGCCCCACATCCCGCAACGCCACCCGAACCCGGGTCAGCGCCACCCGCTGCTGCGACTTGAGGTTATCCATTCCGCCCAGTGCGGCGACGATTTCCGGGGCCAGGCCAGAAACAGGCTGAGCAACCACTTTCGGTTCATCCACCACCAGATCCGGCGTTAACGCTTTCCAGAACGCCCGCTGCATTTTCTCGAACATGCTCAGTTCTCCAGTACCAGTGAAGTATCGACCGTCGCCTCGTGATACAGCCGCAACGCCTCGCGCACTTGCTCGGCGCTTTCCAGGCCCAGCACTTGCTGGGCGATGGCCTGGCAGTCCAGCAGATCCACTTCGCGAACCGCCGCTTTGATCGCCGGAATCAGCGGTACGCTCACCGACAGTTCATCCACCCCTAGTCCCAGCAGCAGCGGCACCGCCAGTTTTTCCGAAGCCATGGCGCCGCACACTCCGACCCATTTGCCATGGGCATGAGCGGCTTTCACCGTGTTGGCAATCAAACGCAGCACCGACGGATGAAAGCTGTCGGCCTGACTGGCCAGGCGCGGATGATCGCGGTCCATGGCCAGGGTGTACTGGGTCAGGTCGTTGGTGCCGATCGAGAAGAAATCCACTTCAGGCGCAAACAGATCGGCCATCAGTGCCGCTGCCGGCACTTCGATCATGATCCCCAGTTTCGGCAGCTCAGTGAGACCCAATGCCAGCGCCTCTTCCTCAAGCAGCTGCCGGGCCCGTCGCAACTCCGACAGTTGCGTGACCATGGGCAACATGATGTGCAGACGGGCCAACCCGGCGCTGCTCAGGATCGCTTTGAACTGATCGCGCAACAGCTGCGGGCGCTCCAGGCACAAACGAATTCCGCGCATGCCGAGGAACGGGTTGGTTTCGCTGTCCATTGGCACGTAGGCCAACGGTTTGTCGCCGCCGACATCCAGAGTACGCACCACCAGATTGCGCGCCGGCCCCAGGGCGCGGGCGATGGCGCTGTAGGTGGATGCCTGTTCGTCATGGCTCGGCGCATGATTGCGGTCCAGATAAAGAAACTCCGAACGCAACAGTCCGACGCCCTCGCCTCCCAGTGCCATGGCCTGCTCCGCTTCAGCCAGCGAGGCGATGTTGGCCGTCACTTCAAAGTGGTGACCATCGCGAGTACAAGCCGCCAACGCAGCGTGCGCCAGCTCATGTTGATGGCGCTTCTGCTGGCGCTGACGATTGGCCTGCAGCTGCTCGATGGCCGCCAGGTCCGGGTCCAGATGCAGCTCGCCCTTGTCGGCGTCGAGCAACACTTGAGTGCCGTTGGCCAGCGCCAGCACCTGAACGGGCAACCCGCAGATCGCCGGCAAACCGGACGCCCGAGCGAGGATCGCGACGTGGCTGGTAGCGCCGCCACCGACCGTGGCGAAACCCAGTACCTTGCGAGTATCGAGCCCGGCGGTCTGTGACGGCGTCAGTTGTTCGGCGATCAGGATCGCCCCTTCAGGCAGCTCCATCGCCTGATCCTGTACGCCGAGGATCAGCTTGAGCACTCGCTGGCCCACATCAGCCAGGTCCGCCGCCCGCTCCGCCAGCAAGGCATTGCCCAGGCTTTTGAACAAGGTTGCCGTCGACTCGGTGGCCGCGCGCCAGGCGAACCCGGCACTTTTGCCTTCGATGATCAGCGCCTCGGTCTGATCCAGCAGACTCGGGTCTTCAAGCAGTTCCTGGTGCGCCTTGAAAATCTCTGCCTGGGCGTCACCGGTGGCGTTGTCGCGCAACTGCTGCAAGGCCAGCGCCGCTGCGACCAAAGCACGGGAGAGATGCTCTCGCTCAAGCTGCGGACCGACGCCGAACTCGTTCACTTCAAATGTTTGCTCGGCAATCTGCACAACCTGGCCAAACGCCGAACCCGCCGAGGCACAGACTCCGCGCAAAACGTTCAGCGATGAAGCTTCAACCGTCTCGACTTCTGCCATCACGGCTACCGTCTCGCCACACCCGGCGGTCAGCAATTCGGCCAGCGTCTTGATCGCCGCTTCAGCATCCGGGCCGGCCGCACTGACTTGCACAACGTCACCGTGCCCCGTCTGCAACGCCATGATCGCCACCAACGATTTGGCGTTCGCACTCGCCTGCTGTTTATGCAGGTAAATGCTCGCCGAAAAACCTTTCGCCGCCTGAGCGAACACCGCTGCCGGACGGGCGTGCAAACCGTTCGGGTTGGCGAGTGTCACCGGTTTGGAAAACAGTGCTTCGCCCTCTTCCGGCACTGGCTCATCCGTTGCCTGCTCGATGGGCTTCAAACTCAGTAGCGGTTGGCCACTGTCTACCAAACCCGTTTCCGGTGTCAGCCAAGTGAAGGGCTCACCACTGACCACCAGCATCAAGGTCAACAAACTGCGGGCGTTCAAGGCAATGTAATCGGCATCGAACTCGATCAGCGACTGCCCCACCGCCACCCGCTGACCTTCCTCAACCAATCGGGTGAAGCCCTTTCCTGCCAGGTTCACTGTATCGAGGCCGATGTGCATCAACACCTGCACGCCATTGTCGTCGGTGATGCTGACGGCATGCCCACTGACCTGCACATTGCTGATCACCCCGGCCAGCGGTGCGCACAAGGTTTGCGAAGTCGGGTCGATGCACAGACCGTCGCCAATCACGCGACTGGAAAACACCTGATCGGGCACCTGGTCCAGCGGCATCAGCACGCCGGACAAAGGTGCCAGCAGTTGCAATTGTTGGGGTGTGGCCATGACGTCACCTGCTGTTTTGTTCTTTGAAGTGCTGATGGAGCGCGAGGCTCCGACAGCATCGCTTATTTCCACCAATACTCGACCTGCAATCCGACGTTCGAACCGTGCCGCGCCGTGCCGAAGGCGCCGGTGTCGGACAATGCCGACCCCTGCGCCAGTTCATTGGCCGCCCGTTTGGCCGCCTCGTTCCAGCTCGCATAGGTGTAATACAAACGCACCTCGGGGCGAGCCCAGAATTCCGGTCCTTTGGGCGACCAGGTCGGAGCGAAGGTGAACTTGCTCAGCTTGCGCGTGCCGCCCGTGGTTTCGACCTGATCGTGACCCAATTCGGTCACCAGTTTGAACTGCTCGGTGAGCGCATAAGTCGGGCGAACACCCAGGGAAATCCAGTTCTGGTCAGCGCCGTCCGGGCGAATATCCTTCTGGTAGACCGCTTCGATCTGCCCGCCAAATCGCGGCGTCACTTGCCAGTCGAAGAACTCCACCACACGATAACTTTTGTTGCTGTCGTCCAGCTTCACGTTACCGGTATAGCCCAACCCGGTGCCGGGGCCTTCGCCGTACTGAAAGGCCAGTTTATTCTTGCCGCCCAGAAAGCCCTTCTGCACATGCTGGGTGGTGATCGCCCAGCCACGGTGAGCGTCGCGGCTGTCGGGCTTGTCGATGTAACTCAGGCCGAACTCCAGTTCACCGCCAGGGTTGGTGTTGAATCCAGCGACGTTGAAATCGTGACGGTTGATGTAGTCCTTCTGGTACAGGTTGTCCTTGCGCGAGAAGGCGTAGCTGTATTTCAGATCGCCGATCAGCACGTCCTCAATACCGCCGCCGGTGGCGCTCTGGTTCCAGTAGTAGTAGTCGGAAATGTGAATATCGTTCCGTTTGTAGTAACGCCGACCGGCCCACAACGAACCGCCGTTGAGGCTAGGCATGTTCGACCATTGCGCATACATCTGCGGCATGCGCACTGAGCCGTTGTCACCGTTGAAGGTCAGGTCCTTGTTGTACTGGTTGTACAACGAAGCCATGCCGTCGACGCTCAGCACCGAGCCGTCATCCAGGGTGTAAAGATCCTGGCGCAATTCCAGCTCCGCGTACTGCTCACATTCGTTGCCCAAGCGGTATTTGGTCTGCGCACCCTGCAGTTGGAAACACTGCTGTTTACCGCTGTTGACCGAGGTCCCGACGCCGCTACGCAAGTAACCGGCGAACTCCAGCGCCTGGGCCGAAAGAGGCAAAGCCAGGCACACGCCCGCCACTACAAGGCTACGATTTATTGTTGTTTTCAAGAACCACCCCATTATTTTTATTGTGTGCAGCGGCAAAATCGGCGCGCAAAACTCTCCCGCGCAGCGTTCTGCGTGTTGTTTTAAAACAGTGTTTTTTAGTGGTTGGTCAGGTGCAGAACGAACGACTCAAAGGGCCGTAAAAACACCTGCCGATTGCGCGGCGGACAGTCCGGGTAGTTGCTGATCACCAACCGCTGCATCATCGCTTCGCTGATCACTTCATCTGGCAGTTCGACTTCGCATGGCGTGCCGTAGAAGTTGTTCAGCACCAGCAAACGCTCGCCCCTGCCTTCACGCACATACGCCCAGATTTGCGGGTGCTCAGGCAGCAACTGCCGGTACACACCGTCAGACATCAGCGCTTCACTGCGGCGCAGAGCGATCAGTTGGCGGTAGTGATGCAGCACCGAATCCGGGTCATCGAGTTGGGCGGCGACGTTGATCTGCGCAGCGTTGGCCGGCACCCCGATCCACGGCTCGACAGCGCTGAAACCGGCATTAGGCTCGGCATTCCAGTGCATCGGCGTACGGCCGTTGTCCCGGGACTTCTGCATGATCGCCGCCATGTTATCGGCGTCGCTAGCACCCGCCTCGCGCTTGAGCCGGAAGATGTTCAGCGTCTCGACATCGCGGTACTGATCGATGTGATCGAAGCCCGGATTGGTCATGCCCAGTTCCTCGCCCTGGTACACGAACGGCGTGCCCTGGAGGAAATGCAGCGCCGTGCCGAGCATCTTCGCCGAGATCTCTCGATATTCGCCGTCATGACCAAAACGCGAGACCACCCGTGGCTGGTCATGGTTACACCAGAACAGCGCGTTCCAGCCACCGCCGGCCTGCATGCCGGTTTGCCAATCGGAGAGGATGCGCTTGAGTTCGAGGAAATCGAAATCGGCGCGAATCCATTTCTGCAGGTTGGGGTAATCGACCTTCAGGTGATGGAAGTTGAAGGTCATCGACAGTTCTTTCGAGTCTGGCCGCGAGTAGCGGATGCAGTGTTCCAGGCTGGTGGACGACATCTCGCCGACGTTGATCAGATCGTGGCCTTCGAAGACTTCGCGGTGCATTTGCTGCAAGTATTCGTGGACGTTCGGGCCATCGGTGTAGAAACGGCGACCGTCAGTGTTGTCCTCAGGGAAGTCCGCCGGTTTGGAGATCAGGTTGATCACGTCCAGACGGAACCCGCCTACACCCTTGTCGCGCCAGAAACGCATCATCTTGAAGACTTCGGCGCGCACCTTGGGGTTGTCCCAGTTCAGGTCGGCCTGAGTGTGGTCGAACAAGTGCAGGTAGTACTGACCGGTCTGAGCTTCGTACTCCCAGGCCGAGCCGCCAAACTTGGATTCCCAGTTGTTCGGCTGGTCGCGCCAGATGTAGAAATCCCGGTAAGGGTTATCAAGGCTGCTGCGGGCCTGCTGGAACCAGGTGTGCTCGATGGAGGTGTGGTTGACCACGATATCGAGCATCAGCTTGATCCCGCGCTTGCCGGCCTCGGCGATCAGCAACTCGCAATCGGCCATGGTCCCGTAGCTCGGGTCGATGGCGTAGTAATCACTGATGTCGTAGCCGTTGTCGCGCTGGGGCGAGCGCAGGAACGGCGTGATCCACAGGCAATCGACACCCAGCCAGTGCAGGTAATCGAGCTTGGCCACAACGCCAAGCAAATCACCCGTGGGGTTGCCGGCGTGGCTGTGAAAACTCTTCGGGTAGATCTGGTAGATCACCGAACGTTGCCAGTCTTGCATGGCGGGATTCCTTCAGTAAGTTTTGTATCGGCCTTTAGGGCCTCTTCGCGAGCAAGCCCGCTCCCACATTTGGAATGCGGTCAACCTGTGGGAGCGGGCTTGCTCGCGAATGCGATCTGTCAGGCAACCCGATACCCAGGCCGAACAATCTTCATGCTCAACCCGCAGGTCAGAACAAACGGCACGACCATGGCAATGACCATCCCGATCACGAACATCGGAATGAACTGCGGAATGATCGAGATAAAACCGGGCAAGCCACCGACGCCGATTGCCGAGGCCTGGACTTTGTTCAGCGACAGGAAAATGCAACCCATGGCCGAACCGATCAGGGCTGCATAAAACGGAAATTTGTAGCGCAGGTTGACCCCGAACATGGCCGGTTCGGTGATGCCGAAGTACGCGGAAATCGCCGAGGTCGAGGCCATGCTTTTGTCCCGCACGTTACGGGTCATGTAGAACACCGCCAGTGCCGCGCTGCCCTGGGCCAGGTTGGACATGACGATCATCGGCCAGATAAAGGTGCCGCCCTGGGTGGAGATCAGCTGCAAGTCGACCGCGAGGAACATGTGGTGCATGCCGGTAATCACCAGCGGCGCGTAGAGCAGACCGAAAATCGCCCCGCCGACCATTGGCGCCAGGTCAAACAGCATGACCACGCCTTCGGTGATAAGAATTCCCAGATGCCGGGTCACCGGGCCGATCACCGCCAGCGCCAGCACGCCGGTCACAACGATGGTGGTGATCGGCACGACCAGCAATTGAATCGCGTTCGGCACCCGCGCCCGCAGCCATTTTTCGATGACGCTCATCACGTAGGCCGCCAGCAGGATCGGCAAGATCTGTCCCTGATAGCCAACCTTCTCGATCTGGAACAACCCCAGGATGTCGAAGTACGGCAGGCTCTGCCCGTCCAGCCCGGCCACCGCTTTGCCATAGTTCCAGGCATTGAGCAGATCGGGGTGCACCAGCATCAGGCCAAGCACGATGCCGAGGATTTCGCTGCCGCCAAACCGCTTGGCCGCCGACCAGCCCACCAGCGCCGGGAGGAACACAAACGAGGTATTGGCCATGAGGTTGATCAGGCTCCAGAGCCCGTCAAGTTTCGGATAGGCGTCCAGCAGGGTCTTGCCCTCGATGAACATGCCCTTGGCGCCGATCAGGTTGTTGATGCCCATCAGCAGGCCGGCAATGATCAACGCCGGGAGGATGGGCATGAAGACGTCGGAAAACACCCGCACCAGACGCTGCATCGCGTTGATCTTGTCGGCGCTTTTCTGCTTAACGTCGGCGATGGTCGAGGCCGCGAGACCGGTTTGACGACGCAGTTCGGCGTAGACCTTTTCCACTTCACCGGGACCAATCACCACCTGGAACAGGCCGCCGGTGAAGAACGAGCCTTTGACCAGATCGATCTGGTTCAGCGTGGCGCTGTTGACCAGGCTTGGGTCCTTGAGGGCCAGGCGCAGGCGGGTGACGCAGTGCGCGGCCTGCTCGAGGTTGTCGCTGCCACCGAGGCTTTGCAGCAGCTCGCTGGCGATATTCGGATAGTCGTGGCTCATGCTTTTTCTTCCGCTGTAGTTTTTTGTTTTTGGCAGCACGCCGAAGCGAAAAGTACTCGTCTGTACGAGTTAAAGCAACAACTCGTACAGACGAGTTTGAATTTGTTTATCCTGAACCCGACCGGCGGCGACATTTCCCACCTCAAAAGTCAAAGAAACCTAACGCCGCATGGACAAACCCCTACCCTGCCCTTAAGGTTCGAAACCTTGAGCACATCGCGGCACAGAGCCATCCCCATGAGTAAATACAACCAGATCTACAGCGATCTGCTTGCCAGCATCACGACCGAACGTCTGGAACGCGGCGCCCGGTTGCCTTCCGAAACCGAACTGATGGACAGCTACCAGGCCAGTCGCGGCACCGTGCGCAAGGCTATCGAGCAACTGCAGGAGCGCGGTTTCGCCCAGAAAGTCCACGGCAAAGGCACGTTCGTGCTGTCGACCAACCCGATCGAATTTCAGCTGGGCGGCATCGTCAGCTTTCAGGAAACGTATCCGCGCCTGGGTAACGACGTCAGTACCGAGGTGGTCGAGTTCACTCAAATCCCCCTCGAAGGCCTGCTGCTGGAGCACATCAAGGCTGAAGAAGGCAGCCTGATCACACGGATCAAGCGAGTGCGGCGGATCGACGGCAAACGCGTGATCCTCGACATCAACCATTTCGTCAGCGACGTGATTCCCGGCCTGTCCCGAGACATCGCCGAGCACTCGATCTACGCCTTCATCGAGCAGACCTTGCAACTGCAAATCGCCTACGCCCAGCGCACCATCGAAGCGGTGCCCCGGAGCAAGGACGACCAGCAACACCTGGACCTCGACGGCCAGAGCCATGTGATCGTGGTCAGCAACCAGACGTTTTTGCAGGACGGCCGCCAGTTCGAGTACACCGAGTCGCGGCACACCCTGGACAAGTTTTACTTTTCGGACGTGGCGCGGCGCTGAGCCTGACTCAGACCTTCGTCATGCCCTACTTCTTCTATCTGCAACAGACCACCACCAGATACCCAGAAGCTTACAGATGGAACCGATGCCCCTTGAGATAGTGAGCGCCCCGACCACCTCTCAAGGAAAACATCATGGACGATGCTCAAGAAATCACCCTGCCCGACGCTACCGATGCGCAGGCCCTCCAGGCCCTGATCCCTGATCTGGTAACCGATTGCCCCGACCTGTACTCCATGGCGTACCAGGTCGCCAAAGACATTCTCATCCAGCACAACATCACGGATATCGAACCCGACAAGGTCTACTGGCATCGGTTTAATGCCGCTCAAAGCAACTCGAAGACCTTTACCGGCTGGCAGCATGTGTTTGAAACACCCAGGGAGTCGATGACCTTCCCGCAACTGGTCATGCAGCGTTTCAGTGTCCACGACCAGGACAACGGGGACCTGCTGGACGTTGACAGTGGTTTCTACCGTGCCGACGGCAATGCCGGAAACTACGATGAAACCAACGAGATTCGCCTGCATGCCAGGGATGTGTTGAAAACCTTCTGGGATATCAATTTCGCTGACCGTTGCAAAACGGCCATCGCGACGTTCTGGGAAAAGCACAGCGACAACTTCCGTGCGCTGATCAAGTGCACGTTCATTGCCAAAGCCATTGAAGACTACGAGAAGGGATACCTGACCCGCGAACACTTCACCCTGGTGCTCAGGGCGGCCACCGCAAATGTGAGCAGGCCACTCACCCGGCAAATGCTGCTGGACGAGGCGCCAGCAGGCAGCGGTTTTTCAATCCGAAAGTTTTGCATTGATCAGTACGTGTCGACGGACATTTTCAGTATCACCGACGACAGTGACCTGAACATTCTCTACATTCCGGGTGAGCCCAGAGGTTTTCACTGCTTCACCAGCGTCGGGCAATTGCACGAATGGCTGGCCAATGAAGTCAAGGATGCCGAAGGCCGTGAGCGCATGCTCATGCACTTCAAGCAGCAAGAGCGCGACATTACTCAGGACAAACCCACTTCACTGGGGCACAAGCTCGCCAACTTCACCGGAATTGGCCTGATCATTCATGCGTTTGAGGAGACGGAAACCGAAAATATCGGCCTCACCCATGCCTATGACGTATTGCCCGGTGAATATGCAGTCGCGGACCATCATTTGCTCCACTACCGAGGCGAGAAAATTACCGGTGATGCGTTCACCCATCTGAACCGGTCCACTCATGAGCGCATGCTCAGCGACGCCAATTACCTGCTGCACTCCAACGGCGAGATCAGGAAAAAGCTGTGGATCGGCTATCTCAATGCCTTCAACCACACCTTCGGGCCGATGGCCGCCCTTGCATGGCCGGCAGCGTTTGTCGTCATCGGCGCTGGCATCGCCAATGTCGGGCTTCACATCGACCAGGCCATCAACGGCCACACCCCGGCGGAACGCAAGGCCGCAGTGACTGGCGCCATCCTTGGCAGCGTGGATGTGCTGTTCAACTTGCCTTTCCTGAGGGGGGCGGCAGAACTTGCAGAGGCCTCCGATTTCGCAGAAATCACGGAGACAGAAGCTGAACTGCCCCCACCACCCACCCCGTCTTTCGAGACCGTCATGGCCACGCCTGCCGACGCCGACATTCTCGCCCCTTTTGAAACCAATGAGGTCCTCGACGGCGACTTCCCGGTCAGTGACGAAGGCAAACTCCAGGGCATTTACCAACCCCGGACTGGAGGTAACTACATCGCAGTCGGTGACAGTTTCTACCTGGTGCGCTACAGCAACGAACTGAAAACCTGGGCAATCATTGACCCGGTCAATCCTTACTCCTTTTACCGCAACATACCGGTACGCCTGAATGAAATGGGTGAATGGGTGCCCCTCACGCGTCCCGGCCTGGTGGGCGGGGGCAAGTTTGCCGATCTGTTTGCCAGGGCCGAGCCGCCACTCCCGGACTTCGATGCCCCGGCGACTGCATACGATGTTCCGCAGGACCTCAAGCCAGCCCTCAAACAGGCGGCCAAGGGTATGGCCTCGAAGGGGGATTTGAAGGACGGCTTTGTCAATCCCAACAATCCGGACAATGAGCTGGAAGCCTTCAAAAGACTGCGCCGAACGCTGCACGACGACGCCGCGACCTTTTACTCGCAACCGCCGCTGCGACCCAGACCGACCATTCCATCGTTCATCGCGAATGCAAAGCTCCAGGACATCATCAAGACCCTTTTCAAGCGGTCACAGAGCCTGGTCATCGGTGAAAGCCACGACAGCGTGGGCAGCAAACAGTTTCTGATCGAGAATATGAGCGTGCTGCACAAACAAAAAGTCAAAACCTTATACATGGAGCATCTGCTGACCGATTTCCATCAGGCTGACCTGGATGTGTTCAATCGCACTGGAGTGATGTCCGAGGATCTGGAAAGCTACCTCAAGGACCTTGATGCAGGTTTTTCGACTGACCCCAGCGAACAATTCACCTTTGAGCAGGTGGTCAGGACGGCGCAAAAAAACCATATTCGTGTTCAGGCCATCGACTGCCTCGCCAGTTACCGCAGCACTGGCATCCAGGGGGCAAACATCAATTTTCGGCAAAAAATGATGAATTTCTTCGCCCGCCAAGTCATCGGCGCCGACCAGACGGCCAGAGGCGCGCATCGCTGGGTGGCGTTGGTCGGGAACAGCCACGCCAATACCTATGGCGGCGTGGCGGGAATCAGCGAGCTTGAAGGCAGCATCGGGCTGCGTATTGAAAGCGTAGGCCCGGACGAGCTCGGCGGTATCAAGGTCGACCCGGGGGTGGCCGACGAGCCGCGCCCCGGGCGAGCAGCCGGTTTTGCCAAAAATGACTTGTTGCTGCAAATCCCGACGCCGAAAAGCGTGATCCTGGCGCAAAGGCTGGAGGATGGGCTACCCAGTCCTGGCACGTACACCCTCAGCACCAGTACCGGCGAACCATTGCTGGTTCACCGCAGCAGAACCCTCACCAACAGAGTCATCACCAGTAACGGCATCATCACCCGTGGCAAACTCGTTCGAACGCCCATCAAGCATGATGCAGGTGGGTACTACGTCGAACGGGATGCCTGGCAGATCAACGGCCGACGCTTTCAAAACCCCGACGCCTTGAGTTCAGCGCTGCACAGAATGGGCATGACCCCCGTCCGACTACCCGGCGTCTAAAACGCAAAAAGGCCGTGTGAACAGTGTTCACACGGCCTTTTCAGTTACCTGCGATCAAGCCATCAAGGCTAGCGCGGGATCACTCCCACTCAATCGTCGCTGGCGGCTTGCTCGACACGTCGTAAGTGACGCGGGAGATGCCTTCGATTTCGTTGATGATCCGGCCGGAAACAGTTTCCAGCAGTTCGTAAGGCAGGTGTGCCCAACGCGCGGTCATGAAGTCGATGGTTTCAACGGCACGCAGGGCAACCACCCAGGCGTAACGACGGCCATCGCCGACAACGCCAACCGATTTCACCGGCTGGAACACCACGAATGCCTGGCTGACCTTGTGGTACCAGTCGGCCTTGCGCAGCTCTTCGATGAAGATGTGGTCGGCGCGACGCAGCAGGTCGGCGTATTCCTTCTTCACTTCACCGAGGATCCGCACGCCCAGGCCCGGGCCCGGGAACGGGTGACGGTAGACCATGTCGTACGGCAGGCCGAGTTCCAGGCCCAGACGACGGACTTCGTCCTTGAACAGCTCGCGCAGGGGTTCAACCAGCTTGAGGTTCATTTCTTCCGGCAGGCCACCCACGTTGTGGTGCGACTTGATTACGTGAGCCTTGCCGCTTTTGGCGCCAGCCGACTCGATCACGTCCGGGTAGATGGTGCCTTGGGCGAGGTACTTGATGTTGTCCAGTTTGTTGGACTGGGCATCGAAGACGTCGATGAAGGTACGGCCGATGATCTTGCGCTTCTTCTCTGGGTCGCTTTCGCCAGCCAGGTTGTTCAGGAACTGATCTTCAGCGTTGGCGCGGATCACCTTGACGCCCATGTTCTCGGCGAACATGGCCATCACTTGCTCGCCTTCATGCAGACGCAGCAGGCCGTTGTCGACGAAGACACAGGTCAGCTGGTCGCCAATGGCTTTGTGCAGCAGCGCGGCAACCACCGAGGAGTCCACACCGCCGGACAGGCCAAGCAGTACGTTGTCGGTGCCGACCTGGGCGCGAATGTTGGCGATGGCGTCTTCAGCAATCTTCGAAGGCGTCCACAAGGCTTCGCAGCCGCAGATGTCGAGGATAAAGCGCGAGAGGATGCGACCGCCCTGCTTGGTGTGGGTCACTTCCGGGTGGAACTGCACGCCGTAGTAGCCGCGGGCATCGTCGAACATGCCGGCGATCGGGCAGCTCGGGGTGCTGGCCAGGATGTGGAATTCCTGTGGCATCTTGGTGACTTTGTCACCGTGGCTCATCCACACGTCGAGGCCGAACAGGCCGTCGGCGTCGATGTGGTCTTCGATGCCGTCGAGCAGACGGCTCTTGCCTACCACGTCAACACGGGCGTAACCGAACTCACGCAGTTCGGAACCTTCGACCTTGCCACCCAGCTGTTCAGCCATGGTCTGCATGCCGTAGCAGATACCGAAGACCGGTACGCCCAGGTCCCAGACGGCTTGCGGTGCGCGCGGGCTGTCGGCGACGTGTACGGACTCGGGGCCGCCGGCGAGGATGATCCCTTTCGGCGCGAATTCGCGAATCGCTTCGTCGTCCATGTCGAACGGATGCAGTTCGCAGTACACGCCGATTTCACGCACGCGGCGGGCAATCAGCTGGGTGTACTGGGAACCGAAGTCGAGGATCAGGATGCGGTGAGCGTGAATGTCGAGGGCCATGTGGTCAGTCTCGTCTATGCAGTTCGGTGAAGAGAATCAGAAACAACTCGGGGCTGAAAACAGCCCCGGTTACTTAACTTATTGCTGGAAGGCTCAACCTACGCGGTAGTTTGGCGCTTCTTTGGTGATCTGTACGTCGTGAACGTGGGACTCGGCCATGCCAGCACCGGTGATCCGCACGAACTCAGGCTTGGTGCGCATTTCTTCGATATCGGCGCTGCCGGTGTAACCCATCGAGGAACGCAGGCCGCCCATCAGTTGATGGATGATGGCGCTCAGGGTGCCCTTGTAAGGAACACGCCCTTCGATACCTTCCGGAACCAGTTTCTCGGCGCCTGCCGAGGAGTCCTGGAAGTAACGGTCGGAGGAGCCTTGAGCCTGGGACATGGCGCCCAGCGAACCCATGCCACGGTAAGCCTTGTACGAACGACCCTGGAACAGTTCGATCTCGCCCGGCGCTTCTTCAGTACCGGCGAACATCGAGCCCATCATCACGCAGGAAGCACCGGCAACGATGGCCTTGGACAGGTCACCGGAGAAACGGATGCCGCCGTCGGCGATCAACGGAACGCCAGTGCCTTCAAGGGCAGCGGCGACGTTGGCGATGGCACTGATTTGCGGGACGCCGACACCGGCGACGATGCGGGTGGTGCAGATCGAGCCTGGGCCGATACCGACCTTGACTGCATCGGCGCCCGCTTCAGCCAGAGCCTTGGCGGCAGCGCCGGTGGCGATGTTGCCGCCGATAACCTGCACTTCAGGGAAATTCTGTTTGACCCAGCGAACGCGGTCGATCACACCTTTGGAGTGACCGTGAGCAGTGTCGACCACCACCACGTCAACGCCGGCATTGACCAGGGCAGCGACGCGATCACCGGTGTCTTTACCGGTACCGACTGCAGCACCAACGCGCAGACGACCTTGATCGTCCTTGCTGGCCAGCGGGTATGCCTTGGCTTTTTCGATGTCGTTGACGGTCATCATGCCTTTGAGGGCGAATTTGTCGTCGACGATCAGCACGCGTTCGATACGGTTTTTGTGCAACAACTCGCGGACGTCGTTTTTGTCGGCGCCTTCCTTGACCGTGACCAGACGCTCTTTAGGCGTCATCACTTCACGGACGGTGGCGTCCAGACGGTTTTCGAAACGTACGTCACGGGAAGTGACGATGCCGACCAGGTCGCCATCGTGCAGTACCGGAACGCCGGAGATGTTGTGCATGCGGGTCAGTTCGAACAGTTCACGAACCGTGGCGTCAGCCTCGATGGTGATCGGGTCCTTGACCACGCCGGCCTCATAACGCTTGACCTTGCGCACTTCGGCAGCTTGCTGCTCGATGGTCATGTTCTTGTGGATAATGCCGATGCCACCTTCCTGAGCCATGGCAATTGCCAGACGGGCTTCAGTAACGGTGTCCATGGCGGCAGAAACCAAAGGAATATTCAGCTCGATGCCACGGGTTAGGCGGGTCTTGAGACTGACTTCGTTAGGAAGCACCTCGGAATAACCAGGCACTAGGAGAATGTCGTCGAATGTCAGAGCTTCTTGGCTGATACGCAGCATCGCGGGGGCTCCCGAGCGGGAAAATGGAAGCGCGCCATTATAGTCAGACACCCCCTCAGGTTCAATGTAAAACTCTGTCTATTATTAGCATTACTGATATACGGGGATTGTCGTCGCCTACAGCTCGACTTTCACCCAACTGACAGGCTGATCGAGCCAATCGGCAAATTCGTCGATAAAGCTCTGCTTGAACCCGGCCTCGGCCCAGTTGTTGAAGATAAAGCCCAGGTTGGAAAAGCCGCATTCCTGCAGGAAAAGAAAGCCGTTGATGTCATCTTCATGCCCGCACTCCGGACAAGTGAAGTTATCGGTGCGCCCCGGCATCCAGTCTTCCAGGCTTTCGAACAGCGCTTCGCCGACTTCCTTGCGGCACTCGGAGCAACCCGCCTCTTCAAGGAAACCCTTGGCCGGCGTATAGATGCAGCGCTTGGTGATGATCTCCAGGCCATTGATCGGTTCGCCGAACGGCAGTGCTTCAGGATGCAGCACGACAGCGCGGGCACCGTCGGCGATGGCATGAGCCATGCGATTGCCAGTGCGGCCACAAGTGGTCAGTTCTTCTTTAATGATGTTCTTGCGCACCAGCCAACGCACGACCGCCCGGGCCCGGGGTTCGTGCACCGGCAGTGTGGAGATTTTCGGGACAATAATGCTTTGCGAATTCATGGTGCGGCCTGCTGCAACGCTTTAACGAAGCCCGGCAGCATAAGCACCCGGCTTCAGAGGTCAAGCACTCAAATATCGTCCGATCAAGGCGATTCCGCTGGCCAGCACCAACCAGGTCACCAGCCGCACAAACGCCTCGCGGGACAATCTCATGGTCAACCGCCGGCCGATCCACAGCCCCAATGCCATGGCCGGCAATAAACACAGCGCCAATACCAACAAGGGTAGCTCGGCATACACACCTGCGACGGCAAACAGGCTCAAACGCACCACCGTGCTGCAACTGATCAGCGCACTCTGGGTCGCCCGGGCTGCCTCTTTGGGCAGGCGACTGTTCAAATAGATCGCATATAAAAAGCCGCCACTGCCAAACAATGCCCCGAACATCCCGCCCACCGTGCCCATCGGCACAGCCCAAGCGCCGGACAATTGCGTCGGACGGGTTTTGACCCACAGGCTATAAATCGCATAAGCGCTGATAAACAGCCCCATCAACAGCAGCAACACATCGGATTTCAGATTCAGTAAAAAAATCACCCCCAACGTGCAGCCCACCGCCATGCACGGCAGCAGCCGCAGCAACTCGGGCTTCGCCACATCCCGTCGCGAAGGCAGCAGATTGCCGAACGCCGCGATGAAATCCAGCAGCACCAACAGCGGCACGATCTTCGACAGCGGCATGAACAGGATCAGAATCGGCCCCGCTACCAACGCAGTGCCGAAACCGGCAATACCAAACACGATGTAGGCCAGAGCGATTGCCAGCCCGATGATCAGCCAATCCGTTGGACCGAATGGCCATTGGTTCAACAGCTCAAGCACATTCATTCCATGTCTTCCTTGATTCCCGGAGCTGACTTTACCCCTTGTGGGAGCGGGCTTGCTCGCGAATACGGTTCAACATTCAATATTAATGTCGACTGGTACTCCGCCTTCGCGAGCAAGCCCGCTCCCACAGGGGATTTTCGTTGGTGCATGGAGATTCAGCGTCGAATGCCTTTAAACTGCGCCCCATGATTAAAGATCCCTTTGCAAGACTCGGCCTGGACCGTGAAGTCCTGACTGTCAGCCAGCTCAACGGCCGCGCGCGGGTGTTGCTCGAAGACGTGTTCAGCAACATCTGGGTTGAAGGCGAAATCTCCAACCTTGCCCGTCCGGCGTCCGGCCACGTGTATTTCACCCTCAAGGACAGCGGTGCCCAGGTGCGTTGCGCGCTGTTCCGGCAGAACGCGGCGCGAGTGCGTCAGGCATTGAAGGATGGCTTGGCGGTGAAGGTGCGCGGCAAGGTTTCGCTGTTCGAGGGCCGTGGCGACTATCAGCTGATCCTCGATACCGTGGAGCCGGCCGGTGACGGTGCGCTGCGTCTGGCCTTCGATGCGTTGAAGGAAAAACTCAGCGCCGAAGGCCTGTTCAGCGCCGAGCGCAAAGTGCCGCTGCCAGCGCATCCACAACGCATCGGCATCATCAGCTCGCCCACCGGCGCGGTGATTCGCGACATCATCAGCGTATTCCGCCGTCGTGCGCCGCAGATCCAACTCACGTTGATCCCCACTGCCGTGCAGGGCCGCGAAGCCACGGCGCAGATTGTCCGCGCATTGAAACTGGCGGACGCCCGCGGTTTCGACGCGTTGATCCTGGCCCGTGGCGGCGGTTCACTGGAAGACCTCTGGTGCTTCAACGAAGAAGCCGTGGCCCGCGCCGTGGATGCCTGCGTGACGCCGATTGTCAGCGCCGTCGGCCATGAAACCGACGTATCGATCAGTGACTTCGTGGCCGACGTCCGCGCCCCGACGCCGTCCGCCGCTGCCGAACTGCTCGCGCCGGATTCAAGTGACCTGGTCCGCCGGGTCGAAAGCCTGCATCGACGGCTGGTGATGCGTATCCGCGACCGCTTGATGCGTGATCGACTGCGACTGGAAGGCATGTCTCGCCGCTTGCGCCATCCCGGCGAGCGTCTGCGTCAACAAGCGCAACGCCTGGATGATCTGGACATGCGCATGCGCCGCGCGTTCGAACGCAGCCTCAATACCCGTCGCGAACGGTTGATCCGCCTCGAAACCCGCCTCGCCGGGCAACATCCGGGACGGCAACTGGCGATGCTCCGTCAGCGCCTCGACAGTCTTGCCGAACGCCTGCCCCGTGCCATGCGCGAAGGGCTCAAATCCCGTCGCCTGCAACTGCAAAGCCAGATGCAGACGCTGCATGTGGTCAGCCCTTTGGCGACCCTCGGCCGCGGCTACAGCATTTTGCTGGACGAACGCGGCAACGCGATCCGCAACGCCGCGCAAACCCACAATGGTCAGCGCCTGAAAGCCAGACTTGGCGAAGGCGAGCTGCAAGTTCGGGTCGAAGACAATCACCTGACACCTGTCACCCTTTCTTTACTGGATTGATCCATGCCGCGTTTTTTAGCTCCGCTGCTGTTGCTGTGCCTGACCTTCAACGCCCACGCCGACAGTTACATCACCCGCCTGTTGAACAAACCAGTGCCGGGCGGCGTGGCAGTGGTGGATCTGGGCGCCTCGGTGCAGGCGCCGAAGGCCAGTTATCAGGGCAAACCGGTGCTGGTGATCAAGGAACAGAACAACTGGCTGGCGATTGTCGGCGTGCCGTTGACGGTAAAACCGGGCACTCAGCAGGTCAGCAGTGGCGGTCGCACTCTGAATTTCAACATTGGTAACAAGAAATACCCGGAACAGCACATCACGTTGAAGAACACGCAGCAGGTCAATCCAAACCCGGAGAATCTCAAGCGCATCGAGGGTGAGTTGGCCGAACAGATCCAGGCTTACCGCAGCTTCAGCCCGAACACCCCGAGCAACCTGTTGCTGGACAAACCGGTCAACGGCCCGCTGTCGAGCAAGTTCGGCGTGCGCCGCTTCTTCAATGGTGAAGAGCGTAATCCTCACGCTGGCCTGGACTTCGCCGTGCCTGCTGGTACGCCGATCAAGACCCCGGCTGCCGGCAAGGTGATCCTGATCGGCAACTACTTCTTCAACGGCAACACGGTGTTTGTCGATCACGGGCAGGGGTTTATCAGCATGTTCTGCCACATGTCGAAAATCGACGTGAAGGTTGGCCAGCAATTGGCCCGTGGTGGGGTGGTTGGGAAAGTGGGTGCCACCGGGCGGGCGACCGGGCCGCATATGCACTGGAACGTCAGCCTGAATGATGCGCGGGTGGATCCGGCGATTTTCATTGGGGCGTTTCAGCCTTAAATTGCCGTTGAGGCTACCGGCCTCTTCGCGAGCAAGCCCGCTCCCACATTGAATTTTCGGTGAATACAAAATCTACATTCACGCCGATCAAATGTGGGAGCGGGCTTGCTCGCGAAGGCGGCCTCACAGGCGCCACTTATTCCGCTTCCAGGTCCTCAATCCCATGAATTTCCCTGTGCGCCAGGCACTCTTTGATCCAGGCCTGAGTTTCCTCCGAGAAGCCCGCCAACTCTTCAGCGCTGATCAACTCATGAGTACACAGCCCCAGCAAGTGAGCAGGCGCCTCATTGCGTGAGTGACTGAACACGCCAAACGCCCAATACAGCTCCTGTTGACCGGCCTTCAGCCTTTCTTCGCTGACTTCTATCCGCTCATAAGGTGCAATGCTTTTATCCAGCACCGTGCGTTCGACCTCCGCCATGATCCGGATACATAGCCGCTCATGGGCCAACGGACGCAGTGCGCTATAAAGCTTCCAATCCGACTCGTTCATTGCCGACTCCTGCCTGCCAGTAGTCCTTGGTGAGGCTTTAAGAATAGCCGCGCTGACACGCCCCATCACCGAAAGCCTTCAATTGCGCATCGCTCAAACCTCGCGCAAACATAAAAACAATGACCGTCGTTCACCGCAATAAAATCTCGATAACAACGACTTTTCGAGGATTCCTCTCAATTTTTTTCGACCGCTTGCCATCCTTCACCCTCGCGGTTAGGGTTGAAGGCATGAAAACCTCTCACACCCTCATTCAGCTTCGCCAGCACCGCAGCCTGTGCCTTGTCAGTGCACGACTGCCAGGCTGAATCGCGGTGCCTCGTCCTACGCTTTATCCCCAGAACATTTGATCCACCGGCAGGCCGCCTTTTTTCGGCCCACACAATAAGGATTTCCCGATGAGCATGCTCAAAGACCCGTCTTCGAAATACCGCGCGTTCCCGACCATCGACATCCCGGACCGCACCTGGCCGTCGAAGACCATTACCGCCGCGCCGATCTGGTGCAGCTCCGACCTTCGTGATGGTAACCAGTCGCTGATCGAGCCAATGGACGCGGTCAAGAAGCTGCGTTTCTGGAAAACCCTGGTGTCGGTCGGCGTTAAAGAAATCGAAGCATCGTTCCCGGCGGCTTCGCAAACCGACTTCGACTTCGTGCGCACCCTGATCGAAGGCAACCACATCCCGGACGACACCACCATTCAGGTGCTGACCCAGGGCCGTGAAGACTTGATCGAGCGCACCTTCGAATCCCTGCGCGGGGCGAAGAAAGCCATCGTTCACCTGTACAACGCGACCTCCCCTTCCTTCCGTCGCATTGTCTTCAACCAGGACAAGGAAGGGGTCAAGGCCATCGCCGTGAACGCGGCCAAGCTGTTCGTCAAATATGCCGCCCAGCAGCCAAACACCGAGTGGACCTTCGAGTACTCGCCAGAAACCTTCAGCGCCACTGAGCTCGAGTTCGCCAAAGAAGTCTGCGACGCAGTCATCGAAGTCTGGAACCCGACGCCTGAGCACAAGGTGATTCTCAACCTGCCAGCCACCGTCGAATGCGCGACCCCGAACATCTATGCCGACCAGATCGAATGGTTCGGCCGTCACATCAACCGTCGCGACAGCGTGATCATCAGCCTGCACACCCACAACGACCGTGGCACTGGCGTTGCGGCCACCGAGTTGGGCCTGATGGCCGGTGCGGACCGTGTCGAAGGCTGCCTGTTCGGCAACGGCGAACGTACCGGTAACGTCGACCTGGTGACCGTGGCGCTGAACCTCTACACCCAGGGCATTCACCCTGAGCTGGACTTCTCCGACATCGACGGCGTGCGCAAAGTCGTCGAAGAATGCAACCAGATCCAGGTGCACCCACGTCACCCGTACGTCGGCGACCTGGTTCACACCGCGTTCTCCGGCTCCCACCAGGATGCCATCCGCAAGGGCTTCGCCCAGCAGAAACCGGACGCCCTGTGGGAAGTGCCGTACTTGCCAATCGACCCGGCCGATATCGGCCGCAGCTACGAGGCGGTGATCCGCGTCAACAGCCAGTCGGGCAAGGGCGGTATCGCTTACCTGCTGGAACAGGAATACGGCATCAGCTTGCCGCGTCGCATGCAGATCGAGTTCAGCCAGGTTGTGCAGCGTGAAACCGACCGTCTGGGCCTCGAGATGACGGCTCAGCAGATCCACGCGCTGCTGCACAGCGAGTACTTGCAGGCGAACACTCCGTACGCGCTGGTCAGCCATCGCCTGCAGGAAGAAAACGGTCACAGCGCCGTCGAAGTGGAAGTCTCTGGTAAAGGTCAGGGTGAAACCAACCTGCACTGGCGTGGCAAGGGCAACGGCGCCCTGGAAGCGCTCGTGGCCGGTCTGCCGATTCCGGTTGAAATCATGGACTACAACGAACACGCCATCGGCTCGGGCACCAATGCCAAGGCGGCGGCCTACATTGAACTGCGCGTGAACGGTGAACGTGCGGTGCACGGCGTCGGTATCGATGAAAACATCACCACCGCCAGCTTCAAGGCCCTGTTCAGCGCGCTTAACCGCTCGCTGAGCCAGCCGGAAGCGAAAGCGGCGTAAGCCTTCGCTGAAATGCAAAAGGCCCCGGGGTGCGAACCTCGGGGCCTTTTTGTTTGCCTGGGATTTTTGTATTGCCTGTTATGGCCTCTTCGCGAGCAAGCCCGCTCCCACAGTGGATTTTTGGTGTACACAAAATCTGTGTTCACACCGATCAAGTGTGGGAGCGGGCTTGCTCGCGAAGACGGACGGTCAGGCAGCAAAAATCTCAGGTGAACTCGAACGTATCGGCATCCAGGTTCGCTGGAAAGCGTGTTCGATAAGCCTGAAGATCTGCAGCGTTCAGAACGACCTGAAACACCCCATCAGCTTCGCCCGCACTGAGTAACGTCTCACCCTGGAAGTCCAGCACCTGACTGTCGCCGGTATACGCAAAACCTTTGCCGTCAGTACCAACCCGATTCACCGCCGCCACGTAGCAAAGGTTTTCAATCGCCCGAGCTGGCAGCAAACGGTTCCAGTGCTGACGCCGTGCCCCCGGCCAGTTGGCGGTGTACAGCAGCAAATCGGTGTCCTGAGCATCACGGCTCCAGACCGGGAAGCGCAGGTCGTAGCAAATCAGCGGACGCACGCGCCAGCCCTTGAGTTCGAACTGCACCTGACGCTCGCCGGGGGTGAAGTGATTGTGTTCGCCGGCCATGCGGAACAGATGTCGCTTGTCGTAGTGCCACACCTCCCCGTCCGGCCGCGCCCACAACAGGCGATTGCGATGGCTGCCGTCAGCCGCCTGGACGATCACGCTGCCGGTGATCACCGCATCCAGTTTCGCTGCCTGAACCCGCAGCCATTTGCTGGTCGGTCCATTTTCCGACTCGGCGAGGGTCTCCGATTCCATGGAAAAACCGGTGGTGAACATCTCCGGCAGGATAACCAGGTCCGCCCCACGAGCCTGTTCCAGCAACAGCTCGAAATGCTCCAGATTGGCCTGACGATCGTGCCAGGCCAGGGTGGTCTGGATCAGCGCGATGTTCAGATTGGGCAGTGCACTCAGATCACGCATAGTTTTGCCGCTGCTTCACGCAGGGTCTCCTCGCGTTTGGCGAAGCACAGGCGCACCAGGCGCTGGCCTTCGGGCGGGGCCTGGTAGAACACCGAGATCGGGATGCTCGCCACGCCATGTTCGCGGGTCATCCACTGCGCCATCTCGACATCATTGAGGTCCGGGCGGATCTGCGAGTAATCGACCAACTGGAAATACGTGCCGGCCACTCGGGTGAAACTGAAGCGAGACGGCACCAGCAGATCGCAGAACAGATCGCGCTTGGCCTGATAGAAAGCCGGCAGTTCTTCGACGTGTTCCGGGTGCTCGGCCATGAAGTCGGCCAAGGCGTATTGCAGCGGCGTTACACCGCAGAAACTGACGTATTGGTGAACCTTGCGCAGCTCGGCGGTGAGGGCCGGCGGTGCGACCACGTAGCCGGTTTTCCAGCCAGTGACATGATAGGTCTTGCCGAAGGAGCTGACCACGAATGCACGCTGATACAGCTCTTGGTGATTCAGCACGCTGACGTGAGGCACGCCATCGAACACCAAGTGTTCGTAGACCTCATCGCTGATGACATAAATGTCGCGGTCGCGAATCAACGCTGCCAGCTGATCCAGCTCGGCACGATTGATCAGCGCACCACTTGGGTTGTGCGGGGTGTTGAGGATGATCATCCGCGTGCGCGGCGTAATGGCTTCACCCAGCTTCTGGAAGTCGATGGCAAAGTCATTCAGGCCCAACTGCACATGAACGCAGCGACCACCGGCCAGCTCAACCGAAGGTTCATAACTGTCGTAGGCCGGATCGAAGACGATCACTTCGTCGCCGCTGTGGATAACCGCCTGAATGGCGCAAAAGATCGCCTGGGTTGCACCGGGCGTGACTGTCACCTCATGGTCGGCATCCACATTGACGCCGTAGCTGCGGGCGATCTTCGCCGCAATCTGCTGACGCAATGCCGGAAGGCCGGTCATCGGCGAATACTGGTTGTGGCCATTGGCGATATGCCGACCGACCGCATCGCACAGGGCCTGCGGCGCATCGAAATCGGGAAAACCCTGAGACAGATTGAGCGCCCCGGTTTGCGCCGCGAGCTGAGACATCTGAGTAAAGATAGTGATGCCGACATTCGGCAGCTTACTGGTGATCATCGGTGATTCCCTGCTCTACACCCGGCTCTACGGCGGCACGGGAGAGCCCGAGAATAGCCCAAACGACAGGCATGAAAAAGGGCGCCATTGGCGCCCTCTTCATTCCACGGGAAAAACCTGAATCAGCGCTTGTCGCGGCGCTTCTTGTCGGCCTTTTTGTGGTGCGACATCATGCGACGCTTCTTGTTGACCTGACGGTCGGTGAGCGAATTCTTGTTGCCTTCGTACGGGTTCTCGCCGCCCTTGAACTCGATGCGGATCGGCGTGCCGACCAGCTTCAGAACACGACGATAAGTGTTTTCCAGGTAACGTACGTAAGACTTCGGCACCTTCTCGATCTGGTTACCGTGAATCACGATGATCGGCGGGTTCGCACCACCCAAGTGGGCGTAACGCAGCTTGATCCGGCGGTTGTTGACCATCGGTGGCGCGTGCTCACCAACCGCATCTTCCAGAATCGTGGTCAGGCGGTTGGTTGGCCAGCGGGTGACCGCAGACTTGAACGAGTTCTGTACGGAGGCGTAGAGGTTGCCCACGCCCGTGCCGTGCAGCGCCGAGATGAAGTGAATGTCGGCGTAGTCAACGAAGAACAGTCGACGTTGCAGCTCGACCTTCACGAAGTCGCGCTCGCTCGGCGTCATGCCGTCCCACTTGTTGATCGCGATCACCAGCGCACGACCCGACTCAATGGCGAAGCCCAGCAGGTTGAGATCGTGATCGACCACGCCTTCGCGGGCGTCCATCACAAAGATCACCACGTTGGCGTCTTTGATCGCTTGCAGGGTCTTGACCACGGAGAATTTTTCGACTTCTTCGTGGATCTTGCCGCGCTTGCGCACACCGGCGGTGTCGATCAGCGTGTACTTCTCGTCGTTACGCTCGAACGGGATGTAGATACTGTCGCGGGTGGTGCCGGGCTCGTCATAGACGATTACCCGGTCTTCACCGAGCATGCGATTGACCAGGGTCGACTTGCCGACGTTCGGGCGGCCGATGATCGCGATCTTGATCCCGTCTTTTTCGCTAGGACCAGGAATGCGCTTGGCTTCCTCGCCTTCGGCAACGATCTCTTCCTCGCCTTCTTCCAGCTCGTCATCGTCTTTCGGGAAGTCGCTGAGGGCGATTTCCAGCATCTGGGTGATGCCACGACCATGAGCACCGGCGATCGGGATCGCGTGGCCCATGCCCAACGGGGCGAATTCAGCGCGGGCCATTTCAGGGTCGATGTTGTCGACCTTGTTGGCAACCACGTAAGAACGCTTGTTACGTTTGCGCAAATGCTCGGCGATCATCTGGTCGGCGGCGGTGAAACCGGCCTTGGCATCTACCAGGAACAGAACGACATCCGCTTCCTCAATGGCCAGCAGCGACTGCTCGGCCATTTTCTCGTCCATACCGTGCTCGTCACCGGAGATACCGCCGGTGTCGACCAGAATGTAGGAACGCCCTTGCCACTTGGCCTCACCGTATTGGCGATCACGGGTCAGACCGGACAAGTCGCCGACGATGGCGTCGCGAGTCCTGGTCAGGCGGTTGAACAAGGTGGACTTGCCGACGTTCGGTCGGCCCACCAGGGCGATTACGGGAACCATGCGGCTCTCCACTTCGTTATTTCAGAAAATACAAAAGCCGCTGCGAGGCAGCGGCTGGTGCTCGGGGCAGCGCCTGGAGGCGCCGCAAGCCTTGCAGAACAAGGCTGCCTGGGGTTTAACCCCAAGCATAGTCAAACCTTTACTTAATGGTCAGGGCTTCCAGTTTGCCGCTGTTGCCATACAGATAAATCGTGTCACCCACCACCAGCGGACGGGCACGCAGGCCGTCGCTGTCGATGCGCTCGCGGCCGACGAAACGGCCGTCCACCTGGCTCAGCAGATGCAGGTAACCTTCCATATCACCGACTGCAACGTAGCTGGAGAACACTTCCGGAGCCGACAGTTGACGACGGGCCAGCGAATCGTTGCTCCACAAAGCTGTGGTGGAACGTTCGTCGACGCCTTCAACGGTGCCCGAAGACAGGCTCACGTAGACGCTGCCAAAACCCTGGGCGACACCGGCATAGCTGGAAGCATCACGCTGCCAGAGCTGACGACCGCTTTCCAGATCCAGTGCCGCAACGCGACCCTGATAGCTGGCGACATACAGCGTACCGCCGGACAGCAGCAGGCCGCCGTCGATATCGACAACGCGCTCCAGTTCCGAACGACCTTGTGGAATCGCTACACGTTGTTCCCATACCGGCACGCCGTTGGAAATATCGAGAGCGACCACTTTACCGGTCGACAGGCCAGCCACCGCGAGGCGGTTGGTGACGATCGGCGCACTGGTGCCGCGCAGGGTCAATACCGCCGGAGTACTGTCATACAACCAGCGCTGGGTGCCGGTAGCGGCATCCAGACCGATCAGACGGTCATCCTGAGTCTGAACTACAACGACATCACCGTTGTTGGCCGGCGGTGCGAGGACTTCACTGGACACGCGAGCGCGCCATTTCTCTTCACCGTTGATGGCGTCCAGGGCAACGATTTCACCCTTGATCGTACCGATCAGGAGCAGACCGTAACTGACGCCGACAGCGCCGGAAACAGGCAGTTCGAGATCTTTCTTCCATTTGACGTCGCCATTGCTGCGATCCATCGCCATCACCACACCGGTGACGTCGGCGGCATAGATGGTATCGCCATCGATCGCCGGAACCAGCATGTTGTACGATTCGCCCTGACCGTTACCGATCGAACGACTCCACTGCTTTTGCAGAACCACTTCTTCTTTGAAGTCGGTCAACTCGGCCGGTGGCAGTTCTTTTTTGCTGTTGCTGCTGCAACCCGCGGCCAATATGGCCAGAGCCAGCAATGCTGCATGTTTCCAACGAATCACGTCACGCATCCCCTTTGGCCAGGTCGTCCAGCTTGATTTGTAGGCCACCCACTGCCGCTTCATCCGACAGTGCCGCCTTGGCTTTTTGGTACGCCGTGTTCGCTTCGTCGGTACGACCCAACTGCACCAGCAAGTCGCCTTTGAGTTCTTCGCGAGTGGCCAGGAATGCTTTATCGGCATCGCCTTCGAGCAGTTTCAGGGCTTCATCGGCCTTGTTCTGCGCGGCCAGCACCTGCGCCAGACGCTGACGAGCAATTTCGCCCAGCGCCGGGTTGGCCGGTTTGGCAACAATGGTTTTCAGTTCGCTGGCTGCGTCATCCAGCTTGCCGCTGTCGACCGCAACTTTTGCCACGAACAGGCTGCCGTACTGCGCGTAAGCGCTACCGCCGAACTCGCTGTTGAGCTTGCCGGCCAAGTCCGCAACACGGGCGGCATCAGGCTTGCCGTCTGGCGTCAGCGTGGTTTCCAGCAGTTGCTGATAGAGCATCGAGGCGCCTTGCGACTGATTGCTCTGATACTTGTGAAAGGCCTGCCAGCCGAACACGATGACCAGCGCCAACAGGCCGCCAGTGACCAGGGGCTTGCCGTTGCGTGTCCACCAGTCCTTCAAATCCGCCAGATGTTCGTCTTCGGTACTCGACACCCCAATACTCCTTAATCGCTAAATCGGCTGTTTGACAGCTTCAACCCTGCACGACGCAGGTGGCCAGGTGTGCAGCAAGCGCATCCCAGGCAATGCTTTGTTGTTCGCCCTGGCCACGCAGGGGTTTGAAACCTACCACTTGCTGGGCCATTTCGTCGTCACCGAGGATCAGCGCGTACAACGCACCGCTCTTGTCGGCTTTCTTGAACTGGCTTTTGAAGCTGCCGGCGCCGGCATTCACTTGCAGACGCAGGTTGGGCAATTGATCACGAACACGTTCACTCAGGGCCAGACCGGCCAACTCGGCGGCCTCACCGAAGGCGCAGAGGTAAACATCGACCTGACGGGAAATCTCTTCCGGGATCTGCTCCAGGGTTTCAAGCAACAGCACCAGGCGCTCGATGCCCATGGCGAAACCAACGCCAGGGGTCGGCTTGCCGCCCATCTGCTCCACCAGACCGTCGTAACGACCACCAGCACACACGGTGCCTTGGGCGCCCAGCTTGTCGGTGACCCATTCGAAAACGGTCTTGCTGTAGTAATCCAGCCCGCGAACCAGCTTCGGGTTGATCACATAAGGAATGCCAGCGGTGTCCAGACGAGCCTTGAGGCCCTCGAAGTGCACGCGGGATTCTTCGTCGAGGTAGTCAGCCATTTTCGGCGCGTCGACCAGCACGGCTTGAGTGTCAGCGTTCTTGGTATCCAGGACCCGCAAAGGGTTGGTCTTCAGACGGCGCTGGCTGTCTTCGTCCAGCTTGTCCAGGCGGGCCGAAAGGAACTCGACCAGCGCTTCGCGATAACGACCGCGGGACTCGGCAGTGCCGAGGCTGTTGAGTTCGAGCTTGACCGCATCACGGATACCCAACTCGCCCCACAGGCGCCAGGTCAGCACGATCAGCTCGGCGTCGATGTCCGGACCGTCGAGGTTGAAGACTTCACAACCGATCTGGTGGAACTGGCGATAACGGCCTTTCTGCGGACGTTCGTGGCGGAACATCGGGCCGATGTACCAGAGTTTCTGCACTTGGCCACCGCCGGTGATGCCGTGCTCAAGCACCGCACGCACACAGGCCGCCGTGCCTTCAGGGCGCAGGGTCAGGGAGTCGCCGTTGCGGTCGTCGAAGGTGTACATCTCTTTTTCGACGATGTCGGTCACTTCACCGATGGAGCGCTTGAACAGCTCGGTGAACTCGACGATTGGCATGCGGATCTGCTTGTAACCGTAGTTATCCAGCAAACGCGAGACGGTGCCCTCGAAATGACGCCACTGGGGAGTCTGCTCGGGCAGGATGTCGTTCATGCCACGTATGGCTTGCAGAGACTTGCTCACTATAAATCCTTAAATTCGTTCGACTTAGCCGCGCGCAATGACTGCTGCGTCAGCTTCGACCTTTTCGGCCGCTTTCTGGCGGATCAAGCGTTCAAGCTCATCCACCAGATTGTCATTCGTCAGTTTCTGCGACGGCTTACCGTCGATGTAAATCAGGTTTGGCGTGCCGCCGGTCAAGCCGATATGGGCTTCCTTGGCTTCGCCCGGTCCGTTGACCACGCAACCGATGACCGCGACATCCAATGGCACCAGCAGGTCTTCGAGGCGCCCTTCCAGCTCGTTCATGGTTTTGACCACATCGAAGTTCTGCCGCGAGCAACTCGGGCAGGCGATGAAGTTGATGCCACGGGAACGCAGGTGCAGGGATTTGAGAATGTCGTAGCCGACTTTCACTTCCTCGACCGGGTCCGCCGCCAACGAGATGCGAATAGTATCGCCAATCCCTTCGGCGAGCAGCATACCGAGGCCCACGGCGGATTTCACCGTACCTGAACGCAAACCACCGGCTTCGGTGATGCCCAGGTGCAGCGGCTGGACGATTTCCTTGGCCAGCAAGCGGTAAGCGGCGACGGCCATGAACACGTCGGAGGCTTTCACGCTGACCTTGAAGTCCTGGAAATTCAGACGTTCAAGGTGCTCGACGTGACGCAGGGCAGATTCAACCAGCGCAGCCGGAGTCGGCTCGCCGTATTTCTTTTGCAGGTCTTTTTCCAGGGAACCGGCGTTCACGCCGATACGGATCGGAATCCCGCGATCACGGGCGGCATCGACTACCGCACGTACGCGGTCTTCGCGACCGATGTTGCCCGGATTGATGCGCAGGCAGTCAACGCCCAGTTCGGCTACGCGCAGAGCGATCTTGTAGTCGAAGTGAATGTCGGCAACCAACGGTACTTTGACCAGCTTCTTGATCTTGCCGAAGGCTTCAGCGGCATCCATATCGGGAACGGAAATTCGTACGATATCGACGCCAGCCGCTTCCAGGCGATTGATCTGGGCCACGGTGGCGGCCACGTCGTTGGTGTCGCTGTTGGTCATGCTCTGCACAGCGATAGGCGCATCGCCGCCAACAGGCACGTTACCGACCCAGATCTTGCGGGATTCGCGACGTTTGATTGGAGATTCGCCGTGCATGACTTATTGACCCAACTTCAGGCGAGCAGTCTCGCCACTGGTGAACGGAGCGACATCAACCACCTGCCCGTTGTAGCTGACCTGCGCGCCACGGGCGACGCCCAGACGCACGGAAAACGGTGGCTTGCCGCTCACGGAAACGTTTTCGCCTTTACGCTTGAGACCGCTCAACAGCACCTTGCCGGTGCCATCGGTCACTTGCGTCCAGCAATCGGCAGTGAATTGCAGTTGAACCTGGCCTTGACCGGCAACCGGAGCCGCCGCGACTGGAGCGGGAATGGTCGGAGTAACCGAAGCGCTCGCAGGCGGGGTCGATACAACGGGAGCAGTCGGGGCAGTCGGGGCAGGCGCGGCCGGAGTCGCGACAACCGGAGCGATGCTGTGGGCAGGTGCAACAGGCGTTGGTGCAACCGGTGCAGCAGGCGCAGTCGCTTCAGCTTCGGCCGGCGCTTCAGCCGACGTCTCGGCCTGCGGCAACGCAAGAGCGGTTGTGCCTTCAGCCTGACCTTCCGCAACGGCCTGGTCTTCCGGCTCGTCCAGCGGATGAATCTGGGTGGTGCCGTCAGCGCCTTCGACTTCAACGTGTTCCGGGCTCAGGCTGGTCAGGTCTTTGGTGCGCAATGAGGTTTGATCCTGCCACCAGACAAAACCACCACCAATCACTGCGAACAGCAACAGCAGGCTGACAATTCGCAAAATGGTGTGGGAAACCCGAACCGGCTCTTCGATACGTCCCAGGCTATGAACGTTGCTGCCCTGGGAGTCGGTGCCGGTGGATTGGTCGAACTGTTGGACCAGTACGGTTTGATCCATGCCGAGCAGTTTCGCGTAGGTGCGAATATAACCGCGAGCAAAGGTATGCCCAGGCAGCTTGTCGAAAGCGCCGGCTTCCAGATTGCTCAGGGAATTGACGGTGAGGTTGAGCTTGAGGGCCACTTCGGCCAGCGACCAGCCATTGCTTTCGCGAGCCTGGCGCAAAGTCTCACCGGGATTAACGCGATTCGCTGCTACAACTTCGGGATGCGCCGCTTTCATCATTGCTCCGACAGGTATTGCTGATATTCCGGCGTACCGGGATAGAGTCGTTTTAGTTGCAGGCCAAAACTGGCGGCCTTGTCGCGATCATCAAACACTTTTGCCAGCCGAACGCCGAGCAATAGACTACGTGCATTTTGCTCGGTGAGCCGGCTAAAACGATCGTAATAGTCACGCGCGGGCACATAATGCCTGTCTTCGAAGGACAACTCAGCCATTTCCAGCAATGCTCGTGGCTGTTGGCGATTCAAACGCAGGGATTTTTCCAGCTGCTGCTGCGCCAGATCGCGCTGCCCCAGCTTCGAAGCGGTCATGCCGAGGTTCTCGAACACTCGCGAACGCTCAGGATACAAGGTATCGGCGGCGGCCTGTTCAAAGCGCTCGTAAGCTTCTTTGTAGCGTTTCTCTTCGAAAAGAAAACTGCCGTAGTTGTTCAGGATTCGCGCATCGTTGGGACGGGAAGACAGCGCCTTGCGAAAATGCTGATCCGCCAGCTCCGGCTCCATCTCGGCCTGGAATACCAGACCCAGCGCAGCGTTGGCATCCGGATCCGACTCATCCAGATCCAGCGCTTTCTTCAACGGTACTTTCGCCCGTTCGGTCATACCCTGCTGCAAGTACCCCAAGCCCAGCTGCACATACGCAACGCGCGCCTCATCGCGGCCCTTGCTGGTCTTCATCGGGTTGAAATCGCCCGACAGGACACAACCAGCACACAGGCTGGCCAACAGCAAAAGCAGCGCGAAGCGCAGGGACATAGAGATCCTCTCTTAATTATTGTTCGCAGCGTTCTGTGCGATATCGTTTTCGGCGCTTAACTCGCGCACGGCGATATAACGTTCGCTGCGACGGGTGCGATCCAGCACCTGTCCTACCAATTGGCCACACGCGGCATCGATGTCTTCACCGCGGGTGGTGCGTACGGTGACATTGAAGCCGGCATGGTGAAGCTGATCCTGGAAACGACGAATCGCGTTGTTGCTCGGGCGCTCGTAACCGGAATGCGGGAACGGGTTGAACGGAATCAGGTTGATCTTGCACGGGATGTTCTTGAGCAACTCGATCATTTCGACCGCGTGTTCGACCTTGTCGTTGATGTCCTTGAGCAAGGTGTACTCAATGGTCAGCACGCGCTTCTCGCCCAGGGACGACATGTAGCGCTGGCACGACTCGAGCAGCATCTTAAGCGGATACTTCTTGTTGATCGGCACCAATTGGTTACGCAATGCGTCGTTCGGTGCGTGCAGGGACAACGCCAGGGAGACGTCGATGTGCTTGGACAGCTCATCGATCATCGGCACCACACCCGATGTAGACAGGGTTACGCGGCGCTTGGAGATCCCGTAGCCCAGGTCATCCATCATCAGATGCATGGCAGCCACGACGTTGTCGAAGTTCAGCAGCGGCTCACCCATGCCCATCATCACCACGTTGGTGATGGCACGGTCGGCAGTCGCCGGGATGCTGCCGAACGATTTATTGGCAATCCACACCTGGCCGATGACTTCGGCGGCAGTGAGGTTGCTGTTGAATCCTTGCTTGCCGGTGGAGCAGAAACTGCAATCCAGGGCACAGCCTGCCTGGGACGAAACGCACAAAGTGCCGCGTTTGCCCTGGGGAATGTACACGGTCTCGACACAGCTGCCGGACGCCACGCGCACCACCCACTTACGGGTGCCGTCGGTGGAGATGTCCTCGCTGACAACTTCAGGACCGCGAACCTCGGCAATAGCCTTGAGCTTGTCGCGCAAGGCCTTGCTGACGTTCGTCATGGCGTCGAAATCATCGACGCCAAGGTGGTGAATCCATTTCATTACCTGACCGGCACGGAAACGCTTCTCCCCGATTGAGTCGAAGAATTTTTCCATTTCCAGCTGAGTCAGACCCAGCAGGTTGGTTTTTACAGTCGATGTAGTCATGGATTCACCTTCACTCTTAAGCCAATGCTTAGCGAGTGGTTACTTCAGTAGCTGCGAAGAAGTACGAGATTTCGCGAGCAGCAGCGGCTTCGGAGTCCGAACCGTGTACAGCGTTGGCGTCGATCGAATCAGCGAAGTCAGCGCGGATGGTACCGGCAGCAGCTTCTTTAGGGTTGGTAGCGCCCATCAGCTCACGGTTCAGAGCGATAGCGTTTTCGCCTTCCAGAACCTGAACGACAACCGGACCGGAGATCATGAAAGCAACCAGGTCGCCGAAGAAACCACGAGCGCTGTGCTCAGCGTAGAAGCCTTCAGCTTCAGCTTTGGACAGTTGCTTCAGTTTCGAAGCTACAACGCGCAGGCCAGCTTTTTCGAAACGAGTGGTGATCTCGCCGATAACGTTTTTTGCAACAGCGTCAGGCTTGATGATGGAGAAAGTACGTTGAACAGCCATGGTGTAACTCCAGAAACGGTAATTTGCGAAAAATTAAACCCGCGAATTATACGCGGGTTCTTTAGTATTGCCTAACTGCGTACGGCGCAGACTCAGTCTGCTTCTTCGATCCAGGCGGCCTGAATGGCTTCAAGCACCTTCTCGCCACCGCGGGTCGGATCATCACTGAACTCCGGCAATGCCAGCACCCATTGGTGCAGATCGACGAAGTTCACGTAATGCGGGTCCACATCCGGCTTGGATTCAGCCAGTTGGATCGCGATTTCCAGCACATCAACCCATTTCAGACTCATTTCAGTTCCTTGAATCAGTGCGCCGCTTCGGCTGCATGGTTGAGCGAGTATTTCGGAATTTCAACAGTCAGGTCTTCATTCCCGACAATCGCCTGACAGCCTAGACGCGATTGCGCCTCCAGACCCCAGGCACGATCAAGAAAGTCTTCTTCCAGCTCATCCGCTTCTTCCAGCGAGTCGAAACCTTCGCGGATGATGCAGTGGCAGGTGGTACAGGCGCAAACGCCGCCACAGGCGCTTTCCATCTCGATATGGTGTTCGTGGGCCAGCTCGAGAATGGATGTGCCAGGCTCAGCTTCTACAACCATACCTTCCGGGCAGAACTTCTCGTGTGGCAGAAAAATGACCTGCGGCATCGTTATTCCTCAATCTCATTCAGGTTGCGCCCCGCCAGCGCGGCTTTCACCGTCGAGTCCAGGCGGCGGGCAGCAAAGGCGTCGGTCACTTGCGACAGACGCTTGGTCTGCTGCTCGATGGCATAACCATCAGTACCTTTCATCAGTTCGGTCAGTTCCTGCATCTGCAATTCGATGACCATGCGCTCTTCGGCGTCGAGCAAGCGCTCGCCATCGACATCGAGGGCGCCCTGCACCGCTTCGATCAGGCGCTGGGCATCGACCTGCTGTTCACGCAACACCCGAGCGACCTTGTCGTCGTTGGCGTGCTGGAACGAGTCCTTGAGCATCTTGGCAATTTCGCCATCCGTCAGACCGTAGGACGGCTTGACCTGGATGCTGGCCTCAATGCCCGAGCCCAGCTCGCGAGCAGAAACACTGAGCAGACCGTCGGCATCGACCTGGAAGGTCACGCGAATCTTCGCCGCACCGGCCACCATCGCCGGAATGCCGCGCAATTCGAAGCGTGCCAGGGAACGGCAGTCGCTGATCAGCTCGCGCTCACCCTGCAATACGTGGATCGCCATGGCCGACTGGCCATCTTTATAAGTCGTGAAGTCCTGAGCTCGGGCGACAGGGATGGTGGTGTTGCGAGGAATCACCTTCTCCATCAGCCCGCCCATGGTTTCCAGCCCAAGGGACAACGGAATCACGTCAAGCAACAGCAGTTCATCGCCATCGCGCTTGTTGCCGGCCAGGGTATCGGCCTGGATCGCGGCACCAATGGCCACCACTTGATCCGGATCGATTTCGGTCAACGGCTCGCGGCCGAAGGCTTCAGCGACGGCTTCGCGGACGCGAGGCACACGGGTCGAACCGCCGACCATGACCACGGCATGCACTTCTTCCAGCTCGATGCCGGAATCACGCACAGCGCGGCGACAGGCTTTCAAGCTGCGGGCAACCATTGGCTCGATCAGCGCATTGAAGGCTTCACGGGTCAGCCCGGCTTTCCAGTCGCCATAAGCGACTTCAACGGTCGAGGTATTGGTCAGGGCTTCTTTGGCCGCACAAGCGGTTTGCAGCAGATGGCGTTGCGCACCCGGATCGAGGTCGGCGGACAGACCGGCGCTCTCGATGATCCAGCCAGCGATTGCGTGGTCGAAGTCATCGCCGCCCAGCGCGCTGTCGCCGCCGGTAGCCAAAACTTCAAACACACCGCCGGTCAGGCGCAGAATCGAAATATCAAAGGTGCCGCCACCCAGGTCATAAATAGCGACCAGGCCTTCAGCGTGCTGATCCAGACCGTAAGCCACAGCGGCGGCGGTCGGCTCATTGAGCAGACGCAGCACGTTCAGACCGGCCAGCTTGGCCGCATCCTTGGTGGCTTGACGCTGAGCATCGTCGAAATAGGCCGGAACGGTGATCACCGCACCCACAAGTTCGCCACCCAACGTCGCTTCGGCGCGCTGACGCAGCACTTTCAGGATATCGGCGGAAACTTCGACCGGGCTTTTCGGCCCCTGAATGGTGTCGATGAACGGCATGTGCGATTCGCCGCCGACAAAGCGGTACGGCAGTTGATCGCCCAATTGCTTGACGTCGGACAGACCACGACCCATCAAGCGCTTGACCGATAGCACAGTGTTCAAAGGATCGGTGGCGGCAGCCAGCTTGGCCGACTCGCCGACTTCGACGCGATCGGCGTGGTAGCGCACGGCAGACGGCAGGATGACCTGCCCGTCAGCGTCAGCCAGAGGTTCGGAAAGACCACTGCGCAATGCAGCGACCAGCGAATTGGTAGTGCCCAAGTCGATCCCCACAGCCAGACGGCGCTGGTGCGGTTGAGGACTTTGGCCGGGTTCGGCGATCTGCAGTAGGGCCATCGTTATCAGGACTTATCTGTATATCAGGCGTGCGACCGGAGCGGCACTGGGTTAATCGTCGAGGCGCTCTTCTAACTGGCGCACTTCGTAGGTGAGCTTGTCGAGAAACTGCATGCGCCGCATCAGGCGTTCGGCCTGTTCACGTTGCGCTGCATCATCCCAACAGGCTGCGAAGCTTTCGTTCAGTTCATCTTGCGCAGTCTTCAGGCGACGCTTGAACACTGCAACACCCGCCAGGTCGGCGCTGTCTTGCAGGTCTTCGAGCTCTTCACGCAGCTCCATCTGCTGCAGAAGAAACTCCGGATCATGCACCGTGACCTCCAGCGGCAGCTCGCGACCGCCCATGGCGAGCAAATAACGCGCGCGCTTTGGGGGACTTTTGAGCGTCTGGTAGGCCTCGTTGAGGCTCGCGGATTGCTCTAGCGCCAGCCGCTGCTCGCGCTCGGAAGCGTCTGCAAAGCGGTCCGGATGAACACCGCGCGCCAACTCACGGTAGCGCGTGGCCAACTGATCGAGATCCAGACGGAAGCTCGGTTTCAGCTCAAATAAAGCGAAATGACAAGGAGTACCCACGCGCAGCCTCAGATGTTGAAGCTTTCGCCGCAGCCACATTCACCGCGCACGTTGGGGTTGTTGAACTTGAAGCCTTCGTTCAACCCTTCCTTGACGAAGTCGAGTTCGGTGCCGTCCAGGTAGGCCAGGCTTTTCGGGTCGATGATCACTTTCTCGCCGTGACTTTCGAACACCTGATCCTCTGCAACCACCTCGTCGACAAACTCCAGCACGTAGGCAAGGCCGGAACAGCCTGTGGTGCGAACACCCAGACGAATCCCTTCACCTTTGCCGCGCCCGTTGAGGGAGCGTCGCACGTGTTGAGCAGCCGCTTCTGTCATGCTGATAGCCATCGGTGACTCCTTACTCGTCGCCAAAACTTGAAAGTCAGATCAAGCCTTTCTTCTGCTTGTAGTCGCGAACGGCCGCTTTGATAGCGTCTTCAGCAAGTACGGAGCAGTGAATTTTTACTGGCGGCAGAGCCAGTTCTTCAGCCAGCTGAGTGTTTTTGATGGTCTCTGCTTCATCCAGAGTCTTGCCTTTCATCCACTCGGTCGCCAGGGAGCTGGAGGCGATAGCCGAACCGCAACCGTAGGTCTTGAACTTGGCGTCTTCGATGATGCCTTGCTCGTTGACCTTGATCTGCAGACGCATCACGTCGCCGCACGCCGGGGCGCCGACCATGCCGGTGCCGACATCAGGGTCTTCCGCGTCCATCTTGCCGACGTTGCGCGGGTTCTCGTAGTGGTCGATGACCTTTTCGCTGTAAGCCATGATTCTTAATCCTCACTCATCAGAGAGTCGCTCTTAAGCCCTGAAAACCTGCGTCTTACAGGGCCGGGTTGCGGCGACTTGAAATCAGTGTGCCGCCCACTCGATTTTCGAAATGTCGACACCGTCTTTGTACATGTCCCACAGCGGCGACAGAGTGCGCAGCTTGGTAACGGCCTCGCAGACTTTCTGCGCGGCGTAGTCGATTTCTTCTTCGGTGGTGAAACGGCCGAAGGTGAAGCGAATCGAGCTGTGTGCCAGTTCGTCGTTGCGGCCCAGGGCGCGCAGTACGTACGAAGGCTCAAGGGAAGCCGAGGTGCAGGCCGAACCGGACGAAACCGCCAGATCCTTGAGCGCCATGATCAGCGACTCGCCTTCAACGTAGTTGAAGCTCAGGTTCAGGTTGTGCGGAACGCGGGCGGTCATGCTGCCGTTGATGTACAGCTCTTCCAGGCCTTCGACCTGCTTGAAGAAACGGTCGCTCAAGGCCTTGATGCGGATGTTCTCGGCAACCATGTCTTCCTTGGCTACGCGGAAGGCTTCGCCCATGCCGACGATCTGGTGGGTCGCCAGGGTGCCCGAACGCATACCGCGTTCGTGACCGCCGCCGTGCATGGTCGCTTCGATGCGAACACGCGGCTTGCGGCTGACGTACAGTGCGCCGATGCCTTTAGGGCCGTAGGTTTTATGGGCAGAGAACGACATCATGTCGACTTTCAGCTTCGACAGGTCGATATCGACCTTGCCGGTGGACTGAGCAGCGTCGACGTGGAACAGGATGCCCTTGGAGCGGGTCAGTTCGCCGATGGCTGCGATGTCGTTGATGGTGCCGATTTCGTTGTTCACGTGCATGACCGAAACCAGGATGGTGTCGTCGCGCAGGGCAGCTTCGATCATCTCTGGAGTGACCAGACCATCAGTGCGAGGCTCGATGTAAGTGACTTCGAAGCCTTCACGCTCCAGTTGGCGCATGGTGTCGAGGACAGCCTTGTGCTCAATCTTGGTGGTGATCAGGTGTTTGCCTTTGGTGGCATAGAAATGCGCCGCACCCTTGATTGCCAGGTTGTCGGACTCGGTGGCACCGGAGGTCCAGACGATTTCACGCGGGTCGGCGTTGACCAGGTCAGCGACCTGACGACGAGCGTTTTCGACGGACTCTTCAGCTTTCCAGCCGAACACGTGGGAACGGGACGCCGGGTTACCGAAGTTTCCGTCAACCAGCAGGCACTCACTCATCTTTTGCGCTACACGCGGATCAACCGGGGTGGTCGCAGAGTAATCAAGGTAAATCGGCAATTTCATGGACTATCTCCTAAATCAGGCTGGCTGGCGTGCCGCTAGCTCTTTGGCTGTCATTCGACGGCGGACGCTTCAATCTTGTCCAGGCGTGGCGCTTTGCTATTGCAACGGCGCTGATCCTGACGCTGGGCTACTTCTTGTACCTCACGGCGAGTGACAAGGTCAGCCAAGCTGATACCGCTGAGAAACTCGTGAATCTGCAGGCTCAGATCGCACCACAAGTGGTGGGTCAGACAGGTGTCGCCTTGATGGCAATCACCTTGGCCCTGGCATTTGGTGGCATCGACCGATTCGTTCACCGCATCGATCACCTGGGCGACCTGGATACCCTGCATGTCGCGCGACAGCTGATAGCCGCCGCCTGGACCACGGACGCTGGACACCAGATTGCTGCGGCGCAATTTGGCGAAGAGCTGTTCGAGGTAGGACAGGGAGATGCCTTGGCGCTCGGAGATATCGGCCAGGGACACCGGCCCGTGCTGCGCGTGCAACGCCAGGTCAAGCATGGCAGTCACGGCGTATCGGCCTTTTGTAGTCAGTCGCATGGACAATTACCACGGAGTTCGGAATGGGGCGAGTATGCAATTCCCGAGTATTTAAGTCAACTATAAGACCTAGTACTTTAGTCAGGATTACCCGCAAAAGAGCGGGCGCATCATAGCAAAGGCTGGCCGCGAACAGCCAGCAATTGCTTGCGAAGGGGTCAGCCCGGAGTTAGCTCGCCTTGCTTTCATCCTTGTCCTTGACACAGGCGAAGTCTTCTTCGCGCAACTCAGGTAGATCCTTGGCGCAGTAGTTACTGCCCAGATCTTTCAACGCACCGCACATACCTTCCAGACGGCCGTCGACGGCCTGCAGGTGATCGAGCAACTGATTGATGGCACGCGCCACCGGGTCCGGCATGTCTTCGCCAACACCGTAGGCATCGAAACCGATCTTCTCGGCCATGGCCTTGCGCTTGGCGTCCTGCTCTTCATCGGGCTTGACGATGATCCGACCCGGAATGCCGACCACCGTCGCACCCGCCGGAACCGCCTTGGTGACCACGGCATTGGAACCGACCTTGGCTCCGGCGCCGACCGTAAACGGACCCAGTACTTTGGCCCCCGCCCCGACCACCACGCCATCTTCAAGCGTCGGGTGACGCTTGCCCTTGTTCCAACTAGTGCCACCCAGGGTCACACCCTGATAAAGGGTGACGTCATTGCCGATCTCAGCGGTTTCACCGATGACGATGCCCATGCCATGGTCAATAAAGAAGCGACGACCGACCTTGGCACCCGGATGAATTTCGATCCCGGTCAACCAGCGACCGAAGTTTGACACCAGCCGCGCCAGCCACTTCCAGCCCATACTCCACAGGACCGACGACAGACGGTGGATCCAGATGGCGTGCATGCCCGGGTAGCACGTCAGAACTTCAAAGGCGTTGCGCGCTGCCGGATCACGATGGAAAACACTCTGGATATCTTCACGCAAACGCTCGAACATTTTTAATCCTTCCGCTTAAGAAGCTCGCCACGGGCCGCTTTCTGGGTTTCCGTGAGGATGCCACGCAATATATTCATTTCCGCCCGGCTGACCGAGCTGCGTCCGTACAACCGGCGCAGGCGCGCCATCAAGTGCCGTGGTTTTTCCGGATCGAGAAACTCAATGGCCACCAGGGTTTGCTCCAGGTGCTCATAGAATCGCTCCAGTTCATCCATGGTCGCCAGCTCACCACTTTTGGTGGACGCCACTTCATCCTTCTCGACCTTGCTCGGCTGACCCTGGGCCGCGAGCCAGGACATACGCACTTCATAGCTCAAAACCTGCACCGCCGCCCCAAGGTTCAGCGAGCTGAACTCAGGGTCTGATGGGATGTGCACGTGATAATGACATCGCTGCAGCTCTTCATTGGTCAGGCCGGAATCTTCACGACCAAAGACCAAGGCGATTTCAGCACCCTGCGTTGCCTCCTCGACCACTTTTACACCGCATTCGCGGGGATCGAGCAACGGCCAGGGAATGCGACGGTCACGGGCGCTCGTGCCGAGCACCAGATTGCAGCCAACCAAGGCATCTTCCAAGGTGGCGACGACTTGCGCGTTTTCAAGGATGTCACCGGCACCGGAAGCACGAGCATCGGCTTCGTGATGCGGGAACAACCGCGGTTCGACCAGCACCAGCCGCGACAGGCCCATGTTCTTCATGGCACGCGCAGCCCCGCCGATATTCCCGGGATGGCTGGTATTGACCAGGACGACACGAATGTTTTGCAGCAAGGGAGGCGCTCTCGAACACTTTAATGGGAGCAGAATCTTACAGCTCAACCTACCGTTAAGCTATGAAAGCGAACACCAACCTTCACCTGTAGAAAAGTTCTGATAGAATGCCCGGCTTTCTTTAACAACCTTAGGTGACACATCCATGCAGCCCATGCTGAATATCGCGCTGCGCGCCGCCCGCAGCGCCAGTGAATTGATCTTCCGCTCCATCGAGCGCCTGGATACCATCAAGGTCGACGAAAAAGACGCCAAGGATTACGTATCCGAGGTGGATCGCGCCGCCGAACAGAAAGTCATCGACGCGCTGCGCAAGGCCTACCCTACCCACGGCATTCTCGGCGAAGAAACCGGCATGCACCCGGGTAGCGGCGAAGGCGAAGACTACCTGTGGATCATCGACCCACTGGACGGCACCACCAACTTCCTGCGCGGCATTCCTCACTTCGCTGTCAGCATCGCCTGCAAATACCGCGGTCGCCTGGAACACGCTGTTGTTCTGGACCCGGTTCGCCAGGAAGAATTCACCGCCAGCCGTGGTCGCGGCGCTCAACTGAACGGTCGTCGTCTGCGCGTCAGCGGCCGCACCAGCCTGGACGGCGCCCTGCTGGGTACCGGCTTCCCGTTCCGCGATGACCAGATGGACAACCTCGACAACTACCTGGGCATGTTCCGCGCCTTGGTTGGCCAAACTGCCGGCATCCGCCGTGCTGGCTCGGCGAGCCTGGACCTGGCTTACGTAGCGGCCGGCCGTTTCGACGCGTTCTGGGAGTCGGGCCTGTCCGAGTGGGACATGGCTGCTGGCGCCCTGCTGATCCAGGAAGCAGGCGGCCTGGTGAGCGACTTCACCGGCGGTCACGACTTCCTTGAGAAAGGCCACGTCGTTGCCGGCAATACCAAATGCTTCAAAGCAGTACTGACGGCCATCCAGCCGCACCTGCCGGCCTCGCTGAGGCGCTAAGCGAGCAGCCACAAAAAAGCACCCTTCGGGGTGCTTTTTTTATGCCCGAAATTTGTGCCTCACCACCAACCCCTTGTGGGAGCGGGCTTGCTCGCGAACGCGGTCTAACATTCAGCATTTACAGTGAATGACACACCGCTTTCGCGAGCAAGCCCGCTCCCACATTGGGTTTTGGGTGTTTCCGAGACCGGATTTCAGGCACAAAAAAAGCACCCCGAAGGGTGCTTCTTTTTGAATCTCAAACCTGAGTATTTAGCGATTCTCTTCGTTCTGCCCCAGGATCAGCTTGCCTTCCTTATCGACCGGAATCTGGTTGCCCGGGTCGCGATCCATCCGCACTTTGCCTTCCTTGCCGTCCAGCGAATAACGGACGTCATAACCTACGACCTTGTCACTGATGTCATTCACGGTATTACACCGCGTCTGAGTCGTGGTGTAGGTGTCGCGCTCCTGCATGCCTTCCTGAACCTTATTGCCGGCGTAACCACCACCGACAGCGCCTGCGACCGTAGCAATTTTCTTGCCGGTGCCGCCGCCGATCTGATTACCCAGCAGACCACCCGCCAACGCACCGACCACGGTACCGGCGATCTGATGCTGATCTTTCACCGGCGCTTGCCGGGTTACTGCAACATCCTTGCATACTTCACGTGGCGTCTTGATTTGTGTCTTGACCGGTTCAACGGCCAGAACTTGCGCATACTCAGGGCCGCTTTTTTTGACAAGGCTGTAGGTGGCAACAGCACCTCCGGCCGTCACACCAACAGCACCCAATACTGCACCAACCAGCATCGACTTGTTCACATGAACCTCCTGACCATCACATGCGGGACATGCCCGCGCTTCTCCTAGCCTTGGAGCATAAAAAAAGGCGCGAGTTCAACACTCGCGCCTTTTCGGCCGACAGCTGGAAAACGATAGCCGTTATGGGCGGTCGTCGACTTCCTTATCGGTAGCCACACTAGGAATCAGATCCTCAGTGCTCAGGTTCAGCCAGATCAGCACGACGTTGGCGATGTAGATCGACGAGTAAGTACCCGCCAACACACCGATAAACAGCGCGATGGAGAAGCCGAACAGGTTGTCGCCACCAAAGAACAACAGGGCCGCGATCGCCAGCAAAGTGGAGATCGACGTTGCCATGGTCCGCAGCAGGGTCTGGGTAGTCGAGATGTTGATGTTCTCGATCAAGGACGCCTTGCGCAGCACACGGAAGTTCTCACGAACCCGGTCGAATACCACGATGGTGTCGTTGAGCGAGTAACCAATGATCGCCAGTACCGCCGCCAACACCGTCAGGTCGAAGGTGATCTGGAAGAACGACAGGATACCGATGGTCACGATCACGTCGTGGATCAGCGAAACAATGGCACCAACCGCAAACTTCCACTGAAAGCGGAAAGCCAGGTAGATCAGGATGCCGCCGAGCGCCATCAGCATGCCGAGGCCGCCCTGGTCGCGCAGCTCTTCACCCACCTGCGGGCCGACGAACTCGACGCGCTTGACCGTCGCCGGGTTGTCGCCGCCGACTTTCAGCAGCGCTTCTGCCACTTGATGACCCAGCTGCGGGTCTTCACCCGGCATGCGCACCAGCAAATCGGTAGTCGCACCGAAGCTCTGCACGATTGCCTCGTGATAACCCGAAGTGGCCAGTTGCTCACGCACCTTGGTGACATCGGCCGGACGCTCGTAGGTCAGCTCAATGAGCGTACCGCCGGTGAAGTCCAGCCCCCAGTTCATGCCCTTGGTGGCAACACTGAACAATGCCAGTGCGGTAAGGAACAATGTGACGCCGAACGCAAAGTTGCGAACGCCCATGAAGTTGATTGTACGTAACATGGCAGCCCCTTAAATCCACAACTTCTTGAAGTCACGACCGCCGAAGATCAGGTTGACCATCGCGCGGGTCACCATGATGGCCGTGAACATCGAGGTAAAGATCCCGAGGGACATGGTCACTGCGAAACCTTTGACCGGGCCGGTGCCCATCGCAAAGAGAATCCCGCCGACCAACAAGGTTGTCAGGTTGGCGTCGAGAATCGCGGTGAATGCCCGGCCGAAGCCTTCGTTGATTGCCCGTTGTACGGTCATGCCTGCCGCGATCTCTTCACGTATCCGCGAGAAGATCAGAACGTTGGCGTCGACGGCCATACCCATGGTCAATACGATACCGGCGATACCCGGCAGGGTCAGCGTTGCCCCCAGCAGCGACATCAAGGCCAGCAGCAGCACCATGTTCACCGCCAGCGCGACGGTGGCGATGATGCCGAAGAAGCGGTAGATGGCCATGATGAACAGCGAGACAAACAGCATGCCCCACAGCGATGCATCGATACCCTTGACGATGTTGTCGGCACCCAGGCTCGGGCCAATGGTGCGCTCTTCAGCGAAGTACATCGGTGCAGCCAGACCACCGGCACGCAGCAGCAGCGCCAGTTCGGACGACTCGCCCTGGCCGTTCAGGCCAGTGATGCGGAACTGAGCACCCAGCGGCGACTGGATGGTCGCCAGGCTGATGATCTTTTTCTCTTCCTTGAACGTCTGGACCGGCACGTCTTTCTCGACGCCGTTAACCACTTGCTTGACGTAAGTGGTAACCGGACGTTGCTCGATAAAGATCACTGCCATGCTGCGACCGACGTTGCTGCGAGTCGCACGACTCATCAGCTCGCCACCGTGGCCATCCAGACGGATGTTCACTTCTGGCGTGCCGTGCTCGCCGAAGCCAGCCTTGGCGTCCGTCACCTGGTCGCCAGTGATGATCAAGCCACGCTCGATCTGTGCTGGCGGACGATTGCCTTCACGGAACTCGAAGGTTTCGGAAGTGGCTTTCGAAGCACCTGGCTCAGCGGCCAGACGGAACTCAAGGTTGGCCGTCTTGCCGAGGATACGCTTGGCTTCGGCAGTGTCCTGCACGCCCGGCAGCTCAACCACGATGCGGTTGGCGCCCTGACGCTGAACGATTGGCTCGGCAACACCCAGCTCGTTGACGCGGTTACGTACCGTGGTCAAGTTCTGCTTGATGGAGTATTCACGGATTTCCGCCAGCTTGGCCGGGGTCATCGCCAGACGCAGTACCGGTTGGCCATTGAGGTCGGCCGGAACAATGTCGAAATCATTGAAGCTCTTGCGGATCAGCGTACGGGCTTGTTCGCGGGTTGCTTCATCAGTGAAGCCCAGCTGAATGGCACCGTTGAGTTGCGGCAGGCTGCGATAGCGCAGCTTCTCTTTACGCAACAGGCTCTTGACGTCGCCTTCGTAGACTTTCAGGCGCGCATCGAGCGCTTTGTCCATGTCCACTTCCAGCAGGAAGTGCACACCACCGGACAAGTCCAGACCCAGCTTCATCGGGTGCGCGGCCAGGCTGCGCAGCCATTGCGGGGTGGTTTGTGCCAGGTTCAGTGCAACGACGTAGTCATCACCCAATGCCTTGCGTACGACGTCCTTGGCAGGTAGCTGGTCTTCAGCCTTGGTCAGACGAATCAGACCGCCCTTGCCGTTTGCTGCCAGGGTGGCAGCCTTGACGTTGATCCCGGATTCCTTGAGCGCTGCGCTCACACGATCCAGATCAGCCTGATTGACTTGCAGCGCAGTGCTTGCACCGCTGACCTGAATGGCCGGGTCATCAGGATATAGATTGGGAGCGGAATAAATCAGACCGACCGCCAGCACCGCCAGGATCAGAATGTATTTCCACAGAGGGTATTTGTTCAGCATCACGCCGCCCGCTTATGACGCGGGGCGCCTTGCGCGCCCCGTCGATTGAGTAGAAGTTGAAACTTAGATCGCTTTCAGCGTGCCTTTTGGCAGCGTGGCGGCGATGGCGCCTTTCTGGAACTTCATTTCGATGGTGTCGGAAACTTCCAGAACAACGAAGTCGTCTGCCACTTTAGTGATCTTGCCGGCGATACCACCGGTGGTAACAACTTCGTCGCCTTTCTGCAGGCTGCTCAGCAGGTTTTTCTGCTCTTTGGCGCGCTTGGCCTGTGGACGCCAGATCATCAGGTAGAAGATGACCAGGAAACCGACCAGGAAAATCCACTCAAAGCCGCCGCCCATTGGGCCTGCAGCAGGTGCAGCAGCGTCAGCCATGGCATTAGAGATAAAAAAGCTCATTTAGCACTCCAGTTGCAAATGTTGAATCTTGGGGTCAGAAAACTCAGTCCAAAGGCGGAACAGGAAGCCCGCGTTTGGCGTAGAAGGCATCGACAAAGGCGGCCAATGTACCCTGTTGAATAGCCTCGCGCAAACCAGCCATAAGCACCTGGTAATGGCGCAAATTGTGGATGGTATTCAACATGCTACCCAGCATTTCGCCACACTTGTCCAGATGGTGCAGATAAGCACGGGAGAAGTTCTGGCAGGTGTAGCAATCGCAGGTCGGATCCAGCGGCGAATCATCATGGCGATGGAACGCGTTACGGATCTTCAGCACGCCTGTATCAATGAACAGATGCCCATTGCGGGCATTACGGGTTGGCATCACGCAATCGAACATGTCCACACCGCGGCGCACACCCTCAACCAGATCTTCCGGTTTGCCAACGCCCATAAGGTAACGAGGTTTGTCAGCCGGCATCTGACCCGGCAGGTAATCCAGGACCTTGATCATCTCGTGCTTCGGCTCGCCCACCGACAGACCGCCAATGGCCAGACCATCGAAGCCGATATTGTCGAGACCTTCCAGGGAGCGCATGCGCAGATCCTGGTGCATGCCGCCCTGAACAATGCCGAACAGCGCCGCAGTGTTGTCGCCATGGGCCTCTTTCGAACGCTTGGCCCAGCGCAACGACAGCTCCATGGACACCCGCGCGACGTCTTCATCGGCTGGGTACGGGGTGCATTCGTCGAAAATCATCACGATGTCCGAGCCCAGATCGCGCTGGACCTGCATCGACTCTTCCGGGCCCATGAACACTTTGGCGCCGTCGACCGGAGAAGCGAAGGTCACGCCCTCCTCCTTGATCTTGCGCATCGCGCCCAGGCTGAACACCTGGAAACCGCCGGAGTCGGTCAGAATCGGGCCTTTCCACTGCATGAAATCGTGCAGATCGCCGTGCTTCTTGATCACTTCGGTGCCAGGACGCAGCCACAAGTGGAAGGTGTTGCCCAGAATGATTTCCGCGCCCGTGGCGGTGATATCCCGCGGCAACATGCCCTTGACCGTGCCATACGTGCCCACCGGCATGAACGCCGGGGTCTCGACGGTACCGCGCGGGAAGGTCAAACGACCGCGACGAGCCTTGCCATCGGTGGCAAGAAGCTCAAAAGACATGCGACTGGTGCGACTCATTCTGTTTCCTCAGGGCCACGTGGTGCGGGATTACGGGTGATAAACATCGCATCACCGTAGCTGAAAAAGCGGTAACCATGCTCAACGGCGGCTTTATAAGCGGCCATGGCTTCGGGATAACCGGCGAACGCCGAAACCAGCATCAACAGCGTGGATTCGGGTAAGTGAAAGTTGGTGACCAGGGCATCGACCACATGAAACGGGCGGCCCGGGTAAATAAAGATGTCGGTGTCGCCACTGAACGGCTTGAGCACACCATCGCGCGCAGCGCTTTCCAGGGAGCGCACGCTGGTGGTCCCCACCGCCACCACGCGACCACCGCGAGCGCGGCAGGCTGCAACTGCATCGACCACGTCCTGACCGACTTCCAACCACTCACTGTGCATGTGGTGGTCTTCGATCTTCTCGACGCGCACTGGCTGGAACGTGCCCGCACCCACGTGCAACGTCACGAACGCAGTCTCGACGCCCTTGGCGGCAATCGCCTCCATCAGCGGCTGATCGAAATGCAGCCCCGCCGTCGGCGCTGCTACCGCACCCAAACGCTCGGCGTAGACCGTCTGATAACGCTCGCGGTCCGAGCCTTCATCCGGGCGGTCTATATAAGGAGGCAACGGCATGTGACCGACGCGGTCGAGCAGCGGCAACACCTCTTCGGCAAAGCCCAGCTCAAACAGCGCATCGTGACGCGCCAGCATCTCGGCTTCACCACCGCCGTCGATCAGGATCTTCGACCCCGGCTTCGGCGACTTGCTGGACCGCACATGGGCCAGCACGCGATGACTGTCGAGCACCCGCTCCACCAGGATTTCCAGCTTGCCGCCGGAAGCCTTCTGGCCAAACAGCCGCGCCGGAATCACCCGGGTATTGTTGAACACCATCAAATCACCCGGGCGCAAATGCTCGAGCAAATCAGTGAATTGACGGTGTGCCAGGGCGCCGCTGACCCCATCAAGGGTCAACAGGCGACTGTTGCGACGCTCAGCCAAAGGATGGCGAGCGATCAGCGAATCAGGGAGCTCGAAGGTAAAGTCAGCAACGCGCATGATGGGGTTCGTCTAGCAGGGCCGGGAAGTCTAGCGGAAATATCAAAAATTCTCCATGTACCTGATTGACCGACGGTTATCTCATCTCTATACTTCGCCGCCATTGAGCCCTGATGGCGGAATTGGTAGACGCGGCGGATTCAAAATCCGTTTTCGAAAGGAGTGGGAGTTCGAGTCTCCCTCGGGGCACCATTTGCAGTACATAGACGACTACCAGCGTCTACGCAACACCCCTAGAGCCCGCTAACTGCGGGCTTTTTGGTCTTTGGGGTTCCATCCCTCGCAAGCCAGCCTCTTCTTGGTACATTTTCTGTACAGATTCCAGTTCGAGAACCGGATGTGTACAGCCATGCCCCTCACCGCCTTGCAACTCAAAGTGTCCAAGCCGCAGGAGGCTCGTGAACGACTGCTGAATGCCGGAAGCTGCTCAAGAACGACATCAACCCTGGCGCCAAGCGGCGGGATGACAAGCAGCAGCAACGGGAGGCTGGGCTCAACACCTTCAGGCGAGCTACGGAGTACTGGTATCAGTTCAAGGCCGACTCCGGCCGCAGCCATGCGACGTTAAAGAAGATTCGCGACTACCTCGACAAGGATCTGCTACCGGCACTCGGCGAGATGCAGCTGGAACACATCAATCGCGCCGACTGCGCGAAGTTGCAGGCCAGCATCGAAAAGCGCGGGGCGTTCAATGTGGCAGACAAAGCCCGGACCTGGCTCAAGAAGTTTTTCAGTCAGGCGATTGCGCGGGGAGGGGGGGGTGTGCGAACACAATCCGGCTTCAGAACTTCATGCCATCGCGCTGGCGCCGCCTTCCCCTGAGTACTCTCCGCATTTGCGTGAAAGCAAGCTGCCGGAATTTCTTCAGGCGCTGAGTAAGACCACCAGCCGGTTGCCGTCGAGGATTGCAGCGCCGCCTCCACCCGCCCACTTCTTCGGAAGTGTTCAGGAGGCCAGATCATGAGATGCCCAAGCTCCCGGCCGTAAGGAGCCGCCAGTCCCGCGTTAGTGGACAACCCTCACAGGTCGCAGGGGCCTTGATCCCTGATAACACTCAACATTCTTGCAAGAGCGCTTGCAGGTGTTCCTGGGAGTCGGGAGCGCGACCGCGCGGTACGTTCGGGGACTCACGGCAACCCCCAGTGCGCAGAGATGGGCAGCAGCCCATTATTTTCATGCAGTGCGGACCGATCCGACATTCTGCTGCTCGACCAAGAGTGCGCCCCACGACCTCGATGTCGTGCCTCGATTGCTGTCCAAACCAATAGTGGTCCCCGACGGTTTTGGGATTCAGGACGTTTTTCGGCATCTAGACAGGCCCTGCGTTATATCCAGTTGCTGTACGAAATCGAACGTGAAGTTCACGATCTGGAGCCGGATTTACGGCGCCGAAAACGGCAAGAAAAAGCGGTACCGGTGATGGATATGCTGCATGCCTGGATGATTGCCCAGCGTGATCTCGTGCCTGAAGGCTCAGCCATCAGCAGAGCATTGGATTACAGCTTGAAACGCTGGGCAGCGCTGTCGCGCTACCTTGATGACGGGGCCGTACCCATTGACAATAATTGGGCAGAGAACCAGATCCGGCCGTGGGCTCTTGGACGCAAGAACTGGCTCTTCGCAGGGTCGTTACGCAGCGGGCATCGGGCGGCGGCGATCATGAGCTTAATCCAGTCTGCGCGGCTCAACGAGCATGATCCGTACGCTTATTTAAAGGACGTCCTTACACGCCTACCGACGCAGCGAGCGAATGAGATTACGCAACTGCTGCCGCATAGCTGGACTCCCGCCTAATAACGTAAGCTGGGATGTACGGATGCTCACGTTGAAACTCCACATGGAAGACTTGGAATGACTCGAATTATTGAAATCCTGATGTATACCTTAAAGCCAGGATCGGGATTGGATTTTCATCAAATAATGCAGAATGTAAGTGTACCGCTTCACCTAGAATCTGGCATAGATGTCGTTTCTTATGGCAGCTCATTACATGATTGTGACAGCTATCACCTGATTCGCTCCTATGAAAGCGAGATCCATCGCCAAGTATCTCAAGATGTTTTTTACGCAAGCGCTGCCTGGAAACAGGGCCCGAGAGAAGACATTGTCAGCCGGATTGAAGTCAGTACAACGACAGTTATGGCGCTCGCTCAAGACGTAATTGATGCCATCAGAACTTCCGTAGATCTATCTAGAGCCGAAGCTCGATCCGCGTAGCTGACATCGACAAAGGCAGCCCCCGTAGCCTTAAACGCGGGGATCAGGAAGATGTGTTGGCCGGACGGTTACAAACCAGATACAAACTCAACCTCCGTACCAGTCTCAGGATGCTTTTTTCGAGGACAAAACAAAACCCCTACCTGCAGACGCAGATAGGGGTTTCGGAATTTAATCTTGACGATGACCTACTCTCACATGGGGAAACCCCACACTACCATCGGCGATGCATCGTTTCACTGCTGAGTTCGGGATGGGATCAGGTGGTTCCAATGCTCTATGGTCGTCAAGAAATTCGGGTACTGAGCCGTCTTTCGACGTTTCAGCAAATTGGGTATGCAATAGATTTGTGTGTTGCGTTGCGAATTTTCGACTTGTGTCGTCTTCACACACCGCAATCTGGTGCCTCTTCAGGTCAGCAAATTGCTTGGGTGTTATATGGTCAAGCCTCACGGGCAATTAGTATTGGTTAGCTCAACGCCTCACAGCGCTTACACACCCAACCTATCAACGTCGTAGTCTTCGACGGCCCTTCA